>JARXKP010000244.1 GCA_030271615.1 Pseudomonadota bacterium
CAAACTGCTGCTCGCACGCCGCCAGCGATTGGCGCTGCGCACGCAGTGCCTCGCGCTGGGCGGTGCGTTCGACCTCGGCCGCAGACGGCGTCGATGAGGGGGCTGCGGGGCGCGGTTTGGGCGCCGCGGCGTCGGCCGGTGCCGTGACCGGCATGGACGACTGGGTTGCGTCTGACCACGAGGGTTCGTCACGCTCGGATTCGGCCACGGCCAGCAGACTCGCCGTGTCCCAGCGACCGGTGGTCGGACTGAAATCACTGTCTTGCGGGCTCCAGCGCACCCGCTCCAGACCCAGCGAAACCAGGGTCGCGATCTGATCGAGACTGGAAATCCTGAAGCTGGACCGTGGAAACGGGTGCGACATCCACCCGCCATCGAGGTGGATGTGCATGCCGATGTTCAGCGCGGCAATTTCGATGGTTTCAATGGCAGTGGCAGATTTCATGGGAAAGGGAGCGCTCGAGGAATCAACACCGTATGGCCCCTTTTCGGCACACCCGCAGATTGACTTGAGCGTTGCGCGCCGTCCGGCCTACTCCTTCACGGCCACTGTCGCCTGCGCCGCTCGTTCGGCGGCTGCCGCCCGCAACGCCTTCAGCTTCTCGCGCGGATCCAGCTTCGCCTGAATGTCCTGCAGCTTCATCTCGCCGATGAAGCGGCTGGGCACGCCCTGGATCGTGTCGCGGCCTTTCTTGCGCCGGCGCAGGGTGCTGACCTGCAAGGTGCTGCGCGCGCGGGTGATGCCGACGTACATCAGGCGGCGCTCTTCTTCCAGACGTTCGGCGGTCATCTCGTCGTCTTCGGAGCGGAACGGCAGCAAACCTTCATTGACGCCGGCCAGCGTGACGTGCGGCCACTCCAGACCCTTGGCGGCGTGCAGCGTGCTCAGTGTGACCACGTTCTGCTCGTCGCCACGCTCGGCCAGGCTGATGATCACCGAGATGGTCTGCGCCACGTCGAGCACGCTCTTCTTCTCGGTCTCGACGGTCAGGCCGCCGTCGTTCTCGATCTCGCCGCCGCAGCGTTTGGCGATCCAGTCGACGAAATCGAGCACGTTGCCCCAGCGGGCTGCGGCGAGTTTTTCGCTTTCTTCGCCATCCATCAGGTGCTGCTCGTATCCGATGTCCTTCAGCCAGCCCGTCAGCAGCGCCTTGGCGTCCTCGGCGCCGGTGGTGTGGCGCGCGCGGTACTCCAGATCGTTCACAAACCGGCCGAACTCGTGCAGCGAGCCGATCGCGCGCGTCGGCACGGCGGTGCCCAGCGACTCCGCGAACAGCGCTTCGTACAGGCTGGTCTTCCAGCGGCCGGCAAACTCACCCAGGCTCGTCAGCGTCTGCGTGCCGATGCCGCGCTTGGGCGTGCAGACCGCACGCAGAAAGGCCGGGTCGTCGTCGTTGTTGACCAGCAGGCGCAGCCAGGCACACAGATCCTTGATCTCGGCGCGATCGAAGAAGCTCTGGCCGCCCGACACCTTGTACGGCAGGTTCGCCTTGCGCAGCGCCTTCTCGATCGTGCGGGACTGGTGGTTGGCACGGTAGAGGATCGCGAAATCCTTGAAGTCGACGCTTCCGCTGCTTCCCGCGACGCCGCCGGCCCCTCGCAGCGCCTGGATGCGTGCAACCGCGCGCTCGGCCTCGTGCTCCTCGCCATCGCACTCGACCACGCGCACCGGTTCTCCATCCCCGAAATCGCTCCAGAGCTTCTTCTCGAACAGCTTCGGGTTGTTCGCGATCACGCAGTTGGCGGCACGCAGGATGTTGCCGGTCGAGCGGTAGTTCTGCTCCAGCGCGATCACTTTCAGTCGGGGGTACTCCTGTGGCAGGCGCTTCAGGTTGTCGATGGTCGCGCCACGCCAGCCGTAGATGCTCTGGTCGTCGTCGCCGACCGCGGTGAACAGGCCGCGCCGCCGCTCGTCGGGATGATCGACCAGGCTCTTGAGCAACTCGTACTGGATGGTGTTGGTGTCCTGGTACTCGTCGACCAGCACATAGCGCAGCGTCTCCTGCCACTGCGCGCGCACCTCGTCGTCCTGACGCAGCAGCTTGTGCGGCAGACCGATCAGATCGTCGAAGTCGACCGCCTGATAGGCCGCCAGCCGCTCTTCGTAGCGCTTCATCACGCGCGCAGCGATGCGTTCGTCGTCGTTGGAGGCGGCCGCCTCCGCCGCGTCGCTGTTGAGCCCCTGGTTCTTCCAGCCGCTGATGGTCCATTGCCAGCGCCGCGCGAGCGCGTTGTCGCTGCTGGCGCCGGCGTCCTTCAGCAGACCGAGCACGTCGTCGCTGTCGAAGATGCTGAACTGCGCCTTCAGACCCAGCCGCGCGCCGTCCTGGCGCAGGATGCGCACGCCCAGCGAGTGGAAGGTGCTGACCACCAGGTGCTTGGCCGCGCACGGGCCGACAAGCTGCTTGGCGCGCTCGCGCATTTCCTGCGCGGCCTTGTTGGTGAAGGTGATGGCGGCGATCTGGCCGGGCGCATAGCCGGCTTCGAGCAATCGCGCGATCTTGTGCACGATGACGCGCGTCTTCCCCGAGCCGGCGCCAGCCAGCACCAGGCACGGGCCACCGAGGTAGTGCACCGCTTCGAGCTGCGCGGGATTGAGGCTGGCAGGCGCGGACGTCACACGCGGCGTCTCAACGGTGCCGGATCGACGGAATCAAGGCGCATCGCACAAGCAATGCGTCACCGCCGCAAAGGGCTTGCGCCCGTCGACCAGCTCGACGAGCCAGCCCAGGTCGTGGCGGATCGAGCCGGTCACGCTGTCGGGCAGGCCCATCGGCACCAGCCGCAGGTCGAAGTGCGCCGCCAGCGTGGTGGCCGCAGCACCGCCGAAGGCGTCGATCAATCGCTCGAAACGGCCCGGCTCGCGGTCGATGTAGACGACGCGATAGCCGGGCGGCTTGTCGGCCGCTTTTTCAACATCGCTCTCTTTGGTCAGCTTGGCGCGCAGCGCGGCCGAGCGGATCGCGGCGTTCAGCCCTCCGATCGTGTCGACCAGCCCGCGCTCCTTCGCCTGCAAGCCGGTCCACACGCGGCCCTGCGCCACGTCGTCGATCTTCTGCGGCGTGGTCTTGCGGGCCTGCGCCACCTTGCCGACGAAGTCGGCGTAGATGTGGTCAACGCTGGTCTGCAGCATGCCGACGAAGCGCGGATCGGGCTCGCGCCGCGGGTCGCCCGCCGCGCCCAGCCAGGTGGTGGTCACGCCCTCGGCATGCACACCGAGCTTGTCGATCGCGCGGGACGCATTCGGCAGCAGCGCGAAGACACCGATCGAGCCGGTGACGGTGGCGGCATCGGCGATCACCTCGTCGGACGCGGTCGAGATCCAGTAGCCGCCGGACGCGGCGACGTTGCCCATCGACACCACCACCGGCTTGCCCGCCGCACGCGTCAGCTCGAGTTCGCGACGCACCAGTTCGGAACCGAACACGCTGCCGCCGGGCGAGTTGACGCGCAGCACCACCGCCTTGATCGCGTCGTCCTCGCGCGCCTTGCGCACCAGGGCCGCGGTCGACAGGCCGCCGACCGTGCCCGCCGGCGCCTTGCCGTCGACGATCTCGCCCTCAGCGACGACGACGCCAATCGCGTTGCCGGTGGCGAGTCCCTTCACCACCGGTGTCATGCGCGCCAGATAGGTCTCGAACGAGACCTGCCGGAAGCTCTTGCTGTCGGCATCGCGCGCGCCGCGCTCGATCAGCATCGCGCGCAACTCGTCCCGGGTCTTCAGCGCGTCGACCTGCTTGGCTTCGAGCGCCATCCGCGCGGCGTCACCGCCCGCTGTCGCGAGGCGATCGGGCAGCGCATCGATCAGACCCTGGGTGCTGCCGGGTGGCAGTTGACGCGCGGTCTCGATGCCTTCGGTGTAGGTGGCCCACAAGCCGTTGTAGAGCACGCTGTCGGCTTCTTTCGCGGCCGGCGACGGGCCGTTGGCGACGAACGGTTCGGCCGCGCTCTTGAAGGCGCCGACCTTCACCAGGCTGACACCGACGCCGAGCTTGTCGAGCGCGTCGAGGTAGTAGTTGCGCAGCCGCCCGAAGCCGTCGAGATAGACCGCGCCCAGCGGGTGCATCAGCACCTCGCTCGCCTGCGCCGCGAGGTAGTACTGCTTCTGGTCGTAGCCCGAACCCCAGGCGACCACCGGCTTGCCACTGGACTTGAAGCGCTGCAGCGCGGTCGCCACGTCGCGCAGGCTGGCGAGTCCGCCGCCCTGGAAGTCGTCGAGCATCAGCACGACGCGGGTGATCTGCGGATCGGTCGCCGCCGCTTCGAGCACCGCCAGCACGTCGCGCAACCGCGTGCCCTGCATCGAATTGCCGCGCAGTTGCGCCAGCGCGTTGTCACGCACGCCGCCCGACTGCTCCTCGACCAGCGGGCCCTTCAGATCGAGCACCAGCGCGGTGTTGTCCAGCATGACCGGGGCCTCGCGCTTGAACAGCGCGACCAGCAGCACGGCGATCAGCAACAGGAACAGCAGGTTCAGCAGCGTGCGACGGGCCGCATCGATGAACCACCACACGCCGGCAAGGCCGCGTCGCAACAGGGAGAGAGGACGCAGGGACATGGAAACTCCACTTTGAAGGTCGGCCGCGCGAGACTGTACGCGCCGCGTGGGCCCGCGGCCCTCCACCCGGGTCGATCAAGATCAGGGGAGCTGCGGCGGCAGCTGTAAGCGCGCGCAATGTGACGCTGCTGACCGAGCAACACGGGTGGTATTCGCCAGCATTTCGCTGCACGCACGGCGGGCGCCAGGGGTCATTGTCAAGGACTATTGATGTATTTCAATCAATTGACTTTTTACTAACACAACAGCTCGCTACATTTTTTCCGCGGACACCCTGTATGTCCCACCAATCAAGCAGCGAATTGCATTCAACCGAAGGAGACAGAAGTGTCAAACGAAGCAAAGTGCCCGTTCTCCAGTGCCGCCCGCACCCAGGCCACCGCCCGCAGCGGCCAGACCAACGCCGACTGGTGGCCCAACCAGCTGAATCTGAAGATCCTCCACCAGCACGCCTCCCAGTCCGACCCGATGGGTGAGGCGTTCAACTACGCCGAGGAGTTCAAGACGCTCGACCTGGACGCCGTGGTCAGTGACCTGAAGGCGCTGATGACGGATTCGCAGGACTGGTGGCCGGCCGACTGGGGCCACTACGGCGGCTTGTTCGTGCGCATGACCTGGCACGCGGCGGGCACCTACCGCATCCATGACGGCCGCGGCGGCGCCGGCACCGGCAACCAGCGCTTCGCCCCCCTGAACAGCTGGCCCGACAACGGCAACCTCGACAAGGCGCGCCGCCTGCTGTGGCCGATCAAGCAGA
>JARXKP010000245.1 GCA_030271615.1 Pseudomonadota bacterium
GGCGCCTTGATGTCCTCGAGGTTGATGCCGCCGAACGTCGGCTCCAGCGCGGCGATGTGGTCGACCAGCTTGTCCAGGTCGTTCTCGGCGATCTCGATGTCGAACACGTCGATGCCGGCGAACTTCTTGAACAGCACGCCCTTGCCTTCCATTACCGGCTTGCTGGCGAGCGGGCCGATGTTGCCCAGGCCGAGCACCGCGGTGCCGTTGGTGATCACCGCCACCAGGTTGCCGCGCGCGGTGTACTTGAACGCGTTCGCCGGGTCGGCCACGATTTCTTCGCAGGCGGCGGCCACCCCGGGCGAGTAGGCGAGCGCCAGATCGCGCTGGTTGACCAGTTGCTTGGTCGGGGCGATCGCGATCTTGCCCGGCGTCGGAAACTCGTGATATTCGAGCGCGGCGCGGCGCAATTCGGCTTGTTTGCTGTCGTTGGCGTTGGTCATGGCCGGTTCTCGATGGTGAGCGCGCAGAAGGTCGCGTGCGGGGGCATGTGAGGGCGCAGGCTTGCTGCAGCAAGGGGTTCTGGCGAGAGGCCTGTCACCACAGGCCGGGTCGGCAAATCATGGTGACGATTGTAGGAGCCGACCCAGTGGGACCCTGGATCGGTTGGGTCGCCAGCCGCAGCGAGAATGTGGCCATGGCACTCGGCGAATTCGACCTGATCACCCGCTACTTCGAGCGCCCCGCACGGCGCGCAACGCTGGGCATCGGCGACGACTGCGCGCTGTTCGCGCCGGCGCCAGGCATGCAGGTCGCGACCTCGTGCGACATGCTGGTCGAGGGCCGCCATTTCCTGTCGACGGTGGCGCCCGACCGGCTCGGCCACAAGGCGCTGGCGGTCAACCTCAGCGACCTTGCGGCGTGCGGCGCCGAGCCGCTGGCCTTCACGCTGGCGCTGGCGCTGCCGCGCGCGGACGAGGTGTTCCTGGAAGGCTTTTCGCGCGGCCTGCTGGCGTTGGCCGATGTCCATGGCTGCGAGCTGATCGGCGGCGACACGACGCAGGGCCCGCTGAACATCTGCATCAGTGTGTTCGGCCAGGTGCCGACGATGACGACCGCGACGAGCCACGGCGCCTTGCTGCGCTCGGGCGCACGGGCCGGCGACGATCTGTATGTCAGCGGCGTGCTCGGCGATGCCCGGCTGGCACTCGAGGTGTTTCGCGGCACGCTGTCGCTCGAGGGGCATGATTTCCACCTGGTGCGTGACGCGATGGAGTTGCCGCAGCCTCGGGTCGCGCTGGGGCTCGCGTTGCGTGGCGTGGCGAGCAGTGCGATCGACGTGTCCGACGGTCTGCTGGGCGATTTGAATCATGTGCTGAAGCGCTCCGGTGTCGACGCGCTGGTGGAAGTCGATGCGTTGCCGCGCAGCGCGGTGCTGCGTTCGCAGCCGCTGGCGCTGCAACGCCTGTGCGCGCTGTCCGGTGGCGACGACTACGAACTGTTGTTCACCGCCGCGCCAGACCGGGCCGCGCGCGTGGCGGCGGCCGGCGCCTCGACCGGTCTCCTGGTCACTCGCATCGGCCGTATCGTGCCGCGGCCTGAATCGGCCACCGGTCCCCATGCGCAACTCGTCGATGCCGAGGCCCGGCCGGTGGCGCACCGTCATGCGTCGTTCGATCATTTCCGCGCATGAACGACACCATGGTGATCGCATCAGAACCCGCCTTGGCGCCGCGCAGGCCGACCGTCCGGCTGCTGCTCAGCCACCCGGCGCATGCGATCGCACTCGGCTTCGGCAGCGGCCTGTCGCCGGTGGCGCCGGGTACGGTCGGTACGCTGTGGGCGTGGATCGCCTTCCTGGTGTTGCAGCCCTACCTCGCCACGCTGGAAATGGCAGCGCTGCTGGCCGTCAGCTTCTTCGTCGGCTGGTGGGCCTGCACCGTGACTGCCCGCGCGATGGCCATGCCGGACCCGGGCGCCATCGTCTGGGACGAGGTGCTCGCGTTCTGGCTGGTGCTGTGGCTGGTGATGCCGGCCGGGCTGTTGGCGCAGGCGGTCGCCTTCGCGCTGTTCCGCTATTTCGACGCCGCCAAACCCGGCCCGGTGGCCTGGGCCGACCGCCTGTTCAAGGGCCGACGCGGTCAGCCCATCGGTTGGGCGCAGGGCTTCGGCATCTTGTTCGACGACCTGGTCGCCGCGCTGTGTACCTTGCTGGTGATCGCGGGCTGGCGCTGGTTCTGGCCGTGATGCTTGCGACGTATCTGCCGTCATGAACGAACTCGATACCGAACAGCAAGCCGGCGTCGAAGCGCTGTCCCGCGCGCTGCGCTCGCGCGGATGGCGGCTGGCCACCGCCGAGTCGTGCACCGGGGGTCTGATTGCCGCGGCATGCACCTCGTTGGCCGGTTCGAGCGACTGGTTCGAGCGCGGCTTCGTCGCCTACTCGAACGAAGCCAAGACAGAACTGCTCGGCGTGCCCGAAGCGTTGATCGCTCAGCACGGTGCTGTCAGCGAGGCCGTTGCGCGGGCCATGGCCGAAGGTGCGCTGCAGCGATCGTCTGCACAGCGGGCCGTTGCCCTGACCGGCATCGCCGGGCCGGGCGGTGCGACGCCTGACAAGCCGGTCGGCACCGTGTGGCTCGCGGTGGCCCGGCCGGACGGCACCACAGCGTTGTTGCTGCATCTCGCCGGTGATCGGGCTGCCGTGCGGCATCAGACCGTCACGCGCGCGTTGCGGGCGCTGCTCGCATCGCTGCGTGTGTGAGTGCGCCCCGCATGACGATCCTGCTGGCCACTGATTTCGATTCCGCCGAGCAGCGTCTCTGGCTGGAGCTGCTGCAAGCGGCGCTTCCGGACGAGCGCTTCGTCAGCGATCGCCAGGCGGTGGACGATGCGACGATCGACATCGCCATCGTTGCCAACCCGCCGCCGGGTGCGCTGCGCGGCCTCGCGAACCTGCGCCTGATCCAGTCGCTGTGGGCCGGCGTCGACAAGCTGCTCGGTGACCCCAGCGTGCCTCCGCAGGTGACCATCGCCCGCATGGTCGACCCGGCGATGAACGCCGCGATGGCCGAGACCGCGCTGTGGGCCGTGCTCAGCCTGCATCGCGGCTTCTTCACCTATGCGGCCCAGCAGCGGGCTCGGCACTGGCAGCCCCTCGTGCAACGGCGTGCCGACGAGGTTGCGGTCGCGGTGCTGGGACTCGGCCAGATGGGCCGCGCGGTTGCCTTGCGACTGGCCGCTCAGGGCTACCGGGTCAGCGGCTGGAGCGCACGGCCGGCCGAGCTGGCGTCGATCCACACGCACACCGGAGATGACTCGCTGGGGCCGCTGCTGGCGCGCACCGACCTCGTCGTCAACCTGCTGCCGCTGACCCCGGCGACGCGCGGCCTGCTGTGCGCGCGCACCTTCGACGCCATGCCCCGAGGTGCGAGCTTGGTGAACCTGGCGCGCGGAGCGCACGTTGTCGACGCGGACCTGCTTGCTGCGCTCGACCGCGGCCATTTGCAGCACGCGGTGCTCGACGTTTTCGCGACTGAGCCGCTGCCGGCCGATCACCGCTACTGGCTGCACCCGAACGTGACCGTGCTGCCGCACGCTGCCGCGCAGACCGATGCGCGCAGCGCTGCCGCAGTCGCGGCCGCCAACGTGCGGCGGGTGCGTTTCGGCGAGCCGCCGCAGAGCCTGGTGGATCGCCGGCGCGGTTATTGACGTTGCTTCAGTTCGGCCCGACCCCGTCCCGCAAGTGGAAGCGGTCCCTGTCAGGCGCCGAGCGCCAATCGCGGCGGCATCACGACCGCCCGGCCACGCGCCGCGCCGGGCGCCACCGACGTGCTTTGCATCGCCATCAGCACCAGCCGTTTCAAGCCGTCCCACGGCTCCAGCGGCCAGTCGGGGTGCTTCAGCCCCTTGACCAGACCGTCGCAGACCTGCGCCGCGTGCAGCAACTGGGTCAGCGCGTTCTCGGTGAACAGCGGCAGCGCGCGTTCGAACAGACGCTCCTTCGCGCCCCAGACCCGTGCTTCACGCAACGCGAGCGGCAGCGGCCGGCCCGCGTGGACCGCGTCCTGCGTACGCTTCAGTGCACGCAGGTCTTCGGTCAGTGTCCAGTGCACCAGCACGGCGGCTTCGCCTTCGGCGCGCAGTCCGTCGAGCATGCGCAGCGCGCGCGCCACCTGGCCCGCCAGCACCGCCTCGCCGAGCTTGAACACGTCGTAGCGCGCCACGTTCAGCACCGCCGACTCGACCTGCTCGAAGCTCAGCTCACCGGTCGGGTACAGCAGCGCGAGTTTCTGAATTTCCTGGTGCGCCGCGAGCAGGTTGCCCTCGACCCGGTCGGCGAAGAACGCCAGCGTGCGCTGACCCGGCTCACCGCCCTGCACGCGTTGTCCCTGTGCGCCCAGTCGCTGCGCGATCCACAGTGGTAGCGCCTTGCGTTCGATCGGGTCGACGCGCACGGTCACGCCGGCTGCGTCGAGCGCGGTGAACCAGGCGCTTTGCTGCTGCTGGCGGTCGAGCTTGGGCAGCTGCACGATCGTCACCACGTCGTCGCTCAGCGATTGGCAGTAATGCTGCAACGCCTCCGACCCCTCTTTGCCGGGCTTGCCCGACGGGATGCGGATTTCGATGATCTGCTTGTCGGCGAACAGACTCATCGCCTGCGATGCACCGATCAGCCCGCTCCAGTTGAAGTGCGCGCCAGCGACGGTGTGCACCTGGCGTTCGGTGTGCCCGGCCTGGCGCGCCGCGGCGCGCAGCGCGTCGCCCGTTTCCTGGGTAAGCAGCGGCTCGTCGCCCCACACGGTGTACAGCGACCGCAGGCTTTTCTGCAGGTGCGGGCCGAGCTGGTCGAGGCGCAGTTGCATGGAGGTCGCGGCCCGGGCGGTGATCGAGGTTCGCCGTCGCGGTCTGCGTTCAGAGCGCGGGTACGAAGGCCAAGCGCCGCATGAGCTGAGACACGATGTCTTTCTGCATCTCGCGGTACAGCAGCGCTTCTTCATACTCTTTCGCGAGCGCGGTGGTTTCGCTGTAGCTCATGTCGCGTCCGATCGCCAGTTCGGTGGGCGGAATCAGCTCGCGGCCCGACGCCGTGCGCAAGCGAAAGTTGAAATGCACGCGCAGGCTCAGTTCACGCACCTGTCCGGACGACGTGGTCGCTACGACGCGCTTCTCTCGTCGGTCGGAGATCGCTTCCAGGATCACCTGCGCCTGCGCCGCCGAGTCGACGACGAGCGTGGTCTGGCTCGCGTTGATGTTCAGTCGCAGCTCTTTCTCGAGCGGTGAGTTGGGCTTGAACCCGGTGAGCTGCAGGGTGCGGAAATTCAAGGTCGGCGAGCGGCGCAATTCGAAGCCGCAGCCGGCGAGCGAGGCGAG
>JARXKP010000246.1 GCA_030271615.1 Pseudomonadota bacterium
GTGGAGCGGGTGAAGGGAATCGAACCCTCGTATGAAGCTTGGGAAGCTGCCGTTCTACCATTGAACTACACCCGCAACAGCCGTGGATTCTAGCGTGGCGGCGCTGGTCGCCGGGTGCGTTCAGTGGCCCGGTGGGGCGCTCGCGGCATCGCCGATCCGGGCGGTTCGAATCGGCGGGTGCTTCAGTCCGAATGGCACGATGCCGATATCGAACGGGATGCAGTGCGGTTGTCTTCCGCCTGTCCGAGTCGCTGAGGCCCCATGTTTGCATCCCAAGTCAAATGTCAGCGCGAATGCGTTCGTGCACATCGGGTCCCGGAGCCCTCCGGGCGACGCTCGCCCCGCCACGGCGGGGACGGTGCCGGGCGCTGTCGTTGCACGGGATCGACATGAGGCGCTGGCCCGTTCTGTCCATCCGCAGTACCGTGTTGCTGGGCATTGCCATGGCGGTGCTGGCTCCTACCGTCACGCTGTGGCATCTCGATGAACGATTGACCCGTGCCGCGCAGGAGCCGCTGATCGCGCAGAACCGTCAGGCGGTGCTGGTGATGACCGCGGCCTCGCTGGTCGAGCCCATGTGGACCCTCGACGAGAAAAGCACCCGATCGACCGCGCAGCGCGCGCTGGACGAGCCCTGGGTGAACAGCCTGCGGTTGACCGAGAACCGTCCCCTTGCCCAGCCGACGCTCCTGACCAAGGCCGGTGTCGAGCCGCGCCAGGGCGTGTTCCTGAAGATGCCGATCCTGCGAGAAGGCGAGATGCTGGGCGAGCTGCAGATCGGGTTCGACCCCGGACAGATCGACCGAGCGCTGGCGGACCGGCGCCACGCGACCATCCTGCTGGCCGCGTTGCAGGTGTTGCTCAGCGTGCTGGTGCTGCTGGCCGTGCTTTACCGGCGCCTGCTCGTGCCGATCCACCGCTTGAAGCGGCAGGCGAGCGAGATCGCTTCGCGTGCGGACGTTGCGCCGGTCCGATGGGATCGCCGCGATGAACTGGGCCAACTGGGGGAGCACCTCAACGAGGTTCATGTCCAGATCGACGGTCTGTTCGACCAGCTCGAGGCACAGAAAGCCGAACTCGAGAAGATCGCCATGCACGACACGCTGACCGGCCTGCCCAACCGCGCGCTGTTTCGCGAGTTGACGATCAGCGCCGTCGCCGATGCACGCCGTCACGGCGGGCGCCTGGCGCTGCTGTTTATCGACCTGGACCGTTTCAAGGCCGTGAACGACACACTGGGGCACGCGGCCGGCGATGCCTTGCTGGTCGAGCTGTCGGAGCGATTGCGCGCCGCGATGCGAGCTTCCGACGTGGTGTGCCGACACAGCGGAGATGAGTTCACGGTGCTGCTTCGCGATGTGAAGCACTGGGACGAAGTGGCTGCCACTGCCGACCGGTTGCTGAAGGAAATCGAAAAGCCCTTGCGCCTGGGCGCACGCCTGGTCGGCGTGTCGGCCAGCATCGGCGTGGCACTGTTTCCGGACGATGCCAGCGACCACGAGACGCTCGTGAGCCATGCCGACACCGCGATGTATGTCGCCAAGAGTCTGGGCCGCGGGCGGTGCAGCTTCTTCCGTGCCGACTTCAACACGCAGCTGCTGTTGAACCTGCAACTGGAGCAGGAACTGCGGCAGGCGCTGGCACGCGACGAGTTCGAGTTGTTCTACCAGCCACAGGTCGATACCGGCACGGGAGCCTTGACGGGCTGCGAAGCGCTGATCCGCTGGAACCATCCGCAGCGCGGTCTGGTGCCGCCGCTGGAATTCATCGGTGCGGCCGAACACTGCGGCCTGATCAGCGAAATCGGGGCCTGGACGATCCGCACGGCTTGTGCGCAGATCGCGCGCTGGAAGATCGCCGGGGTCCGCTTTGGCAGCGTCGCGGTCAACGTCTCGGCGCTCGAATTCCGCAGTCACCGCCTGCTGGACACGCTGACTGCCGCCATGGCGGATTTCGGCGTGCAGCCCCACGAGCTGGAGATCGAGCTCACGGAGAGCGTGCTGATGACCGACACCGACACCACGCAGGTCATCGTGGAGCGCCTGCACGCGCTGGGGCTGCCATTGGCGGTGGACGATTTCGGCACCGGCTACTCGTCGCTCGCCTATCTGAAGCGACTGCGCCCGTCCAAGATCAAGATCGACCGCAGTTTCGTGCGCGACCTGCCCGGAGGCGACGATGACCGTGTGCTTGTGCAAGCCATCGTGCAGCTCGCCACGGCGCTGGGTATCCGCGTCATCGCCGAGGGCGTCGAGACCGAGGCGCAGCGGGATTTCCTGCGCCGCATCGGTTGCGGATTGCTGCAGGGGTACCTGATCAGCCGACCGCAGCCGGTCGAGGGCTTCGAGCGATTCGTGCGGTGCGACGACGTCGCTGCCCTCGCGGCCACTCTGCCCGAGCCCGTCGCGGCCTGAAGCCCGTTTATGCCTGTTTCGCGTGGCGTCCCGGGGCGCTACAGCATCAGCCAGCGGTCGAATGTGGCGGCCTGGCCATGGCACCTGCCCGAGGCGTCGATCAGATTCCAGACCACGGCCTGCTCGATCCGGAAGCGCTTGCCGGACGACGAGATCCTGACGCCGGCGTAGTCGTCGATGAAGCCGTCCCGACCGACCCTCTCGAGCAACCGGGCCCGTTCTTCGCGTTGCAACGGTTCGGCGG
Source organism: Pseudomonadota bacterium (assembly GCA_030271615.1). GTDB lineage: Bacteria > Pseudomonadota > Gammaproteobacteria > Burkholderiales > Burkholderiaceae_C > PBB1. The sequence goes on from JARXKP010000246.1 coordinate 2,659, forward strand.
ACAGGCGCGATGGCATGCGGACAAATGCTGTCCAGTCCATTTCGAAGAGTTCCAGCGCCCGCCGGTTGCCATAGAAGAAGACCGGATCCGGCTCGGTTCCGTGCGCAACGATCACCGAGGTCGCGTTCCACAGCGCGTCGCGCACCGGGCCGGCGGACGGCACGAGAAGACGCCCGGTCAGCCGCCCGAAGCTGTCCGCCAGGATCGCCAGTCGGGCGTCCTGCGGTTCAATCGGTGCCCGTGCGGAGACCCCTGCTGCGAGGCGATTCATGCGGTGCTCAAGGGTTCGGGAGGGACGCAAAGCGGAACGGATCGAAGTCATTTTCGCGCGTGTTCGGGCTCCGGTGGACAGCGAATCCAACTGGACCGAAAAACCGCGCGATTACCGGAGTTGGCCTGGGTGCCGCGCCGCCACAATCCTTCGTGGACATTGATCGCGAGACTGTGAGGATGACTCGATGACAGACCCTGGCCTGCGTGTGCTGCTGATCGGTTCCGGCGACGGTGCCGTGGCGTCGATGGATGTCCCGGACGATGCCGGATTCGGGTCGTTCGAGGTGTCCGTTGGCTCTGCAGACAACGTGTGGCAACAGCTCGCGGCCGGGCCCGTCGACGTACTGGTGGTGCAAGGAGGCTGGGACGGCTGGCCCCGCTGCGCTTCAGAAGTCGCGGTGGTCGTTGTGGCCGACACCGTGGACGCTGCCGAATGGATGCGCTGGCTGCGCGACGGCGCTCAGGAGGTCGTGATTCCCGCCGAGATGTCGGGTGCCGCCTGGCCGCGCCGACTCCGCGCAGCGGTCGAGCGGCAGCGCGTGCGCGCGGCAACGCGTCAGGCTTTTGCCACCGACGTGCACACCGGTCTGCCGCACGTCGGCCAGCTGATCGAGCACATGAGTTACCTGCTCGCCCTGCGCGAACGCGAGCCGGCGCCGATGGCCTTGCTGGTGTTGCGCATCGAAGGCCTGGTGACCACGATGGCCAGGCTCGGTGTCGAGGCTTCGGGCACGCTGCGCCGCAAGGTCGCGGTGCGCCTGCGGGCCGGCGTGCGGGCCAGTGACGTGGTCGCGTCGGTTGGCGATGATTCGTTCGCGGTGCTGCTGTCCCAGCTCGAGACGCCCACCGATGCCGACCGCGTCGGGCGCAAGCTGCTGGGTTCGCTGGGCGAGACGTTCAAGGTCGGTGGCAGCGACCTGGCTGTCGCCACGGCGCTGGGCATCGCGGTCTATCCCGGCGACGGCACCCAGCCGGACATGCTGTTGCGCCGCGCCGTCGGCCTCGCCGCATCGGCACAGGCGACCGGTCGCGCCGGTTACGCCAACCGGCTGGAGCGCGGTGAAGCCGCTGCCGCGAACGACGAGAACCCGAGCTGAGTCGAGGTCAGGTCGGCCTGGGTCGCAACGAGGTCCGGGGCTCGATCGAAAACGCAGTCACCAGAAGATCGCCCACACCAGGAGGGCGATCATCAACCACTTGCCGACGTAGTACGCGCGACGATTCCCGCGCTTGAACTCCTTGGCCTTGGCGCGCAGCTTGTAGCCGTGCGCGAACACCTTGTTGATGCCGCCGATCGGCTCGCCGGTGACGTTCTGGGTCGAGGCCGCTGCCATCACGTGCTTCGCGAAGAAGCGGTTGAACCAGCGCAGCGGGCTGCCCCACAGAGGACGCTCGATGTCGCAGAACAGGATCACGCGCGGCTGGTCGGTCGTGTTCGCGGCGTGGTGGATGAAGGTCTCGTCGAACATCACGGCTTCGCCGTCGCGCCAGTGGTAGCGCTGGCCGTCGACATCGATGTAGCAGCCCGGATCGTTCGGCGTCTGCAGCCCGAGGTGGAAGCGCAACGAACCGGCGTAGGGATCGCGATGCCGAACCAGCGTCGCACCCGGCGGCAGTGACGCGAACATCGCGGCCTTGACCGAAGGGATGTTCTTCAGCAGCGCGACCGTCTGCGGGCACAAGGCTTGTGCCGAAGCCATGTCCTTGCCGTACCAGCTCAGGTAGAAGCGCTTCCAGCCTGTCCTGAAAAACGAGTTGAAGCCCATGTCGGTGTAGCCGGCGGCGGCACGGATGTAGCCCTCGTCGTTGAGGCGCAGCGCTTCGTCGCGGATCGTCGGCCAGTGCTTCTGCAGCTCGATCAATTCGGGGAAGCGGGCGACGTCGATGTAGGCGGTGCGCGGGGTGCGCGAGAACGCGTACATCAGCAGGTTGACCGGCGCGAGCAGCACCGTGAAGTCGGTCAACGCGCGCGCCAGGCGAAAGCGGACTCGCCCGCGCAGGTGCACGTACAGCGCGGAGCCGATGAAGACCAGCAACACCCAGTGGCGGGTTTCGAGCGTGGGGATGGACATGGGGCAGTGGGGTGTCAGCGCAGGATGTCGCCGAGGCAGAGGTATTTGATCTGGACATAGTCGTCGATGCCATGGTGCGATCCCTCGCGTCCGAGGCCCGACTGCTTGACGCCGCCGAACGGCACCTCGGCGGTCGAGATCAGCCCGGTGTTGACACCGACCATGCCGCATTCGAGCGCTTCGCCGACGCGGAAGATGCGGCCGATGTCGCGGCTGTAGAAGTAGCTGGC
>JARXKP010000247.1:0-3691 GCA_030271615.1 Pseudomonadota bacterium
GCGACGAAACGCACCGAGCTGTGGCATTCACGGCTGGTCGGCAGCGACGCCAGCGGGCCTGCCGCGATCGAGCCGCCGCATCCCGATGCCAACCGCACGCTGCGCGCCGTCTGGGCCACCACCGGAACGTTCGGCAAGCCCATGCAATCGGCGTTTCCGCAAGGCATCACCGAGCTGCCGTTGCCCGGTCAGGGCGACCCGTTCCTGAGCACGCTGTCCGACTACGACCGCTACCAGGTCAGCCACCTGTCGGCCAATTTCTCGATGAGCAACTACCGGCCACAGCCGGTGGACGCCAAGCTGCTGATGCTGAGTGCGCTCGGCGGCTGGCTCGACAGCCGGGGCGCGTGGGAACCGCCGGGGCTCGACGTCGAGGAATGGGTGCACCGCGCATCGATGGGACGCGACCACTATGTGCGCGTCGTCTACCGCGGCGTGCTGTTTCCATTCGGGCACCGGGTCGCGCTGATCAAGGTCAGCGAGCGCAAGTTCCACGGCATCCACGGCAACGCCGCCTACCTGCGCCAGCGCATGTTCATGGTGGTTCGCGAGCGCGAGCGCCGGTATGACGACGCCGGCAGCCTGAATCCGTACGGCCCGAACAACCAGCGGGTCAAGAACGAGTTCCCGTTCACCCAGATCCGCATGCTGACCACGGTCACGCCCGACCTGAGCGAGCCGGTCAAGACCCAGCTCGACGGCAAAGGCCAACTGCTGTTCTGGCCTGCGGTCGGGCCGGGCGACACACCCGAGCCGTTCAAGTTCCGCATGTCGGCGACCGACCTCGACGGCCGCAACGTCGAGTTCGAGATGCCGCTGATCTTCATGTCCAACTCGCTGGCCAGCCCACGCACGCGCAGCGGCAAGAAGCTGGTGCCGCTGTACACCGGCGCCGCGGCCGGCCCGCCGCCGCTGGTCGGCGCCGCCGAGTCCGCCAAGATGGCACTGGCCGGGTGGAACGCGACGCAGACACCGGACGGCGTCGCCACGCCGAACGCCAACGACCGCACCGTCGCACCGATGAAGCGCCAGCGCATCGCGATGGCGCCGAGCGCGAAGGCCGGCGACACCTCGATCGAGGCGGTCAGCCTGACCTTCGGCGCACACATTCCGGACGCCGCCAACGCCACCTCGCTGAACGCGTTCAAGAGCTTCAGCGACAGCCTGAACCGCCCGATGTTCTTCCCGCGCATCGTGCGGGCGCAAACGCGCATCGGCGCGCTGGCCCAGTTGTCGGGCAACGACAAGCTGAACCTGCTGCGCTGGAACGACACCTACGCCCGACTCGGCTTCAACGCCGCGTCGAACAAGGGCGAGGTGTTCGCCGACGTGGTCGACACACCCGACATGGCGAAGCTCGATTTCTCGAAGCAGGGCGACCGCAGCGGTGGCTTCGTGATGCCCAACCTGAGTCCCAGTGCGCTGTCACGCGCGCTCGGGCCGACCGCCGGACCGGTCGGCGACGTGCTGGCCGGCAAGGTCAAGCCGACCGGCTTCTTCCCGGCCAGCGGCGGCCTGGGCGATCTGCCGCTGCCGCTGCTGTTCGGCTGCATCCCGCTCAGCGCGGTGATCGAGGAGGTGTCCGATCTGCTCGACAACCTCGACAAGGCGCCGAAGTTCGCGTCCGAGGCCAGCACCAAGGTCGAGTCGTTCTTCAACGATCTGCTGCGGCTGTACCAGTTCGTCAGCGCATTGGCCGAACAGCCGGCGAGCCTGGCCGATGCGGCACTGGCGGTGGTCAAGGGAACGCTGAACGATCTGGTGTCGCAGGCGACGGCTTTTGCCGCTGCGCAGCGGACCGAGATCGAGAACCGGGTCAACTCGGTGCGGTCGTCGCTGGACGCGATCCGTGCGCAGCTCGCGACGCTTTCCAGCCGGACATTCGACGTGGCCGACCCGCTGGCCGGCATCGATCTCGCCGATGCGCTCGACGCGCCGCAGGGCAACGGCAAGTTGCGCAAGGCACTGACGGATCTGCGCGATGCCGTTGCGGCACAGCCGACGCTGCCGGCGGGATTTCGCCAGTCGGTCAACACGGTGGTTGGCCAGGCACTGACCCTGCTCGACGCCTTCACCGCGCTGGCCGGTCTGTACTCGCATGGCAAGGCGCTGTTCGATGCGCTGAAGGACCTGCTCGACAACCCGGCGCCCGGCCAGGCCATCGGCGAGCTGATCACGAAGCCCGACCAGCTCGCGCCGAAGATCCAGGCGATCGCCGACGCGCTCGGTGCGGTGCGCGACGACGTCGCGGTGTTCCCGATGCTCGAAGGCGCGCCGCGCAAGACGATCCTGTCGGTCATCGAGGCGGTCGAGACCGCGCTCGGCACCGTGGCCGACCTGCTGCAACTGCTGCAGAACCTGCTCGGCGAAGAACTGGTGATCCGCTTCGACTGGAAGCCCGAGATCAAGAGCTGGGGCTTCGACCCGAGCGCACCGCTGTTCGTCGTCCACGACAAGCACGCCTTCATCGTCTCCGTCGAAGCGCGGGTGAAGAAGAGCGGCGGGCCGCCGAAGATCCAGGTGCTGTGCGGCCTGCACCACTTCGACCTGGTGCTGATCGCGCCGGCCAGCTTCCTCGAGCTGAACTTCGAGAAGATCGAGTTCAGCGTCGACTCTTCGGCCAAGATGAATGTCGACGTGGTGCTGAGCGACATCAAGTTCGTCGGCCCGCTGTCCTTCGTCGAGACGCTGCGCGACCTGATCCCGCTCGACGGATTCTCCGACCCGCCCTACCTCGACATCACCGCGCAAGGCATCGATGCCGGGTTCTCGATCGCGCTGCCAAGCATCGGCGTCGGCGTGTTCAACCTGTCGAACATCTCGCTCGGCGCGGGCTTCACCGTGCCCTTCATCGGGCAGCCGCTGTCGGTGCGGTTCAATTTCTGCACCCGCGAGCAGCCGTTCAACCTCAGCGTGTCGATGTTCGGCGGCGGCGGTTTCTTCGGCATCACGCTCGACCCGAGCGGCATCCAGATCCTCGAGGCCGCGTTCGAGTTCGGCGCCTGCATCTCGATCGATTTCGGTGTCGCGTCGGGCGGCGTGTCGGTGATGGCCGGCGTGTACTTCCGCATGGAGAAGGACGCCGCGTCGCTGACCGGCTACTTCCGCCTCGAAGGCCACGTCAATGTGCTCGGGATCATCACCGCCTCGCTCGAGCTGTACCTCGAGTTGCGCTACGAGTTCGAGACCGGCAAGGCCGCAGGCCTGGCGAAACTGACCATCGAGATCAGCCTGTTCATCTTCTCGGGCAGCGTCACGATCACCTGCGAGCGCAAGTTCGCCGGCTCGAACGGCGACCCGACCTTCCGCCAGCTGATGGGCCTGTCCACCGACCCGACGCTGCCGCTGGACGACGAGTTGATTGGAATCGACGCCAACACCGCCTACGCCTGGCGGGACTACTGCGAGGCGTTCGCCTGAACCTCGTTTGCAAGGGAACGCCGGAGACACCCCATGGCACAGCAAAAAATCATCTGGACCGCCCTGCCCCACGGCCGCGAAACCGCCGACGGTCCGCACCGCGGTGCATGGCGGGTGTCGATCGTGGTGTCGCCGCGACTGACACCCGAGTCACCCGCCGAGCGACAGCTCGACAGCTTCCCCGAATGGCTGGACTGGCCCGCGACGATCGGGCGGCAGAAATTCGCGCTCGACATCGGCGGCACGACGGTCGGCCTGATCCCGATCGCCC
>JARXKP010000247.1:3791-5224 GCA_030271615.1 Pseudomonadota bacterium
GGCATGCTGGGCGAGGCCGGCACGCGCACCGAGAAGTTCAACCTCGGCCACCGCTCGATCGAGGTGCTGCAACCCGGCTTCGATCGCTTCCATCGCGAAGACGACCAGGGCCAGGGCGTGCGCCTGCACGATGACTTCATCAACCGTCGCGTGTTCACCAGCAGCAGCTGCATCAAGGCGCCGGTGCGCCAGCCCGGTCTCGAAGAGCGCAACCGCGAGTTCGCGTTGCGCGCCCTGCCACCGGACTGGGAAGACCCGGCCGCGCTGCGCAGCGGTGCGATCGCGGTGTCGAACGCCGCCGACCGCGAACCCCGCGCACAGTTGATGGAGCAGTTCTCCGGGCCGGCCGAATACGCGCTGTGGCAGTCTGAGCGCTTCTATCGGCGCACGATTCCCACCCCATCCCAACTGGCGATGCGCCGGCCGCAGTTCATCGGGGGCTCGATGCCGCTGAAGGCGCCGGAGTACGACTTCCACCAGCGCGTCGCGTCCTACGGCGACCACCCGCAGCTGCTGCGCCGGCTGGGGCTGATCATCGATTGCGTGCTGGAGACCGACGAGCCGATCGACGCGCTGCTGGGCGCGGGCATTCCGGCGCAGGGCTTCATGCGCCTGCGGCTGTCGGGCAACCCGCCGCACGATGCGAGCGGCGACACCTTCCCGAGCACCGCCTGGTGGGCGACGAAGCGGCGTTTCGTCACGCGGCCACGCACCGGCGACCACCTCGGCGGCCTGCTGAAGCTGGACCGCGCGAACGACAGCCACGCCACCATCGACCCGCGCGAAGGCAGCCCGTTCGACGTGTTCCAGGTCGATCCCGACGGCGCGGCGCTGAAGACGGTCGACTTCGTGCTCAGCGCCCAGCGGCTGGTCGGCAAGAGCCTGGCGCTCGGCGCCGACGGCCAGGTCACGTACACCACCGGCGACCGCCAGCCGGTGGCCGCGCTGCGCTCGGGCGGGCTCGGCGTGTCGCGTCACGGACGAGCAGGTCATGTCGCCACCAACGCGGCGGCGGCGGTGTTGAACCACGGCCGCATCAACACCGGTGGCGCAGCGGCAGCCCTGGTGACGTTGTTCGCCGAGGACGTGCTGCGCGGCTACCGCATCGACATCCACGACCGCGAGGTCGGCCGCTGGAAGTCGCTGTGCCAGCGCGAGGGGCGCTACACCGCGCTGCCGCGCGAGCCCGGCGACCCGGCCGTGGCGATCGCGTTGCCGTCGGACGAGGGCTGCGTCAAGGGCGCGTCGACCACCAGCTCCGAAGACCAGCCCGACGACCACTACCTGCATGAAACCCTGTTCCGCTGGACCGGCTGGAGCCTTGCCGCACCGCGGCCCGGCCGCACGATCCGCGACCGCATCGAGCCCGGCACGAACCTGCAGACCGAGGAGGTCGTCGAGGTCGATGACACCGGCGCCCCCAGCGGCAACGG
>JARXKP010000014.1:0-3163 GCA_030271615.1 Pseudomonadota bacterium
CACCTGCTGATCACCCGCTACAACCCGAACCGGGTGCTCGGTGGGCAGATGCTGAGCCTGAAGGACATCCACGACATCCTGCGCGTGCGCATGATCGGCGTGATCCCCGAGTCCGAATCGGTGCTCGACGCCTCGAATCAGGGTGTGCCTGCCATCCACATGAAGGGCAGCGACGTATCCGAGGCCTACAAGGACGTGATCTCGCGCTTCCTGGGCGAGGAAACTCCGTTGCGTTTCGTCGATGCCGCCAAGCCCGGCTTCTTCAAGCGCATGTTCGGCGGGAGGTGAGCGATGGGTTTTCTGTCCTTCTTCCTGGGTGAGAAAACGAAGACTGCCAGCGTCGCCAAGGAGCGGCTGCAGATCATCCTCGCGCATGAGCGCAACGGTCGCACGCGCGATCCGGCGTACCTGCCCGACCTGCAGCGCGAGCTGCTCGCGGTGATCTCGAAGTACGTGTCGGTGGGCCCCGGTGACATCAAGGTCGAGGTCGAGCGCCAGGGCGATCTCGAGGTGCTTCAAGTCAAGATCGAACTGCCGGAAGCGGCGCGCTGACGCCGCGGGATCGATGAACGAGCCGCGCCCGCCGAAGATCCCCGAGTCGGTGCTGGTCGTGATCCACAGCGTCGACCTGCAGGTGCTGCTGATCGAGCGTGCCGACCATCCCGGCTTCTGGCAAAGCGTGACCGGCTCGAAGGACACGGTGGACGAGCCGTTCGAGGAGACGGCACGGCGCGAGGTGGCCGAGGAAACCGGCATCGTGATCGGCTCGGCCGAGGTGCCGCTCTCGCATCTGCGAGACTGGGGCATGCGCAACGTCTACGAGATCTACCCGGTGTGGCGGCATCGCTATGCACCGGGCGTGACCCACAACACCGAGCATGTGTTCGGCCTGCTGGTGCCGCGCGACACCGCCATCACGCTGGCCCCGCGCGAACACGTGCGCAGCACCTGGCTGCCCTGGCGCGAGGCGGCCGATCACTGCTTTTCGCCGTCGAACGCCGAAGCGGTGCTGCAACTGCCCCGGTTCGCGTCCACGTGAGTGCCTTTCATCGGGCGGACGCCGGTGCCTCGATGCACCCGAGTGACGTGCTTCGCGTCGCCACCTACAACATTCACAAAGGCGTGCGCGGCGTCGGCCCGCGACGGCGGCTCGAGATCCACAACCTTGCGCTCGGCATCGAGGCGCTGGACGCCGATCTGGTGTTCCTGCAGGAGGTGCGCAGTTCCAACCGGGCCGAGGCGCTGCAGTTTCCCGACACGCACATCGGCTGGCCGCGCATGCCGCAGGCCGACTACGTGGCGCCCGAGGGCTATGCGGTGGCCTACCGCAGCAACGCGATCACGCGTCACGGCGAGCATGGCAACGCGCTGCTGTCGCGCTGGCCGATTGGCGATATCAAGCACCACGACGTGTCCGACCACCGGTTCGAGCAGCGCGGCCTGCTGCACGTGCCGGTTCAGTGGAACGGGACCGTGGTGCATTCGATCGTTGCGCACCTGGGGCTGATGCACGCCAGCCGCGTCCGCCAGGTCGAACGCATCGCGGATTTCATTGCGGCGCATGTGCCGGACGGCGAGCACGTGGTGCTCGCCGGTGACTTCAACGACTGGGGCGAGAAGCTCGACGCGCCCATCCGCAAGATGGGTCTGGTGCCGGCGCGTGTCGAGGGGCAGCCACCGCCGCGCACCTTCCCGTCGCGGGTGCCGTTCTTCTCGCTCGACCGCGTCTACACGCGCGGCCTGCATTGCACCTCGACGCACGTGCCGCGCAGTGCGGCCTGGGCACGCATGTCGGACCACCTGCCGCTGGTGGCCGAACTGCAGCTGATCTGAGCGGGCTCCACACCCGATGGCGACCGACGAATCGAGCGCACGCGCTGCCGCCGCAGAACGCTCCGAGCTCGAGCAGCTGTGGGGTGCCGTTCCCCGACCGGTGTTCAGCGGCGGCAACGCGGTCCGATTGCTGCGCGGCGGCGATGAGCTGTTTCCCGCGCTGGTGGAGGCGATCGATGCCGCTCGCCATGAGGTCTGCCTCGCCACCTACATCTTTCACGACGACGCTGCCGCGGATCGCGTCACGGTCGCGCTGATCCAGGCCGCACAGCGCGGCGTGCAGGTCAAGGTCGTGCTCGACGGCTTCGGCATGCTGGGCCGGCTGGTCGATCTGCAACGGCGCTTGTGCGAGGCGAGCGTGCAGGTGGCCGTGTACCGGCCGATCGACCGGTGGTGGAACTGGTTGCAGCCCGGGCAGTTGCGTCGCCTGCATCTGAAGCTGTGTGTGGTCGATGCCGAGATCGGCTTTGTCGGCGGCATCAACTTGATGGACGACCGCTTCGACCTGAATCACGGCTGGACCGACGAGCCCCGACTCGACTTCGCGGTGCGAGTCAGCGGACCGGTGACCGGCCCGATCCACCAGGCGACGATCGCGGCGTGGACCCGCGCGCACCTGGGCAGCGACTTCAAGGAGGAAGCGCTGGCGATCGTGCGCGGCGCCGAGCCGCTGGCGCGCCTGCGCCGGCTGATCAAGCGGCTGCGATTGAGTCGGCGCCATGGCATGCAGGCGACCCCGGGCCTGATGAATCCGATGCAGGCCGCGTTCGTTCTGCGCGACAACGTTCGGCAGCGGCGCACCATCGAGCGCAGCTACATCGATGCCATTCGAAACGCCCGCACGCGGGTCGACCTGGTCTCGCCTTATTTCTACCCAGGGCGTTCGTTCCGCCGCGCGCTGCGTGATGCGGCTCGACGCGGCGTTGCCGTGCGGCTGCTGCTGCAGGGCAAGCTCGATTACCGCATCGCAGGCCTGGCCGCGAGGGCGCTTTACGACGAACTGCTGGGGCAGGGCGTGCGCATCTTCGAGTACACGCCGGCCTACCTGCATGCCAAGGTCGCGGTCGTCGATGCCGATTGGGCGACCGTGGGCAGCTCGAACATCGATCCGCTGTCGCTGCTGCTGAACCTCGAAGCCAACGTGATCGTGCGTGACAACGCCTTCAACTCCGAGCTGTCGGCCCATTTCGATGCGGCGCTCGCGGTGTCGTATGAAATCGATCCGGCGCAGAAGTACCGGCCCGGCGTGCTCGGTGCGTTGCGTCGCGCCATCGTGGCGTGGGTCGCGTACGTCTATCTGAGGGTCGCCGGGGCGACAGGCCGCTACTGA
>JARXKP010000014.1:3263-21240 GCA_030271615.1 Pseudomonadota bacterium
CCGGCCGGCCTCTACTGCCCGCCGGGCGACTTCTACATCGACCCCTGGCGCCCGGTCGACCGCGCGGTGATCACCCACGCGCATGCTGATCACGCGCGGCCCGGGCATGGCCGTTACCTGGCCTCGGCGCGATCGGAAGGCGTGCTGCGCTTGCGTCTCGGTGCGATCACCTTGCAGCCTCTGGCCTACGGCGAGGTGGTCGAGCACCGCGGCGTGCGCATCAGCCTGCATCCTGCGGGCCACGTGCTGGGGTCGTCGCAGGTGCGGGTGGAACACGGCGGGCGCGTCTGGGTGGCGTCGGGCGACTATTTCGTGAGCGGTGCGCAAGGTTCGGTGATCGCTTCGACGCCGGCGGTCGAAAACAACCTGACCTGCGATCCGTTCGAGCCGGTGCGCTGCGACTGCTTCATCACCGAGAGCACCTTCGGCCTGCCGATCTATCGCTGGCAGCCGCAGCACGAGGTCTATGCCGACATCAACGCCTGGTGGAGCGCCAATGCCGAGACCGGTCGCGCCAGCCTGCTGATGGGCTACAGCTTCGGCAAGGCGCAGCGTCTGCTGGCCGGGCTCGATCCGCGCATCGGCCCGATCGTCGTGCACGCCGCCGTCGAGCCGCTGAACCGTGCCTACCGCGCCGAAGGCGTGCGCCTGCCGACCACGCAGTTGATCGGCGACGTGACCGACAAGTCGAGCCTGGCACGCGCCATCGCGATCGGGCCGCCGTCGGTGCATGACAGCCCCTGGGCGCGCGCATTCACCGTCGGCGGTGTCGAGGCCAGCGACGCATTCGCCAGCGGCTGGATGCAGCTGCGCGGCTGGCGTCGCCGCCGCGCGGTCGATCGCGGCTTCGTGATGAGCGACCACGCCGATTGGCCCGGCCTGCAGCGCGCCATCGCGGCCACCGGGGCCGAGCGCGTCATCGTGACCCACGGCTACGAGGCGGTGATGGTGCGTTGGCTCGAACAGCAGGGTTTGCAGGCGGGCTCGTTCCGCACCGAGTTCGGCCGCGAGGACGGGGCCGAGGCGACGCCCCCTCGGTCTGCCGAGGCCGCTCGTGAGGTGACGGCGGCAGTCGACGCCGAGGCGCCCGAAGCCGGCCCGACCGGAGCCTCCCGTTGAGGCGTTTTGCCGCGCTTTACGACCAGCTCGACGCCAGCACATCGACCTGGGCCAAGGTCGACGCGCTGAAGCGCTATTTCGCGGTGGCCGATCCGGCCGACGCGGCCTGGGTGGTGTACTTCCTGTCGGGCGGCAAACCGCGCCAGGTCGTACCGACCAAGGTGCTGCGCACCCTGGCCTGCGCGCGGGCCGGCATCGATGACTGGTTGTTCGACGAGTGCTACCAGGTGGTCGGCGACCTGGCCGAGACCATCGCCCATGTGCTGCCGCCGCCGTCGGCGCGCAGCGAGGTCGGGCTGGGGGTGTGGGTCGAGCAGCGCTTGCTGCCGCTGCGTGATGGGTCGCCCGAGACGCAGGCGGAGCGGATCGCCGCGTACTGGGACGAACTCGATGCCGGCGGGCGTTTCCTGCTGATCAAGCTGATCGGCGGCGGCTTCCGGGTCGGCGTCAGCAAGCTGCTGGTGCAGCGTGCGCTGGCCGAGTCGGCCGGGCTCGACGCCAAGATCGTGGCGCAGCGGATGATGGGCTACACCGACAAGACCGCGCGGCCGGATGCGGCGGGCTATGCGCGGCTGGTGTCGACCGACGCCGAGCCGGGCCGCGATGCGGGCCAACCGTACCCGTTCTTCCTCGCGCATCCGGTCGATGTGGCGCTGGACGATTTCGACGCGGCCCTGGGTCCGCCGGACCACTGGCTGGTCGAGTGGAAGTACGACGGCATTCGCGCCCAGGTGGTGCGCCGCGCCGGCCAGGTGTGGATCTGGTCACGTGGCGAGGAACTGGTGACCGATCGATTCCCCGAGGTGGTCGCCCTCGCGCAGCCCTGGCCCGACGGCACCGTGCTCGACGGCGAGATCCTGGTGTGGCCGACCGGTGCCGACCGGCCCGCACCGTTCAACCTGCTGCAGCAGCGCATCGGCCGCAAGAACCTGACGAAGAAGATCCTCGCCGACGCGCCGGTGACCTTCATGGCCTGCGACCTGCTGGAGCAGCGCGGCATCGATCTGCGGGAGGCACCACAGCACGAGCGGCGGGCGGCGCTGGAGGCGCTGGCGCTGCAACTGTCGACCGATGCCGCCAGCGCATCGACGGTGCCGAATCCGTCGTTGGCGTTGGCGTTGCGCGTGTCGCCCTTGCTGCGTGGCAGCTGGCCCGAGTTGGCCACGCTGCGTGAGCAGTCGCGCGGTCGCGGCGTCGAGGGTTTCATGCTCAAGCACCGCGAGGCGCGCTACGGCACCGGTCGCCGCAAGCAGCGTGGTGGACCGACCGGTTCACGATCACTCGCTTGGTGGAAATGGAAGGTCGATCCCTTCAGCGTTGACGCGGTGCTGATCTACGCGCAGGCCGGCCACGGCCGCCGCGCCAGCGTCTACACCGACTACACCTTCGCGGTGTGGAACCGCGCGCCGCACGATGCCGCCGAGGCGCAGGCCGTCGTCGAGGCGATCGCGGCGCGTCGGCCGGCGCAGCCCGATGGCCTGCAACTGGTCGCTTTCGCGAAAGCCTACGGCGGCCTGACCGACGAAGAGTTCAAGGGCGTCGATCGCGTCATCCGCCAGACGACACTCGAGAAGTTCGGACCCGTGCGCAGCGTGCGGCCGACGATGGTGTTCGAGCTGGGCTTCGAGGGACTCAACACCAGCACGCGCCACAAGAGCGGCATCGCGGTGAGGTTTCCACGCATGTTGCGCATCCGGCATGAAAAGCCTTTGTGGGAGGCTGACACGCTCGATACGCTACAAGCGTTGATGACCCATGGAGATCCTGCCGATGAGCACGACGAACACGAAGACAGCCACCGACTTTGACTGCGATCTGCTGGTGATCGGTGCCGGCAGCGGCGGCGTGCGCGCCGGGCGTTTCGCGGCGCAGCGCGGTGCGCGCGTGATCGTGGTCGAAGGCGGTGCGCTCGGTGGCACCTGCGTCAACGTCGGCTGCATTCCGAAGAAGCTCTACAGCTACGCCGCGCATCACGGCGAACAGTTCGAGCATGCGCGCGGCTTCGGCTGGCAGGCCGAAACGCCCGCCTTCGACTGGTCCGTTCTGAAGGCGCGCCGGGCCGCTGAAATCACGCGGTTGAACGGTATCTATGACGGCATCCTGAAGTCTGCCGGCGCGACCCTGGTGCGCGGCTGGGCCAGCCTGGTGGATGCGCACACGGTGGCCGTGCATGCCGTCGACGGCGCGGCGGGTTCAACCCCGAGGCATTGCACTGCCCGGCACATCCTGCTGGCCACCGGTGGGCGCCCGCAGAAGGTCGATGGCCCGGGTGCCGACTGGGCGCTCAGCTCCGACGACATGTTCGATCTCGACCCGTTCCCGCGCCGGCTGGTGGTGGTCGGCGGGGGTTACATCGCCTGCGAGTTCGCGTCGATCTTCAATGGGCTGGGCGCGCAGGTGACGCTGGTGCATCGCGGGCCGCGACTGCTGCGCGGCTTCGACCACGAGGTCGCCGATTTCGTGACCGCCGAGATGCGCAAGAAGGGCATCACGGTGCACCTGCAGTCCACCGTCGCCGACGTGCGTCGGGCCGGCGACGTGCAGACGCTGCGCCTGCAGCACCACGCTGCCTCCGGCGATGGCGACCGCCGTGCCGATGTCGAGATCGAAGCCGATGCGGTGCTGCAGGCCACCGGCCGCGTCGCCCGCACCGAAGGTCTCGGTCTCGAGGCGCTCGGCATCACGCTGAACCCGAACGGCACGGTTCCGGTCGACGGGCATTTCCAGACCGTCGTGCCGTCGGTGCATGCCATTGGCGACCTGATCGGGCACCTGGCGTTGACGCCGGTGGCGCTGGCCGAAGCGATGGTGCTGGTCGATCGGTTGTTCGGCGACGGCACCCGGCCGCCGATCGATTACGCGCTGGTTCCGACAGCCGTGTTCACCCACCCGAACATCGGTACCGTGGGCCTGAGCGAAGAGGCCGCGCGAGAACGTGGGCCGGTGCGCATCTATCGCAGCGATTTCAAGCCGTTGCAGCACACGTTGAGCGGCAGCAACGAGCGCACGTTGATGAAGATCGTGGTCGACGACGCCACCGACCGGGTGCTGGGGATGCACATGGTTGGCGCCGACGCGGGCGAGGTGGTCCAGGGCTTCGCGGTGGCGCTGCAGGCCGGTGTCACCAAAGCCCACCTCGATCGCACGATCGGCGTCCACCCCACCGGCGCCGAGGAGTTCGTGACGATGCGCGAGGTGACGCGACGCTGAGGCGTTGCGCTGGCTCAGCGCAGCGTGTAGCCGCGTCCGTCCATGCAGGCTTCGGTGGCTCGGTTGAAGACGCTGGCGTCGGCCATCGCGCTCTGCTGCGTGGTGGCCCAGCGGTTGCAGGCTTGACGGTCGGCCTCGATCTGTTCCTGGCTCTGCCCGTTGCGCGGGTAGATGACCGGTTCAGGGCGCGACACCGGTGCGGACTCTCGGGCCGGCACGTAGCGGTACACCGCGCGCGGCACTTCACGGTAGACCACCGGTGGCGGCAGTTCGCGGTAGACGATCGGCGGCGGTTCGACCAGCACGTACCCGGGTTCCCCGTAGGCACCGTAGGCACCGTAGGTGTAATAGGCCGGTGGGCCGTACGAATAGGAATACCGCGAGGCGCCCAGCCAGCCCAAGCCCAGGCCCAACCCGAGTCCGATGCCCAGACCGCCCCATCCCGGGCCGCCGCCGTGATAGCTACCGTGTCCGCCGCCGTAGCGACCGCCCGCCTGGGCGTCGGCGGGAGAAACACCGACCACCAGAACCAGAGCGGAAAGCACGGCAGTGCAGCAGCGAGTGAAGTTTTTCATAGAGGGCTCCTTTCGATTCGGCATCTCAGCTCAAAGGTTCGACACGCAACGGCGCGACGGGTTCCCAGCTTTGCAATTCTCGACCTGACCGGCCCCGTTCGTCCCTGCTACGCTGACGCATGACGTCACGCCTTGCGCTGCGGGGAGACCTGCTCGATTTCACCGCCGACCCGGGCTTCGCAGCCACTGCCGAAGCGTCCGGCCTGCGCTGGCGCCCCGATCACTGGCTGCTGATCGAAGACGGTCACATCATCAACGCGCAGCCCGCGGGTTCGGTGGACAGCGAACCTGATGCAAGCTGGCAGCGCATCGATCATCGCGGCCGGCTGATCCTGCCCGGCTTCATCGACACCCATGTGCACAGCCCGCAGCTCGACGTCATCGCGAGCCACGGCGGCGCGCTGCTCGACTGGCTCGAGCGCTACACCTTCCCGGCCGAGCAGAAATATGCCGACCCGGCGCTGGCCGAAGCAGGTGCCGCGCGGTTCGTCGAAGCGTTGTTCGCCCACGGCACGACGGCGGCCGTGGTGTTCCCGACCGTCCACAAGGTGTCGGCCGAGGCCTTGTTCGCTGCAGCACAGCAACGCGGCATGCGGCTGATTGCCGGCAAGGTGCTGATGGATTGCAACGCCCCCGACGGCCTGCGCGACGACGTCGATGGCGCCGAGCGCGACTGCACCGATCTGATCCAACGCTGGCATGGCCGCGACCGGCTTGCGTATGCCGTCACCGTGCGCTTCGCCGGTACCAGCACGCGAGAGCAGCTGGCGATGGCCGGGCGGCTGTGCGCCGCACACGACGGCGTGTTCATGCAGACGCATGTGGCCGAGAACACCGACGAGGTGCGCTGGATCGCTGGCTTGTTTCCCGAGGCGCGCAGTTACCTCGATGTGTACGAGCGCCACGGCCTGCTTCACCCGCGCGCAGTGCTGGCGCACGGCATCTGGATCGACGACCGCGACCGCGCGCTGCTGCACGAGCGCGGCGCGCAGATCGCCTTCTGCCCGTCGTCGAACCTGTTCCTCGGCAGCGGGCTGTTCGACTGGCAGGCGGCTGCCGACGCCGGGGTCACGGTGTCGATCGCCAGCGATGTGGGCGGTGGCACCAGCCTGTCGATGTTGCGCACGCTGGCCGATGGCTACAAGGTGCAGTCGCTGCGCGGCCTGCGCCTGACCGCCTGGAAACTGCTGCATGCCGCGACGCGCGGCGCGGCGCAATCGCTGGGGTTGGCCGGCGAGATCGGCAGCCTCGACGCCGGTTGTGTTGCCGACCTCGCGGTGTGGGACTGGGCGGTCGGTGCGGTCGCGATGCATCGCGATGGTCTGGCGCAGGACTCTCGCGATCTGCACGAACGGGTCTTCGCGTGGATGACCCTGGGCGACGAGCGCAACCTGGCGGCGACCTATGTCGCGGGGGAGCGCGTTTATTGAGCGCGCCCTCTGCGCTGAGGACAGGATCGCCGTCCGTCGATCACTGGCCCTGGCTGACCACCTCGAGCCTGGCGTCGACCACTCCGGAATGCAGCATGCCGATCTTGCGTGCTGCGGCGAGCGACAGATCACCCACCCGGTCCGGCGCGGTCGGTCCGCGATCGTTCACGCGCACGACGACGCTCTTGCCGTTCTTGACGTTGGTCACTTTCACCTTCGTGCCGAAGGGCAGCGTCTTGTGCGCCATCGTCAGCGCGTCCGGGTTGAAACGCTGGCCGCTGGCGGTCTTGCGCCCGGCGAACTTGCGGCCGTAGTACGCGACCTTGCCGTCGGAGCTGTCGGCACTGGCGGTTGCTGTGGAGGATGCTGCGGGTGCGGCCGTTGCGGTGGCAGCCGCAGGCTCGGATGCTGCGGGTGCGGACTGCGCCTGAACCGAGGCGGCCAGGGCCAGTGTGACGGCGAGTGTCAGGGCCGAGCGGCGGGCAGGCAGGAATCGAAGGGACATGGGGTCTCCGTTTTGTTGCTGCGATGATTTCGCGCACCGAGTGTGCCGCGCCCGGGTGTCGGTGTCGATGACGCCGCGCAGCTCTCGCGTCAACGCATCGTTGGCAGAATCGACACGGTACGCACAGGAGTTGCCATGTCCACCGATCTGAAAAACCTGCCGCGCGATCGCCTGATGGCGCTGCTGCGCGAGATGCCCAAGGCCGAGTTGCACATCCACATCGAAGGCTCGCTCGAACCCGAGCTGATCTTCGCGCTGGCCTCCCGCAACGGCATCACGCTGGCTTACGAGAGCGTCGATGCCTTGCGTGCCGCGTATGCGTTCAGCGACCTGCAGAGCTTCCTCGACATCTACTACGCCGGCGCCTCGGTGCTGCTGCACGAGGCCGACTTCTTCGACATGGCGATGGCGTACTTCCGCCGCGCCGCAGCCGATCACGTCGTGCATGCCGAGCTGTTCTTCGACCCTCAGACCCACACCGAACGCGGCGTGCCGGTCGAGGTGGTCATCAGCGGCCTGGTGCGTGCCTGCGAGGCCGCCGAAGCCGAATTCGGCATCACGTCGCTGCTGATCCTGTGCTTCCTGCGGCACCTCAGCGAAGACTCGGCCTTCGACACGCTGGCGCAGGCGCTGCCATCGATCGAGAAGCATCGCGGCCGGCTGGTCGGCATCGGACTCGACAGCAGCGAGCGCGGCCACCCGCCGGAGAAGTTCGCGCGCGTCTATGCGCGCTGCCGTGAACTCGGCCTGCGGCTCGTCGCACACGCTGGCGAAGAAGGCCCGCCGGCCTATATCTGGAGTGCGCTCGATGTGCTCAAGGTCGAGCGCATCGACCACGGCGTGCGCTGCGTCGAAGACCCGGCGCTGGTCGCTCGACTGGCCGGCGAGCGCGTGCCGCTGACCGTGTGCCCGCTGTCGAACGTCAAGCTGCGGGTGTTCGACACGCTGGCGCAGCACAACCTCGCGTTGTTGCTGGCGGCCGGCCTGTGCGCCACCGTCAACTCGGACGACCCGGCGTACTTCGGCGGCTACCTGAACCAGAACTTCGTCGAAACCTTCGAGGCGCTGCCCGCGTTGACCGCGGCGCACGCCTACACGCTGGCACGCAACAGCTTCGAAGCGAGCTTCGCGAGTGCGGCCCAAAAGGCCCGCTGGGTGCAGCTGCTGGACGCGCGGTTCTCGCTCGGCTGAGCGAGAACACGCCACTGCGGCAACGCTCGGTGCCGGTCGCCGTGCTTCGACCCCTGCCATCCCTGGCGTGACTTTCAGCGACCCGCAGGGCCGGCCAGGAACCACCTGCGCAACTGCTCGCGTTCGTCGTCGGTGATCTGCGTCGCATTGTTCAGCGGCATCTGCTTCAGCACCACGGCCTGCTGGTAGATCGCCAACGCGTGCTGCTGAACCCGTTCGGCCGTGTGCAGCGCCACGCCCTTGTTCTGCAAGGCTTCGTTGTGACACGCCACGCAGCGCCGGTCGATGATGGTCTGCACCTGCGCCAGCGTGACCGGTGCATCCGACCCGGTTGACGCCGGGCGCGGGGCCGGCCGCAACCACACCACCATTGCGATCAGCAGCAGCACGCCGACGATCGCGTGCTCCCACGGCACGCGTCGGCCCTGCACCCGCGCGCGGTGCCGCGCGACGAACGAATGGCGGATCAGCGCGCCAGCCGCCATCAGCAGGACCAGCACCGCCGCGTTGTGCGGCGCGGTGTACAGAAATGCGTAGTGGTTGCCGAGCATCGCCACCAGCACCGGCAGCGTGAAGTAGGTGTTGTGCACGCTGCGCTGCCGGGCCCGCAGGCCATGGGCCGGATCGACCGGCGTGCCCGCCTTCATCTGCGCGATCACCTTGCGCTGGCCGGGGATGATCCAGACGAACACATTGGCGCTCATCGCCGTGGCCATCGCGGCGCCGACGATGAGGAACGCCGCGCGGCCGGCAAACAGCGAGCAGGCGACCACCGATGTCGCCACCACCAGCCCCGCCATACCGAGCCCGACCCGGCGATCGCCCCCCGGACCGCGTCCCGCGGTGCGGCACAGCGCGTCGTAAGCGCACCAGAACACCACCAGCAGCGCCAATGCGGCGGCGATGGCGCCGGCGGTCGACCAAGCATGCACCTGCGGGTCGATCAGGTAGGTGCGGGCCTGCAACAGGTACAGCAGCGTGAAGAGGGCGAAGCCGGTGAGCCAGGTCGAGTAGCTTTCCCAGTAGAACCAGTGCAGCTTCTCCGGCAGCTCAGGCGGCGCGAGCATGTATTTCTGCGGGTGATAGAACCCGCCGCCGTGCACCGCCCACAGCTCACCGGTGACGCCGCGCGCCTTCGACGCCGCGTCCTGCGGCGGCATCAGGCTGTTGTCGAGGAACACGAAGTAGAACGACGACCCGATCCACGCGATCGCGACCACCACATGCGCCCAGCGCAGCAGCAGGTTCAGCCAGTCGATCAGGTACGGGTCCATCTCGCGGCTACTGCTTGAGCAAGGGTTCAGCTGCCACGATAGGTCGAGTAGGCCCACGGACTCGTCAGCAGCGGCACGTGATAGCGCCCGCTGGCCTCGCCGATCCCGAAGTCCACCGGCACCTCGTCGAGAAACGGCGGCTCGGGCAACGCGACACCACGAGCGCGGAAATACGCCGCCACCTGAAACACCAGCCGATAGCGCCCCACCGTCAGAGCCGCCGCTGCCTGCGCCAGATCGGGGGTGCGGCCGTCGGCGTTCAGGACGGTCTGGTGCAGCAGAGTCGCTGAACCTGCGTCGATGCGGTACAGCGCGACCGTCATGCCGGCTGCCGCGCAGCCGTTCATCGTGTCCAGCACGTGGGTGGTCAATGTGGCCATGGTGTGATCCTGGAGCCGCAGCCGCCGGGGTGGCGCCTGCGGGCTTGAGTCTTGCACAGCGGTCAGCGTGCCGATCAGGCGATCATCCGTCTGTGTCTCCGATCCCCGCGTCTGGCGAGCCATGACTTCGTCCCATCCCTCACCGTTGTCCCTGAACCGCTTGAACGCCGCGCCGCTGGCCGAGGCAGCGGCGTTGCTGAACGGCCTGTACGAGCATTCGCCGTGGATCGCCGAGGCGGCGCTGGCATCCCGGCCGTTCGCGACCCTGGCCGACCTGAAACAGGCCATGGCCCAGGCGGTGCGCCAGGCGGGCCGAGACCGGCAGCAGGCGCTGATCCGCGCGCATCCTGAACTGGCGGGCAAGGCGATGCTGGCGGGCGCGTTGACGTCGGAATCGGCGCACGAGCAACTCACCTCGGGCCTGACGCATTGCTCGCCTGAAGAACTGCAGACCTTGCACGCGCTGAACAACGAGTACACGGCCCGCTTCGGCTGGCCCTTCGTGCTGGCCGTGCGAGGCCCGAGCGGGCATGGCCTCACGCGCGTCGAGATCATCGCGTCGCTGGAGCAGCGGCTGGTGTCGACGCCGCAGGTCGAACTGGACGA
Source organism: Pseudomonadota bacterium (assembly GCA_030271615.1). Lineage (GTDB taxonomy): Bacteria > Pseudomonadota > Gammaproteobacteria > Burkholderiales > Burkholderiaceae_C > PBB1. Next base: position 13,554 of record JARXKP010000014.1, read on the forward strand.
ATGCCTGAAGCAGATCGACCGCATCGCCGAGATCCGGCTGCACGACCGGATGGGGCTGAGCGGGGAGTCCTCTTGAACACCCAGCCCATCCGCTTCTTTCATCGCGGGGCCGTCACCGAAGTCAGCGGCGTGCACCCGACGCTGTCGGTGCTCGACTGGCTGCGCGAGCACGCGCGCTGCACCGGCACCAAGGAAGGTTGCAACGAAGGCGATTGCGGCGCCTGCACCGTCGTCGTCGGCGAACTGCCCGAGCACACCGACCACCCGGCCGATGCGGTGCGCGGCCTCAGCCTGCGCACCGTCAACGCCTGTCTTCAGTTCATGCCGACGCTGAACGGCAAGGCGCTGTTCACGGTCGAAGACCTGAAGCCGATGGCCGGTGGTGCGCTGCACCCGGTGCAGCAGGCGATGGTCGAGTGTCACGGCTCGCAGTGCGGCTTCTGCACGCCGGGGTTCGTGATGTCGCTGTATCAACAGTACGAGCAGCACGGCGCGATGGTCGACCGACCGGACCGCCAGCAGATCGCCGATGGCCTGTCGGGCAACCTGTGTCGCTGCACCGGCTACCGGCCGATCCTCGATGCGGGCGAGCGCATGTTCGAGCTGCCCGCGGTGCAGCTCGACACCGCGCCGGTGATCGCGGCGTTGCGGTCGATGCGCAGCGACGACACCTTCATCTACCGCGCGGTGAACCGGCATCGGGCGCTCGACTCGGGCGGGCTGCACACCGATCACTTCCATGCGCCGACCACCCTGGGCGAACTGGCGGCGCTGCGTCTGGCGAATCCGAATGCGCGCGTGCTGGCCGGCTCGACCGACATCGGCCTGTGGGTCACGAAGCAGTTCCGCGATCTGGGCGACATCGTGTACCTCGGCAACGTGGCGGCGCTGAAGCGCGTCGAGACACGCGAGGGCGGACCACGGGATGGCTTGCGGAACGATGCATCTCCCGAGCTTTACATCGGCGCTGGCGTGTCGCTGGACACCGCGTGGCGCGCGTTGGCCGATCGCTGGCCGGGTGTCGCCGAAGTGGGGCTGCGCTTCGCCGGCCCTCCGGTGCGCCATGCCGGCACGCTGGGCGGCAACGTCGCCAACGGCTCGCCGATCGGCGACGCGGCGCCGGTGCTGATGGCGCTCGACGCGCAGATCGAACTGCGACGCGGCGATGCGGTCCGCCGCTTGCCGCTCTGCGAGTTCTACGTTGGCTACCTGCGCAACTTGATGCAGCCCGGCGAGTTCGTTCAGGGGCTCGCGGTGCCGCTGGCATCGACCCGGCGCGCGGTTCGTGCCTACAAGATCAGCAAGCGCCACGACTGTGATATTTCGGCCTTGTGCGCTGCCTTCGCGATCGAGCTCGACGGTGATTCCGTGCGGGCGGTGCGGCTCGCCTATGGCGGCACGGCGGCCATCGTCAAGCGCGCGGCTGCGGCTGAATCCGCCCTGGTCGGCCGGGCCTGGAACGCCGAGGCTGTCGAGGCCGCGCAGCAGGCGCTGGCGCGGGACTTCCAGCCGCTGTCCGACCTGCGCGCCAGTGCGGGCTACCGCTTGCAGGTCGCGCAGAACCTGCTGCAGCGCTTCTGGCTGGAGACGCGAACGGTCGACCCGCTGCCCCCGCAGGCCACGCGCGTCTGGCCGATCCGCTCGCAGGACACCGCCCGCGTGAAAGCCCCGACATGACCGAGACGGTCGATCCCGCGCCGCGTCGCGCGCCTCCGGCCGATGCACCCGCCGACGCTGTGTCGCGTGACGCCGTCGGGTCGAGCGCCGGCGCGCAGATCGGCGTTCCCCGCGCGCACGAATCGGCGCACCTGCACGTGGCCGGCGAAGCGCCGTACACCGACGACCTGCCCGAGGTCGTCGGCACGTTGCACATCGCGCTGGGCCTGTCGCCCGTGGCGCATGGCCGGTTGATTGGCCTCGCGCTCGATCGCTTGCGGTCGCTGCCCGGCGTGGTGGCGGTGCTGACCGGTGCCGACTTTCCGGGCGCGAACGACTGCGGCGCGATCGTTCACGACGAGCCCATCCTCGCCACGATCGCATTCGACGACGACGGTACCTGCGTTGGCGAGTTGCGCTACCGCGGTCAACCCGTTTTCGCGGTGGTGGCCGACACCCGGGATGCCGCACGCCGCGCCGCCGCGAGGGCGCAGGACGTGATGGCGATCGAGCCGCTGCCCGCGGTGCTGTCGATGCAGGAGGCTCATGCAATGAGCCAGTACGTGCTGCCACCGATGCACCTGACCCGCAGCGTCAGCGGCAACGGTGCGTGCGCTGCCATCGCCGCTGCGCCGCACCGGCTGCGCGGTGCGTTCGATGTCGGCGGGCAGGAGCAGTTCTATCTCGAAGGCCAGATCAGCTACGCGCTGCCGACCGAAGACGACGGGCTGCTCGTGCACTGCTCGACCCAGCACCCGAGCGAGATGCAGCATGTGGTGGCGACCGCGCTGAAGCTGTCGTCGCACCAGGTGCGCATCGAATGCCGGCGCATGGGCGGCGGGTTCGGCGGCAAGGAGTCGCAGTCCGCCGCGTTTGCCTGCATCGCTGCATTGGCCGCGCGGCGGCTCAAGCGGCCGGTCAAACTGCGCCTCGATCGAGACGACGACTTCATGATCACCGGCCGGCGTCATGGCTTCCACATCGACTACGACGTGGGCCATGATGACGACGGGCGCGTGCTCGGCGTCGAGGTCACGCTGCTGGCCAACGCCGGCCATTCGGCCGACCTGTCGGGCCCGGTGATGACACGCGCGCTGTGCCACTTCGACAACGCCTACTGGCTGCCCGAGGTCGCGCTGCGCGGCCACTGCTGCCGCACGAACACGCAGAGCAACACCGCCTTTCGCGGCTTCGGCGGGCCGCAGGGCGCGATCGCGATCGAGATCATCCTCGACAGCATCGCGCGCCGTCTCGGCAAGGATGCTCTGGAGGTGCGGCGCGCCAATTTCTACGGTGTCGGCGAGCGCGACACCGCCCCGTATGGGCAGACCGTCGACGGCTTCATCCTGCCTCCGCTGACCGATCGACTCGAACTCGGCAGCGATTACTTCGCTCGCCGCGCCGACATCGCGCAGTTCAATGCGCACAGCCCGGTGCTCAAGCGCGGCCTGGCGCTGACGCCGGTCAAGTTCGGCATCGCGTTCAACGTCGCCCACCTGAACCAGGCCGGCGCGCTGGTGCATGTCTACACCGACGGCAGCGTGCTGGTGAATCACGGTGGCACCGAGATGGGCCAGGGCCTGAACACCAAGGTCGCCCAGGTGGTGGCGCACGAACTCGGCATCGGCTTCGACCGCGTGCGCGTCAGCGCGACCGACACGCACAAGGTGGCCAACACCTCGGCCACCGCCGCGTCGACCGGCAGCGATCTGAACGGCAAGGCTGCGCAGCACGCGGCGCGCCAGATCCGCGATCGGCTGGCGGCGTTCGCGTCAGGCTTGCATGGCGGTGACGCCGCGCAGGTCCGCTTCGCGAACGATGCGGTGCGGGTCGGTGGCGTCACGCTGCCGTTTGCCGAGCTGATCGCGCAGGCCTACCTGGGACGGGTGCCACTGTGGTCCGACGGCCACTACGCGACGCCGGGCCTGCACTGGGACCGCGAAACGATGCAAGGGCATCCGTTCCAGTACTACGCCTACGGTGCGGCGGTCAGCGAGGTGGTGGTCGACACGCTGACCGGCGAATGGAGGCTGCTGCGCGCCGACCTGCTGCACGACGTCGGCACGTCGTTGAACCCGGCCATTGATCTCGGCCAGATCGAAGGAGGCTTCATTCAGGGCCTGGGCTGGCTGACGACCGAGGAACTGGTCTGGCAACCCGCCGACGGCTCGATGCAAGCCGGCCGGCTGATGACCCACGCCCCCAGCACCTACAAGATCCCGACTGCGAACGACTGTCCGCCGGTGTTCAATGTGCAGTTGTACGGCGAGCCGAACGGGCACGACAGCATCCACCGCAGCAAGGCGGTCGGCGAGCCACCGTTGCTGCTGTCGTTCTCGGTGTTCTTCGCAATCCGCGATGCGGTCTCGGCCGCAGGCGATCACCGCATCGACCCGCTGCTGTCGGCTCCGGCCACGCCCGAAGCGATCCTGCGGGCGGTCATGGCGGTGCACCGTGCGTGCTGATACGCTGCGTTGCTGCCGATCATCGGCATGCGACGTTTCCTGGTGTCTGTGACCTCGGACCCATCATGAAGGAGCTCCACATGACGTTTCAAGAATCGGTGAAGGTGTGCCTGACCAAGTACTCGGATTTCAGCGGGCGTGCCTCGCGTCCGGAGTACTGGTGGTATGCGCTGTTCGTCATATTGGCTGGCGCGGCAGCCTCCGTGTTTAGCCAGAAGCTGAGTGCGTTGTTCTATCTGGCCGTGCTGCTCCCCTCGATCGCCGCCGCCACCCGCAGACTGCATGACACCGGCCGAAGCGGCTGGTGGCAACTGGTCGGGTTCGTTCCTGTGATCGGCACCCTCGTGCTCATCGTCTTTCTCGCGCAGCGAGGCACCAGCGAATCCCTGCCGGTGGTCAATGACTTCGGGTGAGACGCCCCATGCGAGCGATTGATTCTGCGGCCCCACACCGGGCCACGCGAGCAGCACTGGTGCGCGCTGCCCGTGCGAGGCTGAAGCCGGTTCGGCTGTCGCTCAGAACCGGTAGCCGATACCGACGCCGATCAACCAGGGGTCGATCTTCAGTTCACCCACCTTGGTGGTGCCCGACTTGACGTCCGTGCGGAGCTCCACTTTCTTCACATCGAAGTTGAAGTAGACGTTCGGAGCGATCTTGTAGTCGAAGCCGATCTGCGCCGCGGCGCCGACGCTGCTGTTGTCGAGGCCCGGATGCAGGGCGGCCTTCACGGCGGGCGAGAAGTGGACATCCGAAATGCGCGTGAAGTTGACGCCTGCACCAACGTAGGGCTTGAAATCGCCGAAATTGGTGAGGTGGTACTGCAGCAACAGCGTGGGTGGCAGGTGCTTCAACGAACCGATGTGGTCACCACCCGCGCGAAGGTCCTGCTTCTGCGGATACGTCAGCACCAGTTCGGTGGCGATGTTCGGCGTGAAGAAGTACGAAACGTCGACCTCGGGAATCCACCGGTTGTTGATCGACAGGTCGAGACCGGTCGTGTCCTTGTTCCGGCTGTCGAGGTGGAGGGCGCGGATGCGAACCATCCACGGACCTTCCTGGGCCTGGGCCTGAGCAGCGATCGGCAGGGCCGCACCGCAAACCATGGCCAGCACCATGGCGCCTTGTTTCAGCGTCTTTGCATTCATGATTCGTTGTCCTGTGAGAGCAGAGGAAACGTTCCTCGAATGGAATTTCAATCCCGGTGGAAGGGTCATATGTTGCGGTGCATCAAGGTTTCGGCGCTTGGTGCGTCCGAGCAACATCCCGAGTGATTCGCTGGGGTGTTCGTGGCATCGCTCGTTCGAGCCGAACCCACTACATTCGAGGTCTGATTCAGGAGTTCCGATGTCACGTCACCGTTCGATTTCGCACCTCATGACCTTGGCCGCGGAACTTTCGTGGGCTGTGCCCCAGGTGGTGGCTCACCGCCTCACGCGCATGGCGATGGCTGGCTCATCACCCTCGCCACGGGATCGCAGGGAGTTCAAGCTCATGACGGCCGAGAAGAACGATGCATTCAACGAGTCCTGGACCGCGATGACCGCGCAGGCGCTCCACGTCCAGCAGGCCTTGGTGACGTCGCTGCTGCGCCCCTTCGGGTCGTCACCGCTGGCAGGCACGCCGTCTGCGACCGCAACGGCCATGAACTGGCACGACGCGGCGATCGGCGTGCTCAGGCGCGGCATGGCGCCCGTGCACCGGCGGGCGGTGGCCAACGCGAAACGGTTGGCTCGAACGAAACTGCGCTGAAGCGGGCCGCGTGGCTGGCCCGCAGTGCCGGATCCGTCCTCGCGCGCTGTTGTGACGATGAATCTGCTTCGCGGGATAGCCGCCGACTGGCTCGCTGCCGCGAACCCCGCGGTGCTGGTCGACGTGCGGAACACCCAGGGTTCGGCGCCGCGCGACGCCGGCGCCAGGATGCTGGTGAGCGCTGCCGCCGTGGCCGGCACGATCGGTGGCGGCCACCTCGAGCTGAAGGCGATAGAGCAGGCGCGCCGGCTGCTGAACGATGTGTCTGCGGCGTTGCAGGTCCGCTACCCGCTCGGCCCGGCACTCGGGCAGTGCTGCGGGGGTGTGGTCACGCTGGGTTTTTCACGGTTGAGCGCCGAAACGCTGGCCGTCTGGCCGGCCGAAGCGGCTCGCTTTCACCTGCAGCTGCATGGCGCTGGCCACGTGGGTCGTGCCATCGCACGCCTGCTCGCCGATCTGCCGGTCACGGTCGACTGGATCGACGAGCGCGACAGCGAGTTTCCCCAGACGCTGGGCGGTGCCACCTGGCCCGCGCACGTATGCACGCGTTCCATCGATGCCGTGGAAGGCGCAGTCGACCTCGCCGCGCCGGGTGACAGTTATCTGGTGCTCACGCACAGGCACGATCTCGACCTGCGAATCACCGAAGCGATCCTGAAGCGCGGTGACTTCGGTTTCCTCGGATTGATCGGCTCGCGCACGAAGAAGCAGCGTTTCCTGCATCACTTCGAGTCGCACGGTATTGCGCCTGCAGTCCTGGCGCGGCTGACCTGCCCGATCGGCCTGCCGGGTATTGAGGGCAAGGAGCCCGAGGTGCTGGCGCTGGCGGTGGTGGCGCAGTTGATGAGCCACCGTTCGACGGTGTAGCGCGCGACCCTTCGACACGCTCGCACCCGCGCGGTCGTTAGAGTCGGGTCGGTGAAAACCTCAGCCCTCAACCACGTCACCGGCGACGTCGACCACGACGGCTCGCACGCGCCGTGTGCCGGCCCGGGCCGTGTCGCCGGCGTCGACTTCACCAGCCGGCCGACGCCGCGCAAACCGATCGTCGTTGCACTCGGCACCTTCGATGGCCTGTGTGTACGGCTCGACGCGCTTCAGTCGCACACGAGCTTCGACGACTTCAGTGCCTGGCTGCGTGCGCCGGGCGAGTGGGTCGGCGCCTTCGATCTGCCGTTCGGTCTGCCGCGCGAGCTGGTGTGCGCGCTCGGCTGGCCCGTGGATTGGCTGGCGCTGATACGTCATTACGCCGGGTTGTCGCGCGAGCAGATCCGCGACACCTTCGCCGCGTTCTGCGATGCACGGCCGGTCGGCGGCAAGTTCGCGCACCGTGCCTGCGACGGTCCGGCCGGCTCGTCGCCGTCGATGAAATGGGTCAACCCGCCGGTCGCTTTCATGCTGCATGCCGGCGTGCCTCTGCTGATCGACGCCGGGGTGCACCTGCCGGGTCTGCACCGGGGTGATGCCGCGCGCGTGGCGGTCGAGGGCTACCCGGGGCTGCTGGCGCGCGAGGTGCTGGGCAACCGTTCTTACAAGAGCGACGACAAGGCGAAGCAGACGCCCGAGCGCCTGATCGCGCGCAAGGATCTGGTCGAAGCGTTGGAGCAGGGCCGCACGCGGCTCGCGCTGCGCTTGCGGCTGAGCCATGCGCAGCGCGACAACCTGGTGGCCGATGCCAGCGGCGACCGGCTCGACGCGGTGCTGTGCCTGCTGCAAGCCGCGTGGGCACGCGCGCAGCCGGGCTTCGGACGGCCTGCCGATGCCGATCCGCTGGAAGGCTGGATCGTGACGGCCGATGGGGCGCGGCCGACCGCGAC
>JARXKP010000014.1:21340-26290 GCA_030271615.1 Pseudomonadota bacterium
GCGCTGTGGAAGCTGTTCAAGCATCCCGACACGCCGCCTGCCGCGAAGTGGGTGGCGATCGCCGTCGTGGCCTATGCGGTGAGCCCGATCGACCTGATTCCCGACTTCATCCCGGTGCTGGGCTTGCTCGACGAGTTGATCCTCGTGCCGCTGGGCGTGGCGCTTGTGATCCGCCTGACGCCGACGCCGCTGTGGGAATCGCTGCTGCGCGAGGCCGAAGCACACCCGCAGCGCGTGCCGCGCCTGTGGTGGGGTGCGGCGGCGATCGTGGTCGTGTGGCTGCTGATGCTTGCCGGTGCGGCCTGGTGGCTGTGGGGCGGGCGGAGGCCGTGAGGCTCGTGAGCCAGGCGCTGATCAGCGCGGCACTGCTGGTCGCTGCCACCGCTTCAGACGGAGCCTTCGCAAAGACCCGTGTGACGACGCTGACCGGCGTCGTCACGCATGTGAGCGACGGCGACACGCTGTGGGTTCGGTCCACCGCCGACGCGCGTCAACGCAAGCCGGTCAAGGTGAGATTGCTCGGCATCGATGCCCCCGAGCGCTGCCAGTCAGGCGGCCGCGAGGCCACCGCTGCGCTGCAGACGCGTGTGCTGCATCGACAGGTGATCGTGCGAGTGGTCGGCAAGGACATCTACGACCGCTGGCTCGGCAACGTGCGACTGGAAGGGCAGGACGTCGGAGCCTGGATGGTTCTCGAAGGTCATGCGTGGAGTCATCGTCGTGATGGGCGTGCCGACACGTATGTCGCCGAAGAGCATGAAGCGAGGATGGCGCGGCGGGGGGTGTTCGGCGAACCTGATGCCATCGAGCCACGTCTATTCAGGCAGCAGCACGGTCCTTGCGATTGACGGTTTTCGCTGAGACCTCAGGCTGCATTTTCAATCTGCGAGCGATTCCTCAACGGTGGCGCCGAGGCTCTCGGCCCAGTCGCTTGGATCCACGCGCATCTCGTGAGAGACGCGCGACCCGGCCTGCAAGCCAAGCAAGTCAGCGAAGCACTGTTTCAATCCACGCGCATCTCGTGAGAGACGCGCGACGGACTGGCAATCATCGAAATGATGGCCATTGCCCGGTTTCAATCCACGCGCATCTCGTGAGAGACGCGCGACCGCCACACGCCGACCGGCGCCCCGCCCATCTGCTGTTTCAATCCACGCGCATCTCGTGAGAGACGCGCGACGGATCGACTCCGGGTAAGGTTGGTGATTACTCGTGGTTTCAATCCACGCGCATCTCGTGAGAGACGCGCGACCCGACGGAACGCCCCCTTCGGTGTCCCGTGGCATGTTTCAATCCACGCGCATCTCGTGAGAGACGCGCGACCGCAACAGCCTGATCGTGCGAAACCGCTTCTTCCAGTTTCAATCCACGCGCATCTCGTGAGAGACGCGCGACCGCTCACTGCGGCCGCTTTCACCGTGAAATATCAGTTTCAATCCACGCGCATCTCGTGAGAGACGCGCGACAACTGGGGCGACGCCTTCAAAGGTGGCGCCACGGGTTTCAATCCACGCGCATCTCGTGAGAGACGCGCGACCTGGAGAACGTCTTTCACCTGAGACTCCGTGAATGTTTCAATCCACGCGCATCTCGTGAGAGACGCGCGACCATAGTTCACCCCCGGTCGCCAGCCTTGCGCCAAGTTTCAATCCACGCGCATCTCGTGAGAGACGCGCGACAGTCGCCTCGGGGTTCGCGGGGCGATCCACAAGCGTTTCAATCCACGCGCATCTCGTGAGAGACGCGCGACTGGGTCACGATGGCCGGGCCGGAGCACCCGAAGCGTTTCAATCCACGCGCATCTCGTGAGAGACGCGCGACGACGCCGCATCGCTCGCACTCACGAGCACCGTGTCGTTTCAATCCACGCGCATCTCGTGAGAGACGCGCGACCGCCGTCGGCAACGTCGAGCCCCATCGAACCGAGGTTTCAATCCACGCGCATCTCGTGAGAGACGCGCGACGATCAGCACGAAGCCCGTGACTGTCTCCGGATCGGTTTCAATCCACGCGCATCTCGTGAGAGACGCGCGACCGTCGGCTGCTAAATGGGGCGCCAATCGTCATTGGTTTCAATCCACGCGCATCTCGTGAGAGACGCGCGACGACACCGAAAGAGCAAGCACAAGCCGTCCATGACGTTTCAATCCACGCGCATCTCGTGAGAGACGCGCGACTGATCTGCACCGCTTCGTATCGCCCGGGCGCGTTGTTTCAATCCACGCGCATCTCGTGAGAGACGCGCGACCGTGGGCATCGACGCTGCCGCTGTCGAATTTGCAGTTTCAATCCACGCGCATCTCGTGAGAGACGCGCGACTGCCGTCCACATACGCAGGGACGCTGCGGGTGTAGTTTCAATCCACGCGCATCTCGTGAGAGACGCGCGACGTTTTGCGATCTGCCCGTACTCGTGCATCGGGTCGTTTCAATCCACGCGCATCTCGTGAGAGACGCGCGACCGACGCGGGCCCGGTCCTCGTGCTCACGCAATGCGTTTCAATCCACGCGCATCTCGTGAGAGACGCGCGACTCTGCGGCGATGGCGTCGACGCTCTACGGATTGTTGTTTCAATCCACGCGCATCTCGTGAGAGACGCGCGACACGGAGCGACTGCATCACTCGTCGGCGCGAGGATGTTTCAATCCACGCGCATCTCGTGAGAGACGCGCGACCGCGAACCGGGAGAACCGGGGGAGGTTGGATATTGTTTCAATCCACGCGCATCTCGTGAGAGACGCGCGACTTGCGCGCGTGGGTGCAATTCGACCCGACGACCGGTTTCAATCCACGCGCATCTCGTGAGAGACGCGCGACGCCCTGCTCCTGACCGTCACCGCCGCAGTTCCACAGGTTTCAATCCACGCGCATCTCGTGAGAGACGCGCGACTCGGCGTGCCAGACACCAGCAAGACCCAGTGTCAGTTTCAATCCACGCGCATCTCGTGAGAGACGCGCGACGTCACCGCGCCGGTTGTAGCGTCGATGCCCGCGAGTTTCAATCCACGCGCATCTCGTGAGAGACGCGCGACAAAGGGTGACGTGTGACATGGGGTATCTCCGGGGGTTTCAATCCACGCGCATCTCGTGAGAGACGCGCGACGAAGCGCAGCAGGCTACATCGCCAAATACATCTCGTTTCAATCCACGCGCATCTCGTGAGAGACGCGCGACCGGGCCGTCCGGAATCGGCCTCATCACTCTGCCAAAGTTTCAATCCACGCGCATCTCGTGAGAGACGCGCGACCCGGCCGTTGTCCCTGTCGTGCCCGACTCATTAAGTTTCAATCCACGCGCATCTCGTGAGAGACGCGCGACGTCGCGCGTCGTCTCAGGTACCGGTTCGATTTTGTTTCAATCCACGCGCATCTCGTGAGAGACGCGCGACCCCTCGGGGGTCTCTGCCGCTGGCTTCTTTTTGAGGTTTCAATCCACGCGCATCTCGTGAGAGACGCGCGACTCGTCAAGTTCGATGACACGTTCTCGGCTGACTTGTTTCAATCCACGCGCATCTCGTGAGAGACGCGCGACGATTGGTACGGCCGGAAGCTGACGCCAGAGGCATGGTTTCAATCCACGCGCATCTCGTGAGAGACGCGCGACGGGCTGGGGTTGCGGGAGGCTCGACAGTGGATATGTTTCAATCCACGCGCATCTCGTGAGAGACGCGCGACTCACGGACCATGTTTTGCACCCGATGCCGGAGAAGTTTCAATCCACGCGCATCTCGTGAGAGACGCGCGACCTCACCGCCTGCCCCTTTCCACCCATTCAGGCCGGTTTCAATCCACGCGCATCTCGTGAGAGACGCGCGACCGCCACCCGGCCCGAAGCCAAGCTGATCCAGCGAGGTTTCAATCCACGCGCATCTCGTGAGAGACGCGCGACCGTCAAGGTACGTTGAGCAGTACCACTCATCGGAGTTTCAATCCACGCGCATCTCGTGAGAGACGCGCGACTAGATTCATCGGTGCATCCACACCGTGTTTGAAGTTTCAATCCACGCGCATCTCGTGAGAGACGCGCGACGAAAAGGTCGGTGAGCTTGCGGGTCAGTTGGGAGGTTTCAATCCACGCGCATCTCGTGAGAGACGCGCGACATTCACAGCCGACACCGCAGCCCGCGCCGAACTGTTTCAATCCACGCGCATCTCGTGAGAGACGCGCGACGGGCGTCGGGGTACAAGCCGCTTGCCTCGGCTCCGTTTCAATCCACGCGCATCTCGTGAGAGACGCGCTACTCAGCGGAGTCACAGCGTGCGTACCCTCATGGCCGTTTCAATCCACGCGCATCTCGTGAGAGACGCGCGACCATGCTCCGGCACGGCATCTCGATCAGTCCGTGGTTTCAATCCACGCGCATCTCGTGAGAGACGCGCGACCTCCCAGATGCTCGCCTGCGCTTGATCCATCATGTTTCAATCCACGCGCATCTCGTGAGAGACGCGCGACGGACTTACCGCCTGCGGTTGCGTGATCGTTGGTGCGTTTCAATCCACGCGCATCTCGTGAGAGACGCGCGACCCGAGGTGTCGCAGCAGGTCGATTGGTACGGCCGGTTTCAATCCACGCGCATCTCGTGAGAGACGCGCGACGGACGAGGGCCGAAGCCCCCGTCATGTCATCACTGTTTCAATCCACGCGCATCTCGTGAGAGACGCGCGACTTCGGCGCTTCCTTCAGTGACTGCGTGGCCTTCGGGTTTCAATCCACGCGCATCTCGTGAGAGACGCGCGACGGTATGCCAACGACATGGCCGGGATCGATCCGATGTTTCAATCCACGCGCATCTCGTGAGAGACGCGCGACCGGGGCAGCACCGTGGTCGGTGTACCAAGCGAGGTTTCAATCCACGCGCATCTCGTGAGAGACGCGCGACACGGAGCGACTGCATCACTGGTCGGCGCGAGGACGTTTCAATCCACGCGCATCTCGTGAGAGACGCGCGAC
>JARXKP010000248.1 GCA_030271615.1 Pseudomonadota bacterium
TGCGCGTCCTCAGCGAGCGCATCGCCGAAGGCTCGTGTCAGGTGATCCTGCTGACTGCCGAGAAGTTTTCCATCGACGTGGTCAAGGCGATGAGCCTGGGTGCGCGGGAATGCTGGCTCAAACCGCTGTCGCTGGACCCGCTGCAGGGCAGCCTGAGCCGCGTGCTTCACACGACGCGCGCGGAAAGCGTCGGCACCTCGCTGCCACAGTAAAGGGGGGACAGGGCACCTTCCGAGGTGGTGCGAGAGGTCAACCCTCAGTCGGCTGCGACCGCGACGTGTGCTTCGATTTCGCACGCGCCTCTCGTTCAGCCTGCCGTTCGGCTTCCTTCACCACGGCCTCGGCCTGCCAACGTATCCAGTCGTCCGGCGTCTCCAGCGTGATGCGCCCCAGGCTGCCCGAGCGGAAGTCGTGCAGCACGATCTCGGCGGCCTTCTGCAGACTGATGCGTCCACCCGGCAGCGCCGCGCCGCGCTGGCGGCCGATCGCAGCCAGCCGCTCATCGTCGGTGCGGACAACCGTCGCGTCGAGCCGGTAGCGCTGTTCGATCTGCCCGGGATAGTCGCGATGCAGGTTGGCGAGCAGGATCAGCGCGACTTCCTCGTCGTCGAACGCGTTGCGTCCCACCGCCCCGCTGGCAGCCAGGTGGTAGCCGCTTTGCTCGACCACGATGCGCGGCCACAGCATGCCGGGCGTGTCGAACAGATAGAAGTCGTTCGCCAGCACGATCTTCTGTTCGAGCTTGGTGATGCCGGGCTCGTCGCCGGTCTTGGCGGCAACGCGGCCGGCCAGCGTGTTGATCACGGTCGATTTGCCGACGTTCGGAATGCCGCAGATCAGCACCCGCAGCGGCTTGACCATGCCGCCGCGCAGCGGCGCCAGCTCGCGGCATGCCTCGACGATCCGGTGCACCGGCGCACCAGCTCGTCCGTCCAGAGCCACCGCCTGCGTGGCCGGCTGGGCGTTGAAATGCAGCAGCCACTGCGCGGTGCGCTGCGCATCGGCCAGGTCCTGCTTGTTGAGCACCTTCAAGGCGGGCTTGCCCCGCGTGAGGTCGGCCAGCAGCGGATTGCCGCTCGAACCCGGCAACCGGGCATCGAGCATCTCGATCACCACATCGATGCCCTTGACGCGCTCGATGATGGCCTTCTTGGTCGAGTTCATGTGACCCGGGAACCATTGAACGGGCATTGCTCAGCTTTCTTCGCTCGGAAATGACCGAACTCCGCATTTTGAACCGTCAGTCACCCGCACGACACGGCGGGCAGGACGATCGCACAGGTCAGCGGGCAGGCACTCGGTGTGCATCTGTCGAGCGCGCAACCTCATCCACCGGTGCCGCGTCCCCGAAAGCGCCGAGTCTGCACAAACCATCCGTCATGCTCGACCGCGTTGGGCACGCTCACCGGCATGCGCTGAGACAACCAGCAGCGTGTCGGCAGCATCGAATCGCCAGCGCTCATGCGCAGTGCGACAGCATCGGTGGGCAACTCAGCCAAGGCGGAACGAATCGCGTCGACCTGCTCGGCGCCCAGACCGCGTGCAATGAACACCAGCCTTCCGATGCGATCGGAAAACGGGCCTTCCTTCGGCCACGCCGACAGACTTACGGACGGATAGGCGATGCCTTGGACGCACTGAATGACCTGCGGGCGAACCGTCCCCATGACATTGATCAGTCCCTTGACGCGCAACAACTGCGCGCCGTGGCTGGACAGGATCTGCCCGAGGGTGACCGCAAAGCCGAACCACGGCACCGGCTGATCGAAGGTGACAACGAAACTGGACACGCCTGGCGAATGAAGCGTTGCCGAACGCTTGACTTCGGCCACCCGTTCGTCGCGCTGCTCGCGCAGGCGATCGCCGAGCGGGCGGCCTTGCGCCTCGCGGGCCATGGCGTCATCGCCGGTGCTATCGACAGAGGCATGGGGCAGATCCGATCCGGCCAACCAGCCGCCCGTCGAGCCGTCACGAACTCGCAGTTCGGCCTGATGAAGCGCTTCTTCACCCATCCATTGCGCCAGGCTCGGTGGCTTGTTCGACGTGCTGTACAGGCCGCAGGCAAGCAAAGCCGACGCATCGTCCTTTCCATCGCGAACCTGCCTCTGCGATGCGCCGGGGTTGAGTTCCCGCAGCGCCTCTTGAAGCGCGACCAGCGCTGACGGCGTCGCACGATCGCATTTGGTGATGAACAACAGGTCTGCAGCGACGACCTGGCGGATCGCTTCGGAAAACTCCCGCAACTGATCCAGGCCGTGAGTGGCAGACACCACCGTGATGACACCGTCGCAGACGTAGCGGGCCGCCACGAAAGCGTCTTCCATCAGCGTGTAGATCACGGGGACCGGATCGGCCAGACCGGTGGTTTCAACGACAACCCGCGTGATCGGTGAAATCTCGCGACGGGATGAGCGCAAGGCCAGGCTCTTCAACGCGCCGATGAGGTCACCCTGCATTGCGCAGCACAGGCACCCGGAATCGAGCAGCACCATCTGCTCGTCGACCTGATCCACCAGGTGGTGGTCGATGCCCACCTCGCCGAATTCGTTGACCAGCACGGCCACACCCGCCATCTCTGGCAGGTGGACCCAGTGGTTCAGCAACGTCGTCTTGCCGGAGCCCAGAAAACCGGTGAGCAGGGTGACCGGTATCCGGTCAACCGGCGCACGCGTTGATTCAGCCACCGCGCAAGCGAGTCAAGGCGTCTAGAACCGACTCGGGGCGCAGGTCGGGATCGACCTCGGCGAAGTAGAACTGCCTGCCGACCCGTGGCGCAATGACGCCGTCCCTGGCAAACGCCGCACTGACATCGAGACCCACGGAGGCAGATCCGGCCTGCTGGATCTGCGACGAAATGACGGCGTCGAAATTCGCCATCGCCTCTGCGGGCGGGTTGGCATCGGCGGGCAGGCGCAGCGCCACCGACCAGCGGTAATGGCGGACCACGTTGATGATCGATTGGTAGCGCGTCAGATCGTCGGCACTGAAATTCGCTTCGTCGCGGGCCTCTTCGATCAACAGACCGGACACTGGAAAGGCCGACACCGTACGGATCAGGTCCGCCATGTACATCGTGGCGTCTTCGACGTCGTCGCCGGTCAGTTCGATGTCGGTGCGGCCGGTCAGCCGGTTCGCATGGTCCATCCAGCTTCGGGGCGACGGCACCGAGAGCACCAGCGGTATCTGCCCTCGCAGGTGCGCGAGAACCGCTTCGACCACTTCGGCCAGCACCTTGCGGGGCGCTTCGGGTTCGAGGAGCTTTCGCAACGCGGTAGCCGGCTTGCGGCGGTTGCCCATCGCGCCGACGAGATCACCGTGAGCGGCATTCCAGGCGTCGTACAACTCGCCCACTTCGAGCACCGCAACGTCGGGTTTGAGCAGACCCTGTGCTTGCGAGAAGTACGCCAGGTAGTGCGCACCCGACACCCACGGGTCACTGCCCTCGCCCAGCAGCACGCGCTTCGTGTAAGCGGACGACTTCAGCCAGACGCGGATCGAGCCTTTGCCAGATGTGTCGGGCAAGCCTTCGGCGAACGGTCCGCTCATTGGCGCTCTTCCTTCAGCTCCCCGAGCTTGGCGAGCCGGGCTTCCAGCTCGTCGATGCGCACGTCTTTCGGGTTGCGCATGTAGTTGGGCTTCGGGTGATTGGCATCCCGCGTGAGATCCGGGCTGCCCATGTACAGGGTGCCGATGTCATCGCCCCAGCAGCCGAAGTACTGGAACAGGCTCGGTGGCTTGGGCTTGTTCCAGGTCTTGACGAAGTCCTTGTACGGAACGCCGCGAGCGATGCGCGCCTTGCGTTCGGCGGCCCGCAACGCGTCGGTGCCCGCGTGGTCGATGGCCAGCGTGACCGGGTCGAACTTGACCTTGTAGAGCCGCGCCGCCACGCCCTGCGACATCAGGCCTTCCTCGATGTCCCGGATGACGGCAGCGGGGTCGCGCTCCAGCAAATCGCCATAGCCCGCACCGGCGCCTTGCGAAATCATGAACAACTCGCCACGCTTGGATATCTCAAAACCCATGCCCATGTGGTGGGTGGTGTACGTCGCGTTCTCGAACGGCCGCTCGTTCATGATCTCGGCGATCGAGTGCTTGAACTTCTCGGGCTGGTTCATCAGCACGTCGTAGACATCGACGCCCTTGACCTTGCACAGCGGATAAGCACCGCAGGCATAACCGCCGAACAGGCCCTGGATCGGCGGGATCTTGGCGCCCTGACAGACGGTCATGAAGCCCCACTGGTCGCTGTCCTTGGTGGACACGATCATCGTGTAGCCTTGCCCGCCGCGGTACTTGCCCGGCGCGACCGCGTCCATGGTCATCTTCTTGGACACCAGTTGCAGGAACGGCACGTCCTCTTCGTTGAGCTCCTGCTCGCCGATGTCGGCCATCGTGGCGAAGATCGGTGCCAGGGCATGCTCGCCGTCGGTGTCGGAACGGGCTCCGCCACCCATCCCGTTCAGGTCGGCACACAGGTTGCCCAGCGTTTCACCATGCTGGCTGACCCCACCCCAAATGAAGGTGTTGATCATGTTGAAGGTCGGCGCGTGGACCTTCGTGTACTTCTCGGGGCAGCTGTACAGGAACTTGGCCACCGCATGCTGACCCGCCGTGAAGCCGGTGAAGATCGACATCAGACTCTGAGAGTTCGGTGCGTCGTACGAGCAGTTGACGATCGAGTGCGGGTCGGTGATGACCTCGATCGGCGCAAACGCGGCCTGTCCGCGCGGCAGGTCGGGCCAGACATAGCACAGGAAGACCTGCGCTAGCATGCCCTTGAGCCCCGCGACGATCGTGTTGGTGGCGCGGTTGGTGAACTCGGGGCTCGATCCCCGGAAGTCGAAGATCAGCCGGTCACCGGTCTTGGTGAGCTGGCAGTTGATCTTCACCACGCAGTTCTCGCGCAAGGTCGAGTCCTGGATGATGTAGGTGCGCACCGTCATGTCGGGCCACTCGCTGATGCGGCGCTTGACCTCGGCACGCACGTTCTCCATCGTCAGCCGGATCGTCGAGATCAGCGCGGCTGGACCATCGGTGCGCAGCGTCTCCTCGATGCGCTGCTTGATGCGCAGGCAGGCGTAGAGCTTGACCTTCATGTCCTCGTACTGCAGCTTGGGCTCGCGCACCGAGTTCTGCAGGAAGG
>JARXKP010000249.1 GCA_030271615.1 Pseudomonadota bacterium
CAGGTCCTCCGGCATGATCAGCAGCATCCGGTAGCCGCGGATCGCCGCCGCCATCGCCAGCGCGATGCCGGTGTTGCCCGAGGTGGCTTCGATCAGCGTGTCGCCGGGCTTGATCTGGCCACGTTCTTCGGCGCGGCGGATCATGCTGATGGCGGGTCTGTCCTTGACCGATCCCGCCGGGTTGTTGCCTTCCAGCTTGCCGAGGATCACGTTGCCGCGTCGTTCGGCATCGGCACCAGGCAGGCGCACCAGGCGCACCAGCGGGGTGTTGCCGATCAGGTCTTCGAGCGAGGGGTAGATCGGCTGCTTCTTGGCCATGCAAACTCTGGACGGGTGAGCGGTCGGTTTGCTGTCGTGACTGCGGCGTTGCACCGCATCGGCAAACAGAACGAATTCGGGTGGTGCCTCCGGTCGGAATCGAACCGACACTCTGTTAAGAACTGGATTTTGAGTCCAGCGCGTCTACCAATTCCGCCACAGAGGCCTCACGCAGCCGCAGATTATTCCACAGCCCGTCGCGGCGGCGATCCCGCTCGACACGACATCCGCCGAGACGTGGGTCGAATCAAGTCCGGTTACGCTCTCGGCTCACCTTGTTGACTTCACGCACACAGGATCTCGCGCATGCCCCCGATGCCTCCCATCACCCAAGCCTTGCTGCTGATCAACATCGCTGCGTTCTGCATCGACGCTTTCCTCGGACCCTGGTTCACTCGCCTGCTGGCGCTCTGGCCCCTGGGGCACGGATTCCTGCCGTGGCAAGTGGTCTCGTATGCGTTCCTGCACGGCAGCATCGGGCACCTGTTCTTCAACATGCTGGGGCTGTGGATGTTCGGATCCGAGCTCGAGCGCGTGTGGGGCCCGAAACGCTTCATGCAGTTCTATGCGGCCAGCGTGCTGGCCGCCGCCGCGACGCAGTTGCTGGTCACCGCGCTACTGGGATCGACCTATCCGACGGTGGGCGCATCCGGCGGCCTGTTCGGTCTGCTGCTCGCGTTCGGCATGATGTTTCCGAACCGCACGATCATGCCGCTGTTCCCGCCGATCCCGATGAAAGCCAAGGTGTTCGTGGCGCTGTACGGTGGGCTGGAACTGCTGCTGGGCGTGTTCGGCAGCAACTCCGGCGTGGCGCATTTCGCGCACCTCGGCGGCATGCTCGGCGGGTTCCTGATGTTCCGCTACTGGCGCGGGCAATCGCCGTTCGGCAAGCGACATTGATCGCCGCCGAAGCCCGGTAGCCGCAACTCACAGACCGTCGCGGACGGTCGGGTAGTCCAGCTTCAAACGCAGTTCGCGCTTCAGGCGATCGTTGCCCAGTCGCCTGGATTCGCTCATGAAGCTCAGCAACATCGGCGACAGGCGTTCGCGCGCTTCGGCCCGCGTGATGCGGGGCGGGCGCGGCAGGCCGCACACATCGGCAGCCAGGTCGAAGTAGTCGCCCATCGTCAGGTCGGTGTCGTCGCAGGCATGCACCACGCGCTGCGGCAGCGCACGGGTGAGTGCGGCGACACAGGCCCGCGCCAGATCGTCGGCGTGGATGTGGTTGGTGTACACGTCGTCTTTGGCGCGCAGCACCGGGGTGCCGCGCAACAGGCGGTCGCGTGGGTGACCTCCGTCGCGATCGGGCGCGTAGATGCCTGGGATGCGCAGGATCGCGATGCGTGCACCGTGCGCCTTACCGTACCAGCGCAGCCGCGACTCGGCATCGACGCGGCGACGCGCCCGATCGGTGGTCGGATTCACCGCCCGAGTTTCATCGAAGTGCGCGCCGCCGCAGTCGCCGTACACACCGCTGGTGCTGCCGTAGACGATGCAGCGCACGCGGCCCTTGCGCGCCAGCGCGCTCAGCAGGTTCCGAGTGCGTGGGTCGGTGCGGCCTTGCAAGGGCGGAGGCGCCAGGTGCAGCACGGCATCGGCCAGCCCGGCGAGCCGGGCGAGCGTCGCAGGCTCATCCAGATTGCCCACCACGGGCACCGCGCCGGCGGCGCGCAGGGCAGCGGCACGCAACGGACTGGACGTGAGCGCCAGCAGTCGGTAGCGACCGTTCAACAATCGCAGCACCCGCAGGCCGACGTCGCCACAACCGACGATCAACAGGACGGGACGCTTGAAGACGGAAGGCCGATCGGTCATGACAAGAGGCCGCGCAGAGGACGGGCAGAATCGCGGCTCAGTTTACGTTTCAAGCCCAGCCCATGAGCATCACCGTCACGCTGCAACCCAGCGGCCGCAGCTTCACCGTTCAACGCGACGAGCCGATCCTCGCGGCCGCCCTCCGATCCGGCATCGGCTTGCCCTACGGCTGCAGGGACGGCGCCTGTGGCTCGTGCAAGTGCCGGGTGCTCGAAGGCCGCGTGATCCACGGCGCACACCAGCTCTCGGCCCTGAGCCTCGAAGAAGAGGAAAACGGCTACGCCCTCACCTGCTGCGCGGCACCGCAAACCGATGTGGTGCTGGAAGCCCGCACGGTGGCCGGTGCGGGCGACATGCCGGTGCGCCGCATGCCCGCACGCGTGATGAGCATCGACAAGCCCGCAGCCGATGTCGCCATCGTCAAGCTGCAACTGCCGGCCAGCGAGGCCTTGTGTTACCACGCCGGACAGTACATCGATGTGTTGTTGCGCGACGGCGCGCGGCGCAGCTACTCGATGGCCAACGCGCCGCACACGCAAGGCGACAAGCCATGGATCGAGCTGCACATCCGCCACCTGCCCGGCGGGCTGTTCAGCGATCAGGTGTTCGGTGCGATGAAAGAGAAAGACATCCTGAGACTCGAAGGCCCGTTCGGCAGTTTCTTCCTGCGCGAAGAGTCACCCAAACCGATCGTGCTGCTGGCCTCGGGTACCGGCTTTGCGCCGATCAAGGCCCTGATCGAGCAGTTGCGCTTCAAGGGCGGCGATCGGCCCGTGGCGCTGTACTGGGGTTGCCGTGCGCGCGCTGATCTGTATCTGCATGACTGGGCGCTGGAGGCAGCGTCGCAGATGCCGCAATTGCGCTACGTGCCGGTGCTGTCCGAAGCCTTGCCTTCAGAGGGCTGGTCGGGGCGAACCGGCTTCGTGCACCGGGCGGTGATGGCGGATTGGCCCGATCTTTCGGGCCATCAGGTCTATGCCTGCGGAGCGCCGGTCATGGTCGATTCGGCCCAGCGAGACTTCACCGAAGGCTGTGGCCTGCCGACGGACGAGTTCTACTCCGACGCCTTCTTCAGCGCTGCCGATCGGTTGCCCGCGGTCCTGGCCTGAGGGCTCATTCGCCCAAATACGCCGCCCGCACCTTCGGGTCGTTCAGCAGCACCTTCGCGTCGCCGCTCATCGTGACCTCGCCCGACTCCATCACGTAGCCACGGCCGGCGAGTTGCAAGGCGCGGCTGGCGTTCTGCTCGACCAGCAGCACCGTCACGCCCTGGCTGTGGATGTCGTTGACCACTTCGAAGATCTTGTCGACCATGATCGGCGACAACCCCATCGACGGCTCGTCGAGCAGCAGCACCTTCGGCTTGGCCATCAGCGCACGGCCCATCGCCAGCATCTGCTGCTCGCCGCCCGACATCGTGCCGGCGAGCTGGCTGCGGCGCTCCTTCAGACGCGGGAAGATCGCGAACACCTTGTCGATGTCCGCGTCGATGTCCTTGTCGTCGCGGATGAACGCGCCCATCTGCAGGTTCTCGGTGATCGTCATCCGGGTGAAGGTGCCGCGGCCCTCCGGCACCATCACCAGCCCCTGCCGGACCAGATCCCAGGGGCCCTGGCCCTTGATGGAGTGGCCAAGGTATTCGATATCGCCGCCCGCCACCGGCTGGAGTCCGGTGATGGCTTTCAGCGTCGTCGTCTTGCCGGCGCCGTTGGCGCCGATCAGGCTGACGAGTTCGCCTTCCTTCACCTCGAAACTGACGCCCTTGACGGCCTGTATGCCTCCGTAAGCCACCTTGAGTCCACTGACCTTGAGGAGCGTCTTCTTCATGTTCCTGTCCTGGGATGCCCGGCGGGTCAATGCGCGGTGTGTGCCGCGCCGAGGTAGGCCTCGATGACCTTCTCGTTGCGCTGCACGTCGGCCGGTGTGCCCTCGGCGATCTGCTTGCCGTAGTCGAGCACGGTGACGCGATCGCACAGGCCCATCACGAGCTTCACATCGTGTTCGATCAGCAGGATGGTGCGGTTGTCGCGGCGAATGCGGTCGATCAGCTCGCGCAGAACGATCTTCTCGGTCGCGTTCATGCCGGCGGCCGGTTCGTCGAGGGCGATCAGCTTCGGGTCGGTGGCGAGCGCGCGCGCGATCTCGAGCCGGCGCTGGTCGCCGTAGCTCAGCGTGCGCGCCTTGAACTCCGCGTACTGGCCGATGCCGACGTAGTCGAGCAGCTCCTGTGCGCGTTGCGCAATCGCCTGCTCCTCGGCCTTGAACGACGTGGTGCGAAAGACCGCGCCGATGAGCCCGGAGTGCGTCCGGACGTGGCGGCCGACCATCACGTTCTCGAGTGCCGTCATGTCGGAGAACAGACGGATGTTCTGGAACGTGCGAGCGATACCGGCCTTCGCGACCTCGTGCACGGCGCTCGGCTGGTAGGGCTGACCGCCCAGTTCGAAGGTCCCGGAGTCGGGCGTGTAGAGCCCGGTGATGACATTGAAGAAGGTCGTCTTGCCAGCCCCGTTCGGCCCGATCAACCCGTAGACCATGCCGCGTTCGATCGTGATGCCGACATCGGACAGCGCCTGCAGACCGCCGAAACGCTTCGAGACGGAGGCGACCTTCAATACGGTTTCAGCCATGTTGCGCTCGCGTGTGGTGGGCGGACTACCGGGTGGATTCGGCCACCGCGACGCGACCGTGCTCGGGCGCCGGCCACAGGCCGCGCGGGCGCGCCAGCATGATGCCGATCATCGCCAGCGCGATCAGCAGCTGCCGCAGGATCGATGCATCGAGCCGGCCGTCGGTCATCGACTGCAGCGGCCCCGCGACGTAGCGCAACACCTCGGGCAGCGCGGCCAGCAGCAGCGCGCCGACCACCACGCCCGGGATGTGGCCGATGCCGCCGAGCACCACCATCGCGACGATCATCACCGACTCCTGCAGCGAGAACGACTCGGGCGACACGAAGCCCTGGAAGGT
>JARXKP010000250.1 GCA_030271615.1 Pseudomonadota bacterium
ATGTCGTTGCCCTTGAAGGTGCTGCCGTCGCCCCAGATGTTGACGTCGTCCTCCTTCATCGCCGCGACCAGCATCGTGCCGGTGACGGCGCGGCCGATCGGCGTGGTGTTGAAGTAGGTGACGCCGGCGGTGCTGATGTGGAAGGCGCCGCTCTGCAGCGCCGCAATGCCTTCGGTGACCAGTTGCTGGCGGCAATCGATCAGGCGCGCCATTTCAGCGCCGTAGAGCATGGCCTTGCGCGGGATCTCGTCGTAGTCGGGCTCGTCGGGCTGGCCGAGGTTGGCGGTGTAGGCGTAGGGTAGGGCGCCCTTGTTGCGCATCCAGTGCAGCGCGGCGCTGGTGTCGAGTCCGCCGGAGAACGCGATGCCGACCTTCTGGCCGACGGGGAGGTGTTGAAGGATGGTGGACATGGTCTGAGTCGAGACGACGAGCGGGGGATCAATGGAGCCGGTGCCTGGGAACGGCTCCGGCTGCGGACGCCTATTCTCGCCGCTGCCGACCTGGAATGCGGCAGATCGCGCCCGCGGCAGCGCACCGGTTGCCCGGTGCCGCGGTCAGCCCGGCAAGGTCATGCGCAACCGGCGCAGGGTCATCTGCAGCAGCCGGGCGTCGGAGCTGGCGCGGTGGCGCTGCAGCTTCATCTCGCGCCCGACCTGGTCCTTGATCGCGTGCCAGTGCTCGGCCTCGGTGTCACTGAGCAACGCGCGCAGGTTCTCGATGTGGAACGACGGCGACAGGTCGGCGGCGTCGAACAAGGCACCGAGCCAGCTGTAGTCGTTGGCCCAGCCGTCGGTGTAGACGGTCTGTCCGAACAGCGCGTCGTTCAGATGGCGTGCGATGTCGATCGGTGGTCGGCCGTGGAGCACCGCGGTGTCGCGTGCGATGTGGTGCAGCTGCTGCGCCTCGGGGTCCCAATGCGTCCAGTTCGCCTCGGGGCGGATCAGCGTGCAATAGCTTCCGCCATCGGGCAGCACGTAGCCGATCTCGATCGGGTAGCTGGCGCGGCCGAAGCCCGAGGCCTCGATGTCGAGCATGGTGGGTACGTCGGCGGGCGCGTGCGATGTCGGGGGATGCATTTTTCAGTCCGCCGCACCGAGCTGTCGCCACAGGTACGCGAACTCCATCGCCTGCAGATGCGCGCGCTGCGAGTTGTCGGCCGCACCGCCGTGACCGCCCTCGATGTTTTCGTAGTACAGCAGCGCGTGGCCCAGCTCGCGCATGCGGGCGGCCATCTTGCGGGCATGCGCCGGGTGCACGCGGTCGTCGCGGGTGGACGTGGTGAACAGCACTTCGGGATACTTTGCACCGTGCGACACGTTCTGGTACGGGCTGTAGCGCGCAATATGGGCCCAGTCTTCGGCAACATCGGGGTTGCCGTATTCGGCCATCCACGAGGCGCCGGCGAGCAGCGTGTGGAATCGCCTCATGTCGAGCAGCGGCACCTGGCAGACCACGGCGTTGAACAGCTCGGGTCGCTGCGTGAATACCGCGCCAACCAGCAGCCCGCCGTTGCTGCCGCCCATGATGCCGAGCTGCGCGGGGCGGGTGACGCCGGCTGCGATCAGGTCTTCGGCCACCGCGATGAAGTCGTCGTAGCTGCGCTGCTTGTGTTCGAGGACCGCCGCCCGGTGCCAGGCCGGCCCGAACTCGCCGCCGCCACGGATGTTGGCGACCACCAGCGCGCCGCCGCGTTCGAACCAGGCGCGGCCGAAGTCGCCCGAGTACCACGGGTTCAGCGACACCTCGAAGCCGCCGTAGCCATAGAGCAGGGTCGGGGTGCGGCCGTCCGGCGTGGCGCCGCGTGGCCACACGATGAAGTAGGGCACGCGGGTGCCGTCGACCGATGTGGCAAAGCGCTGCTCGGTGCGCAGGCCCTCGGCATCGAACAGGGCCGGGCGCGCCTTCAGCGGTTCGAGCGCGGGCCGACCTGCATCGGGCTCGGTGTGGCCGAGCAACAGCGAGTCCGGCGTCAGGAAGTCGGTGTAGCCCAGCATGAACTGTTCGGCCAGCGGATCGTCGACCCGCATGGGATCGTGCAGGCTGTGCACGCCGAGCGTACCGGGCGACGGCGCTTCGATCGGCCGCGACTCGAATCCGCCCGGCGTGTGCCGCCACAGTTCGAGCCGACTCGCGACGTTGTCGAGCACGTTGACGATGACGTGCCTGCGCGTCGTCGAGTACCCCGCCAGCGAGCGTGTGGCGGTCGGCGTGAACAACGTCGTGAAGGTTCGTTCGCCGGCCAGATAAACCGCCGCATCGGCCGCCAGCAGCGAGCCGCTGGCGTGGGTGGGCCCGCCGACCGTCCAGTCGCTGCGCAACTCGATCAGCAGCGTGTCGACCGGGTCGCCGCAGTGGTTCCAGAAACTGAACGACGCGTCGCTCGGGATGTCGAAGGCCGCCAGCCGCTCGCCGTCCAGCAGGAAATGCTGCTGGTGATAGAAGTCGAGCGAGCGGCTGAAGATCGTGCGTTCGTGGCCCGGCGTCAGGTCCACCGATACGCCCACCGACACGTCCTGCGTCTCGCCTTCAAACACGGTGACGGCCGACGCCAGCGGCGTTCCGCGCGTCCAGCGCTTGATGACGCGCGGGTAGCCTGAATCGGTCAGGCTGCCGGGGCCGAAATCGGTGCCGACGTACAGCGTGTCCGCGTCGACCCAGGTGACCGACGACTTGGCTTCGGGCAGCGTGAACCCGTCGACGATGAATTGCTTCGCGGCGGTGTCGAACTCGCGCACCACGCTCGCATCGGCACCGCCGCGCGACAGCGAAACCAGACAGCGGTGCGGCTCGGTGTCGAGCGCGTCGGCGCCGCCCCAGACCCAGTTCTCGCCTTCAGCTGCGGCCAGCGTGTCGAGGTCGAGCACCGTCTCCCAGGCCGGGTCCGGCTGGCGGTACTCGGCCAGCGTGGTGCGGCGCCACAGGCCGCGTGGATGCGAATCGTCGCGCCACAGGTTGTAGAAGTGCGCGCCGCGCCGCGTCACCGACGGGATGCGGTCCTTCGAGTTGAGCACCTCGAGCAACTGCTGACGAATCGGCGCGTACTCGGGGCGTGCAGTCAGCAGCGTTTCGCTTTCGGCGTTGCGCTCGCGCACCCAGGCCAGCGCTCGCTCGCCGAGCACGTCTTCGAGCCAGGCGTGCGGGTCGTCGGCGAAGGAGTCGATGGCGGCTCCGGAAGTCGGCGTGTCGGTCGGTTTCATGCGGAGCCTGTCGACGGGGGCTGCGGATCAGGCCCGCAGGTCGTGCGTCTCCGCATGCCGCTGCATGTAGATCCGCACGTACGAGCACTGCGGGTCGATCTTCAGGCCATGCTCTCGCGCTTGGGCGAGTGCGAACCGCACCAGCGCCGCGGCGATTCCGCGCCCCTCCAGTCTGGGCGGAACTTCGGTGTGGAAGATGTGCATCACGCCGTCGGTCTGCTGGTAGTCGATCACGCAGCGCAGCCCGTCGACATGGCATTCGAAGCACGACTGCGCGGGATCGTGGCGAATGTCGAGAGCTGCGGCTCGGAGATGGGGTACGTACTGGGTCATGCGGCCCATTCTGGCCCGGATCGACCGCTCAGGCGTTGAGCTGGACGGGGCGCACCTCGACCGACCGATCGCCCTCGCCGATCCAGACCGTGCCGTCCTGAACCGTCACCTGCAGCTGCATGTTGCGTTGTGCGAGGGCGGCGAGCGCCTGGCTTTGCTCGGTCTCGATCTGCCAGACCGCGACATTGCGCGCCCGGGTGATGCGGTTCTCGATGCCTCGCCACCACACCGGCGTGCTGTGGCTGAAGCTGATGACGGTCACCCGGTCTGCGCGCGGACTGGACTTCAGGATGCGCCGTTCGTCGGGCTGGCCGACGTCGATCCAGTGCACGATCTGGCCCGTCAGGTCCTTCTGCCAGAGGTCGGGCTCGTCGGTATCCCACAGGCTTTTGGCGAGTTCGAGCGTGCCGTTGCGCGGGTCTGCGGGCACGTTCAGTGCGTAGGCCAGCACGCGGATCATCATCCGTTCGTCGGTTTCCGACGGGTGGCGTGCGATGGTCAGGGCGTGTTCGCCGTAGACGTTGCGATCCATGTCGCTGAGCTGCAGGCTGGCTTTGTGGATAGTGGCCTTCAATGCCATGGATGCGTCTCGGTTGGCGGGCAGCCTTCGATTGTCGGGCACGCGGTTCGTCGACGGTGGCGCATGGATGTGCGGCGCGACAATGGGTGACCCTTAAAAAATCGCACGGACACCGCGCCCCCTCACCATGAGCATGAAGAAGACCGATCTCGTCAAGAACCTGGCCCGGAAGATCGACGGGCAGATGAAGACCGCAGGCGTGCCCGGCCGCTTCGGGCAGGGTGCTGCGGTGGTGGTCGACAAGCGTGAACAGCGGCGGCTCGATACGGAGGCGGGCCTGGTTCCGTTTGCCTGCAAGCTGCCCACGGCCCTGGTCAAGCAACTGCACGAGCGGGCTGCCGACCATGAAGGCGGCATGAACGGTCTGATCTCCGCATTGCTGCAGCGGGGCCTGAGCTGAATCAAGCCGTGGCTGCGGCAGCCGCGTGTCCAGAGCGCCGGGAAACACACTGCAATTGATCGGTTTCGTCCCGCAGTCGGCGAAGCCGGTGTGGGCGATCCGGCGCAGCCAGACGCGGTCGGCACGCCGTGCGTGCCGTCAAGCCCCGGGCAGGCGGAACATCCGGGCATTTCACACGCCGCCGATTCGATCGGCGGTCGCGACTGAATATCACCCACTCCGCTGCCGTCGCGGCAGTCTCGAACTGCTGGGCCGCGCCGCTCTCACGAAGTGTTCGATCACTCGTCCGAATGACGGGCGGAGGTGCAGTGCCCATTCGAGCGAGAAATAAAAAACGCGGCCGAAGCCGCGTCTTGAAAGCGCTGAATCCGCTTGCTTTTTACAGCACGCGAATGTTTGCAGCTTGCAGGCCCTTCTGGCCTTGCTTGACTTCGAATTCAACCTTCTGGTTCTCGACCAGGGTCTTGAAGCCGCTGCCCGTGATGTCACGGAAGTGGGCGAAGAGGTCAGCGCCGCCCGCGTCTTGAGCGATGAAGCCGTAGCCCTTGCTCTCGTTGA
>JARXKP010000251.1 GCA_030271615.1 Pseudomonadota bacterium
GATGCGACACGCCCGGGCCAGCAGCGTGCGGGTGGTGTTGTCCCATGCCGTCGGCACCGACGCCGAAGCGCCCGGCGTGCGCTTGAGCATCCAGGACGACGGGTGCGGCATGGACGCTGCTGCGTCGACCCACGGCCTCGGGCTGCTGGGCTCGTCGGAGCGCGCCGCCGGACTCGGGGGCGCGCTCAAGGTGCAAAGCACCCCGGGCCATGGCGTGCAGGTGTCGCTGTGGATTCCGCGGCCCGACTCCGGGACGCTCCGTCGACCGGAGCCCCGGTTTGCTGAGGCCCAGCAGCCAGCGGGCCTCACTTCCGCGAGGCACGCGTGATCCGCGTCACGCTCGCCGACGATCACCCAGTGGTGCGCAGCGGCTATCAGCGCCTGCTCGAACAGGCCGGCGACATCCGCGTCGTCCACGAGGCGGCCGACGGCGAGGCCGCCTACGCATCTTTCGTCAGCGACCCGCCCGACGTGCTGGTCACCGACCTGTCGATGCCGGGCGGCGGAGGCATGACGCTGATCCGCCGCGTGGTGCAACGCAGCGCCTCGGCGCGGGTGCTGGTGTTCAGCATGCACGACGGCGCGCAACTGGTGCGGCGCGCTTTCGAGGCCGGCGCACGCGGCTACCTGACCAAGGCCAGCGCGCCCGACTGCCTGATCGACGCCGTGCGCGCACTGCATGCCGGCGAGCGTTACCTGGGCCCGGACCTGCCCGCAGCGCTGCTGCTGCGCGACCCCGAGCAGGAATCCGAGCGCGTGGCCTCGCTGAGCGCTCGCGAATTCGAAACCTTTCGCCTGCTCGCCCAGGGCCACTCTGTCGGCGAGTGCGCGGCCGCACTGAAGCTCAGCACCAAGACCATCTCCAATCAGCAGACGGTCATCAAGGAAAAGCTCGGTGTGTCCACCTCCGCAGCGATGGTCCATCTGGCGATCCGGCACGGCGTGATCAGCGACTCCGGCGTGTAAGCCACCCATCTCGCGTCTCAAGCGCGTCAGGTCTGCCGCTGTGGCAGCCAGATGGCCGGACGATGCAGGCGCTCATCATGAGAAAGAATGTCGGATGAGTTCATTGCATCAAGGCTCCGTTGCGGCCTACCGTGTTCCTGCGACGATCACCGCCGTGCTGCTCTTGCTCCAGCCTGTTTCGAGTTTGGCGCTTTCACCGCAAGAGGTTTTTGCGGCAACCGCCCCCTCGGTCGCAGCCCTGGTCGTGCTGGACAGCGAGGGCCAACCCGTTCGCTCCTACAGCGCCACGCAAGTGGATGCGCATCGGTTCGTTTCCGTGTGTGATGGATTGGACCCCGCTCAGACCGTGCGTCTGTCGCTGAAGTCTGTGGTCCTCACAGGGAAGGTCAGCGCGCGAGACAGGGAGCGCAATCTTTGCTTGATCGAGGCCGACGGTGCCCCGGCACAGGCGCTCGTCGTGCAAAAGCAAGCGCCGATGGTGGGCAGCCGCGTGTTCGCCGTGTCGAACGCGCTCGGGTTGGGGGTCGGCTTTTCTGAAGGCGTGGTGTCCGGTGTGCGCCATTTCCCGACGGGCGATTACATCCAGTTCACGGCCTCCATTTCGCCCGGCTCGGAAGGCGGTGCGCTGGTGGATGCGCAAGGGCAATGGCTGGGCATCGCCGACTACCGTCACCGCGATGGTCAAAACGTCAACTTCGCGTCTATCTCGGCATGGGCCTTGGAGGTGGAGCAACGCGCCGCCGATCAAGCCGAGCAGTTGGCGCGTTTCGATGCCGCCACAGCGCTTCAGAAACAACAAGAGTGGGCGGACCTGGAGGCCTTTTCGCTGGGATGGCGTCAGCGTGAGCCAGACAGCGCCGATGCATGGCGCTTTGCCATT
This sequence comes from Pseudomonadota bacterium, assembly GCA_030271615.1. Classification (GTDB taxonomy): domain Bacteria; phylum Pseudomonadota; class Gammaproteobacteria; order Burkholderiales; family Burkholderiaceae_C; genus PBB1. The sequence goes on from JARXKP010000251.1 coordinate 1,847, forward strand.
GCTGCCGCCAAAGGGCTTCAGCATGCCGACGCGGAACTTGCGGGCTGGCAGGCGCTGTATCGCATCGGCCACGATCAATGGGATGCAGGACTCGGACTGGGCCAGGCGCTGCTGGAGCGGCGACGCACCGAGGAAGCCGTGCAATTGGCCCAGCAATTGGTGACCGAGCACCCGGAATACGCCCAGACGCACGAGCTGCTGGCGCGCGCGCAGCTGGCAACCGGCTCACGTCAAGAGGCCGAGGGGTCGTACCGACGGGCGATTGCCCTGGCGCCCTGGCTGATCGACGCATACCAGGGGCTCGCCGCCCTGGCGCAAGCCCGCGGAGACTCAGCCACGGCCATTTCCATCTGGTCGCGTCTGTCGGGTTTGTATCCGGACGCCCTGGGCCCGCGCAGCCGCTTGATTCAGGCCTATCTGGCTGCGGGTCAGGCCGCACACGCCTATTCGACGCTGGAGAAACTCCCCGAGACCGACCGAGACAGTGCCATGGGGTGGTACTGGCGGGGAGTCACGCTGTCCGGCCTGAAGTGCCCTGAAGCGGCCGTCCAGGCCTATCGAAAAAGCATCGAGCGACAACCGGACCCTGCGGCCACGGGCTGGGCCTGGGCAGGCATCGGCGAGGCCATGGCAGAGATGCAACGCCATTCCGAGGCGATTGCGGCATTCGAGTCGGCCAGCAAAGCTCAGCCGAACGACGACGGTTGGAGATATCAACTGGCGGTCAATCTCAAGGACGGCGGACGCGCCAGCGAAGCCTTGACGATCACGAAGGCGCTGACCGAAAAGGCCCCGGCGACGGCAGCCTATTGGCGCCAGCATGGATTCGTGCTCGCCGTTCTGGGACGGCCGTTGGAGGCGATTCCGGCGATGGAACGCTCGCTCCAGATCGATCCCCAGCAATCCAAAGTCTGGCGCGCGCTCATCGAAACCCAGCAAGTCGCCGGCCGGCGCCAGGACGCCCGGGAAACCTACCAGAAGCTGCGCGCCATCGACACCCCAGCCGCCGAGGACATCTACCACTCCGCCTTGCTTCCCTACGAGGGCGAGGCACCATGACGTTCACGGCCATGGCGGTGCGTGTGGCAGCGTTGGTGGTGTTGACGCTCCCTGCGGCACGCTCCGAAGCGGCCGAGGCCACTGACGATGCGCCGCGGGTGTTTGCAGGGGTCTCCCCATCGGTCGTCACCGTCAAGACGCTGGACGACAAAGGCCAGCAGGAATCACAAGGCAGTGGAGTGGTGGTCGGCAAGGGACTGGTCGCGACCAACTGCCATGTGGTTCAAGAGGCGGCTGCCATCCGCGTCTTGACGGCTCAGGGTGAACTGCCAGCCACCTGGTCACGGCAATTGCCAGGACTCGACCTGTGCTTGCTCACGGTCGCGGAATTGAATGCCGCACCGCTGCGGCTGGGTCCCAGCCACGCATTGGTCGTCGGCGAGCCGGTGTATGCGGTGGGCAATCCATTGGGGTTCGGCCTCGCGGTCAGCACCGGGTTGATCGCATTGATCGAGCGTCAGTCGCCCTATCCGTTGATCATCGCCACCGCACCGCTGTCCCCGGGCTCCAGCGGAGGTGGCATTTTCGATCGGGAGGGAAGGCTGCTGGGCATCACCACCGCCATCCTTGGCACCGGCCAGAACTTGAATCGCATTCTTGCGGCCGATGGGGTGACCGACCTGATCACCCGAGGCGCACCGCGACCTGCCGCGGTGGCGATTCCTACTCCCGAAAGACGTTGGAACGACGAGGCTGAACGCTTGCAAGCAGCGGGTGATTGGGGCGCGCTGGAGAAGCACGCCCAAGCGTGGCTGCAAGCTCAACCGGGCTCGGCGTCGCCGGTGGTCTTCGAGGGGATCGCGCAGGCGGGCCTGAAGCGGGAAACGCAGGCAGCAACCACGTTTCGCCGAGCACTGGTGCTGGATGAACATTCGGCGTTCACCTGGCTCAGTCTGGCCAACGTGTTGTTCCATCTCGGTCAGCCCGAAGAGGCCGAGCAAGCCCTCCAGCAGGCAGAAAGAAAGCAGCCGAGTTACGGCGAGCCGCATCGCGTCCGCGCGGAATGGCTGCAGAAGCAAGGTCAAGCGGCGCAGGCGCTGGTTCAGATCAAGGAGGCGCTTCGAAAAGCTCCCGCGCGCAGCTCTGTATGGGTCTTGCTGGGCCGCATCGAGGACGACCTGGGGCACGGCACGGAAGCCACCCGCGCCTACGCCACCGCACTTCGCCTGGGCAGCGCCGACGCCGAAGTCAAACAGCGTCTCGCTGCGCTATCCGCGCAGTCCGGCAACCCGGATGCAGCCCTTCGTCAAGGCGTCTTGAAGGACGTGTCGAACGATCAGCAGGCCTATGCGCTGGTCAACCTCGGACGCGGTGAGGTGAAGCGGGGCCGCCTCGGACCGGCAGAAGACGCATTTCGGAAAGCCGTCGCGCGGGCGCCCCGGTACACCGATGCGCTGAACGAGCTGGGCAATGTGCTGCAAAGGACCCTTCGCTTCGCAGAGGCCGAAGCCATTTACACCCAAGCCATCGCAGTCGGCCCCGAGGACGCCGGAGTGATTGCAAACCGGTCCAGCGCCCGGCAAAGCCAGAAAAAATGGGATCTCGCGCTGGTCGATGCCCGTCATGCCATCGATGTCTTTCCGCGTGACGCGGCAGGATGGCGTGCGTACGGCAATGTCCAATTGGTTTTGAAAGACTACGGCGAGTCCAGCAAGGCGTTCGCGACCTTGGACGGCTTGACTCCACTCAGCCCCGACGAGCTCACTTCCTGGGCCGACAGCCTGTTGGGCACGAACGATCTGGACGGTGCCTTCAAGACACTGCAAAGAGCCGAGGCCGCAGACCCCCGTCTGGTCCGCATGTGCCTGGTCATGGCACGGTTTCTAGGACGCAAAGGCGACATTCAAGGCGCGCTCGACTACGAAAACCGCGCGCTGTTGACAGACCCCGTCAACTCCAACGCCTGGAGCGGCAAGGGCTACGCCTTGATGAAACTGGGCAAGCTGACCGAAGCCGCAGAGGCCCTGGAAACGGCGGTCCGACTGGACCCGGAGCTGTCGAACGCCTGGATCAACCTGGGCGAGGCTCGCCTGCGCAATCGCAACCTCGGTGCGGCCATCCAGGCACTGGAAAAGGCGCTCACCTTGGCGCCGACGGCGATGGATGCACGCCTGTTTAGATCG
>JARXKP010000252.1 GCA_030271615.1 Pseudomonadota bacterium
GGCACCGGCAACAGCCTGGCCAACACGCTGATCGGCAATACCGGTGCCAACGTGCTCGATGGCGGCACCGGCAATGACAGTTTGAGTGGCGGCGCTGGCAACGACACCTACCTGGTCGACAGCACGCTCGATGTCGTCACCGACAACGCCAGCGAAGGTACCGACACGGTTCAGTCTAGCGTGACCTGGACGCTGGGCACCAACACCGAGAACCTGACCTTGACCAGCGCGTCGGCAGTCAATGGCACTGGCAATGCACTGGCCAATCAACTGATGGGAAATTCTGCGGTGAACACGCTCACCGGCAATGCAGGGAACGATCGACTCGACGGCGCAGCCGGAGCAGACGCGATGACCGGCGGCGCCGGTGACGACACCTACGTGGTCGACAACGTGGGTGACACCATGATCGAGGTCGCTTCGGGTGGCGCCGATGCGGTCGAATCGTCGATCAGTTGGGCGCTCGCCACCGAGATTGAAAAACTCACTTTGACCGGCACGGCGACGATCAACGCGACCGGCAATGCCCTGGCCAACACGCTGATCGGCAATGCAGGCATCAACCGGCTCGATGGCGCAGCAGGTGCCGATGCGATGACCGGTGGTGCGGGCAATGACACCTATGTCGTCGACAACGTCGGCGACACCACGATCGAGATCGCCGCAGGCGGCAGCGATGCGGTCGAATCCTCCTTGAGCTGGACGTTGGCGGCCGAAGTCGAAAAGCTCACGCTCACCGGCACGGCCGCGATCAACGGGACCGGCAATGCGCTCGCCAACACGCTGGTCGGCAATGCTGGCATCAACCGGCTGGATGGCGCAGCAGGTGCCGATGCGATGACCGGTGGTGTGGGCAACGACACCTATGTCGTCGACAACGTCGGCGACACCACGATCGAGGTCGCATCAGGTGGCAGCGATGCGGTCGAATCGTCGATCAGCTGGACGCTGGCCGCCGAGGTCGAAAAACTCACGCTCACAGGAACCACCAGCATCAACGGCACCGGCAACAGCCTAGCCAACACATTGATCGGCAACGCCGGAGCGAACCGACTCGACGGTGGCGCAGGCATCGACTCCATGACCGGCGGTGCAGGCAACGACACCTATGTGGTCGACGTTGCGGGAGATGTCATCACCGAGGCTGTCAGCGGTGGCACCGACACGGTCGAGTCGTCAGTCACTTGGACGCTCGCTGCGGAAAGCGAGAACCTCACGCTGACAGGAGCGAGCAACATCAACGGCACCGGCAACGCCGTGGTCAACGCCCTGATCGGAAATGCAGGCATCAACCGGCTCGATGGAGGCACCGGAGCTGATGCGATGACCGGCGGTGCCGGCGACGACACTTACGTGGTTGACAACGTGGCTGACACCACCATAGAGGTCGCCGCAGGCGGCAGCGATGCGGTCGAATCCTCCTTGAGCTGGACGTTGGCGGCCGAAGTCGAAAAGCTCACGCTCACCGGCACGGCTACGGTCACTGGGACAGGCAATGCGCTGGCGAATCAACTGGTGGGCAATTCCGCAGCGAACACGCTTACCGGCAACGCGGGTGACGACAGCCTCAATGGTGCGGCCGGGGCCGACACGTTGATCGGTGGTGCTGGAAACGACAGCTACACCGGCGGCGCAGGCGCTGACGTTCTCACCGACACCGACACCACCTCCAACGACATCTACGTCTGGGGCCGAGGCGAAGGGGCCGACTCGCTGACCGATTCCGGTGGAACCGATCGCCTGGACATCCTGGCCGGCGTGACCGAAGAGCAGATCTGGCTGCGCCATGTCGGCAACAACCTGGAGCTGTCGGTGATCGGCACCAGCGACAGCTTGACGATCAATGGCTGGTACACCAGCACGGCAAACCGGGTCGAGAGCTTCAAGCTCTCCGATGGGCAAGCCTTGCAGGCTTCACAGGTGCAGCGACTGGTCGATGCGATGGCCGCCTTTGCGCCGCCAGCCGCGGGTCAGACCACCTTGCCTGCGAACTACCAGACGGCGCTGAACCCGGTGATCGCGCCGAGCTGGGCGTGAGCCGATGAATGTCGTGCGGCTGCACGGTTCGGCTGGAAAGCCGAACCGTGTCATCCCCCCGCAATCGGCGGCCAGATGGCCAGCACGTCGCCTTCGTTCAGCACGCGCGTCAAGCGCTGACCGGGTTCGACATAGACGCCGTTGACGAGCACCAGATGCACCAGCTTTTCGGGCAGGCCGAAGGGCTCGATGACCTGAGCGATCGTCGAACCTTCAGCGACCTCGAGCGGCAACTGGTTGCTGGTTCGCACCGGTGCCGGCAGGTGCTCGGTCAGGCTGGCGTAGAGCTTGAACGTGATCTTCAAGCCGCCACCAGACCGCGTTGATCCTGGGCCTGGGCCCGCGCCAGGTAGGCCGGCATCAACTGCGTCGGGTCGTGCAGCAGCGTGTCTTTCCAGGGGCCGAGCGGGATGCGGCCTTCGACCAGCCCGCGCATCACGCCCACGTGATTCGTCCAGCCGATGCTGTTGCAGCCGATCATCACGTCGCCCTTGAACTGCAGGCTCAGGTGGCGCCCGGCCGCGCGGTCGGTCAGCTCGACGTGCTGCCCTTCGGGATCGCCTTCCCAGTCGCCAAAACTGGTCGAGATCAGGCCCAGCGTGTCGAGCACGTTGATCTGCGTCACCTGCTTCAACTCGGTCGGGCGGCCGATCATGTTCATCGCGGCCACGTAGGCCTGATCGGCGGCGTTGGGCTGGATGGCGCTGACGATGGTGGTGCCGGTGACCTTGTCGAAAGCCTCGGCGCAGTCGCCTGCGGCAAACACGCCGGGCAAGTTGCTCTGCAGGTGCACGTCGGTCAGCACGCCGAGCCTGGTGGCCACGCCCGAGCCTTGCAGGAAGCCGATGTTGGGCTTGACGCCGGTGGCGCTGATGACCAGATCGACCTCGAGGGTTTCACCGCTCGAAAGGCGCACCTTCAAGGCCTGGCCGCCGGCCACCGGCTCGATGGCCTCGACCTTGGTGCCGGTGTGCACGCGCACGCCCTTGGTCTGGCACCAGTCCTTGATCATGCCGCCGGCGGTCGGGCCCATCATGCGCGGCACCATGCGGTCGCCCATCTCGACCACGGTGAGCTCGACACCGCGCGATGCCAACGCCTCCATGATGATGCAGCCGATGAAGCCGGCGCCCATCTGCAGCACGCGGGCGCCCTGCACCGCGCGCTGCTGGATGGCGCGCGCGTCTTCCAGCGTCCAGCACGGATGCACGCCGGGGCTGTCGATGCCGGGAATGGGCACTTGCATCGGGCTGGAGCCGGTGGCGACCAACAGACGGTCGTACGGGAGCACGCTGCCGTCGTCCAGGGTGACTGTGCGGGCCGCGCTGTCGAGCGTGCGGGCGCGACCGCGGCGCATCTCGATGCGCAGTGCCGCGAAATGCCCGTCGGTGTGGCGCAAGTGGGTACCGCTTTCGCCGACGTTGCCGATCAGCAGATAGGGAATCGCCATGCGCGAATAAGGCGGCTCGGGCTCGTCGCCGACGATGACGATCTCGTCGTGCGGTGCGTGCTTGCGGATCGTCTCGGCAGCGATGACGCCAGCGGGGCCGGCGCCCAGGATCAGGTGTTTCATCGCGGGGGCTCTCTTTGAGTCAGATCTCAGGTCGGAAGGATGAAACGCGAAAGGCGGTTTCGCAACCGCCTTTCAACGTCGTCGGCAACAAGCGATCAAAGCCCCAGGCGCGCCCGCGTGTCGGATTTCAGCTGTCCATCGGCATCCCAGCCGCGCACGGTGTAGTACTCGGGCAGCATCTCGGAAAGCCGGTTGACCATGCCCTTGGCGCCGCCGGTCTTGGCGGGCTCGTTCAGCAGCCGCGGTGGCAGCGTGTCGTCCTTCGACGTGAAGCCGGCGCGGTTGTTGAAGTCGCGCTCCATGTTCCAGATGCGCTCGCCGATCAGGTTCAGGTTGTCGAGCGTGAACTCGTCACCGCAGGCGGCTGCGATCTGCGGCTGCACGTCGGCCAGCGTCCAGGCGAAGCTGGTGAACACGCAGATGCCGGCCGAGTCGAACGACGCGGTCGCGTCCTGGAAGGCTTTGACCAGATCGGCCTTGCCTTCGGTGACGTTCGGGTCGGTCTTGACCGGAATGCCCAGCACCTCGGACGCGACCGTGTAGCCGCGCAGGTGGCACGCGCCGCGATTGCTGGTGGCATAGGCCAGGCCCATGCCCTGGATGCCACGCGCGTCGTAGGCCGGGAACTCCTGGCCCTTGACGCTCATGCTCAGTTCGGGGTGGCCGTACTTTTCGGTCAGGCGCTTCGAGCCCTGACCGATCTCCTTGCCGAAGCCCACGCCGTGCGCGGTGATCTCGGCGAAGTGAGCCAGTGCAGCGGCCGAGCCGAACCTGGCTTCGACGCCGATCTGCGCCTGGGTCAGCACGCCCATCTCGTATAGCTCCATCACCGCGCCGATGGTGGCGCCGAAGGTGATCGGGTCCATGCCGTGCTCGTTGCACAGCACGTTGGCGTACTGCAGCGTGTCCATGTCGTTGACGCCGTTGGCGGCACCGAGCGCCCAGGCCGCTTCGTATTCCAGACCACCCGACGCGCCCCAGTACTGCGGCTTGTTCGACACGGTGAAGTGCGACGGGTCGATCTTCTGGATGCGACCACAGGCGATGGTGCAGCCGAAGCAGGCCTGGTTCGTCACCAGCGGCTTCTTGCCGTCGCTGCCCGGCGCCGAACGCGGCGTGTGCATCGCCTCGGCCGAGATGTCCTTCGCGCCTTCGAACTGGACGTCGCGGTGGTTGCGCGTCGGCAGCGCGCCCATCTCGTTGATCACGTTCATCAGCACCTGGGTGCCGTAGGTTGGCAGACCCTGGCCGGTGACGGCGTTGTCGGCGAGGATCTTCTTCTTCTCGTAGGTGACCCGCATGAACTCTTTCGGGTTCACGAGGTTGCCCACGCCCAGCGTGCCGCGAACGGCGATTGCCTTCAGGTTCTTCGAGCCCATCACCGCGCCCACGCCCGAACGGCCCGCAGCGC
>JARXKP010000253.1:0-1809 GCA_030271615.1 Pseudomonadota bacterium
ACGGCTCCATCCACTACCTCTGCATGGACTGGCGCCACCTGCCCGAGATCCTGAGCGCCGGTGCGCTCTACACCGAGCTGAAGAACCTCTGCGTCTGGGCCAAAGACAACGCCGGCATGGGATCCCTCTACCGCAGCGGCCACGAGCTCGTCCTCGTCTACAAGCACGGCACCGCACCGCACACCAACAACGTCCAGCTCGGACAGTTCGGCCGCTACCGATCCAACGTGTGGAAGTACGCTGGAGTGAATTCCTTCGCCCGCGCCACCGACGAAGGCAACCTGCTCGAGCTGCACCCCACCGTCAAGCCGGTCGCGATGATTGCCGACGCGCTGTACGACTGCTCCAACCGCGGCCAGTGGGTCCTCGACCCCTTCCTCGGTAGCGGCTCCACGCTGATCGCCGCCGAGCGCACCGGACGCCACTGCGCCGGCATCGAGCTCGACCCGCTGTACGTCGACACCGCCATCCGACGATGGCAGCGTCACACCGGACTCGATGCCGTCCATGCCGAAACCGGGCTGACCTTCGACCAGACCGCGAACCAGACGGAGGCCGCCCATGTCGCACTCTGACCCCACCGGCTACGGCAAACCCCCTCGGGCCACCCGCTTCCAGAAGGGCCGCTCCGGCAACCCCGCCGGCCGTCCCAAGGGCCGGCTCAACGTCGCCACCGTCTTCCAGGCGGCCCTGTCGGCCACCGTCATGGTCAACGAAGGCGGTCGGCGTGTTCCACGCAGCAAGCTCGACGTCGCGCTCACGCAGCTGGCCAACCAGGCCGCCGGAGGGGAGCTGCAGGCCATCCGGATGGTGCTGACGCTGGCCCAGATGGTCGACCCCGACGCACCGCAGGGCCACAACCACCGCAAGGTGCGACTCGAAAGCGACGTGCTCCTCATCCGCACGCCCTTGATGCGACAGAACCGGATATTGAGCAACCCAAGTTTGAAAGTGAGCCAACAGTGAAAACCGTGACTGCTGAGAATGTCCCTGGCAGGTATGCCTCCCCGGCGTTTCTCTTGATTTCGTGCTTCGTGTTCTCTCCGGGTGCATTGTTCGCTCAGGTTCCGCCAGTCAAGGCAGAGCTTCCGATCGTGAAGGTTGGGGATCACTGGAAATATGAGCAGAACGATCGCCGAACCGGTGTCAAAGAGGCCGAGTTCGATCGGACGGTGACGGCAGTTACCGCGACGCAGATCGACGGCAAGGAAAATGAAGGGAAGTTCGTGTGGACACGCGAGCTGAACACGATCGAGTCCTCCACCGTCGCGGTATCAGGCGAATCGAAGACCCTGAGTTTTCCATTGGAGATCGGCAAGAAGTGGGACTACAAATACAACTACGCGAACAAGCTCAATCCAACACAGGGGCGCTGGCAACTTGAGGCCAATGTGGTCGCATTTGAAAAGGTCCATGTTCTCGCTGGCGAATTTGAGGCGTTCAAGATCGAGTACCGGGGCTTTTGGAACAACGACACGACCGGCAAACACGGGCGGCTCAACGTCACGAACTGGTTCGCACCGTCTGCGCGAAGCGTCGTCAAGACTGAATACGACGACGGCTACAACAATTGGGTACGCCAGTTGGTGGAATATCAGTTGCAGCCATAGCATTGATCAATGCGGACGGGTTGCCGCATAACCATTCGTTTCTATTCAAGGTGATCGGGCGCAGGGTCGTCCACCGGCGGAAACGCGGTGCACTCGGTGGACGCGTTGAACGAGTCCGTCGCAACGGGACTTGCGAATCGGGCATGCCCCCTCACCTTGACGAGGGCGGTGTTGCCCGAAGGTTGCCGACAGCAGGACA
>JARXKP010000253.1:1909-5003 GCA_030271615.1 Pseudomonadota bacterium
TGCCCCCTCACCTTGACGAGGGCGGTGTTGCCCGAAGGTTGCCGACAGCAGGACACCTGCATCCGATGATTCCACTGCGTATCGAGCGAAATCGTGTGTCCCGACGCAACGTCCTGAGCGGGGGAGCGTCGCGTTTGCTGGCGGCCGGCGCGGTCGCCGCGTGGCTATGCGGCCTGGGCTCGTGCGTCACGGCCCGGGCGCAGCAGCCGACCGAGGGTTCGGCCGCCGCACTGCAAGCCAAGCGCTCCGAGTTGCAGCCGCAGTTGCGAGCCAATTCCTTTGGCGAACCGCTGGTCCTGATCTCGCGCGAGCTGCCCGACCGGCTGGAAGGGGACGTGTATGCCGATGTCGCGCATCCGTTCGCGGCGGTCGGGGAAACCTTCCGGACGGCCACCGGGATCTGCGAGTTGCTCTTCATGCACCTGAATGTCCGTTCCTGCACGCCGTCGAGCGGCGCCGACGGTGAACGCGTGACGCTGGTCGCGGGGCCCAAGCGTTCCACGGTACCCGGCATGCAGGACAGCATCAGCTACGGAATGCGTACCGTGGTTGCCGATGCCACTCACCTGCGCGTGACCCTCAGCGCGGCGCAGGGACCGTTGTCGACGCGGGACTACCGGATGGTCTTCGAGGTGGTGCCGATCGACGGCGGCCACAGCTTCGTGCACTTCGGCTATTCCTATGGCTACGGGATGCTGGCCAGGATGGCGATGGGCTCGTACCTGGCCACTGCCGGCCGGTCCAAGATCGGCTTCACCGTCGAGGGCAAGGAGGCCGATGGTCGCCCGAAATACGTTCGTGGCGTACGCGCTGCCGTTGAGCGCAACGTCATGCGCTACTACCTCGCGCTGGTGGCGCGCTTCAGCGTCACGACGGGCTCGCCGGACGAGCAGAGCCAGGCGCGCCTGCGCGCCTGGTTCGCGCTCACGGAACGCTACGCGGCACAGCTGCACGAGTACGACGTCGACGAGTATCTGCAGGAAAAGCGCCGCGACCTGGTGCGCAGTGGGCCCGGCACCTGAGCGGAGCCCGCGATGGCCGTTGGCGATCGTGTTCAAGCAGGTCGGCGCGCTCTCCGCTCGGGTCGCGACGTGGCACTGGCCCGTGGGCTGAATATCCGCAGCCGGCCCAAAAGCGGTTGGTCACGAACGGTGGCTCGCAGCGCAGATTTTCCGAACGAGGCCGCGCAGCCAACGATGCGCCAGATCGGCATCCAGCCGCGGGTGCCAGAGCATCGAAACGGTGAACTCGGGCGTGGAGATCGGAAGCGGAAAACTGTGCATTCCGGCGCGCAGGTTCACGGTGTGTCGCTCGGGAACACTGGCGATCAGGTCGGAGGTCCGAGCCAGAGCCAGCGCGGTCGAGAAGCCACCGACGCTCGTGACGATCTCCCTTTCAAACCCCAACTGCTTCAAGGATTCATCAATGGGCCCCTGGTCGAGACCCCGCCGTGAGACGGCGATGTGCCTGCCGGTCGCAAAGCGGGCGGGAGTGATCTCGCCCTGGCTCAGCGAGTGCCCCCATCGCACGACACCGATGAAACGGTCTCGGAACAATGCCTGCGTGCGCAACTCCGGACCCGTCGTCTTCCCCACAACGCCGGTTTCCAGATCGACGGTCCCGTCGCGAAGGAACGCACTGTCCTTGTCTGACTTCTGCACGAAGCGCAGCCGCACGCCGGGAGCTTCCTCGCTGACGCGAGCAATGAGGTCCGGTCCGAAGTTCTCCACAAAGCCTTCGCGGGTCCGCAGCGTGAACGTTCGGACCAGCTGTTCGAGGTTGATCTTTTCGGCAGGGCGCAGCACCGCTTCTCCGTCCTGCACGAGCTGACTGACCCGCTCGCGCAGTTCGAGTGCTCGGGGTGTGGGAACGAGACCCCGACCGGCCCGGACCAGCAGAGGATCGCCCGTCGTCTCACGCAATCGCGCCAGCGCCCGACTCATCGCCGACGGGCTAAGTTGCAGACGTCGAGCCGCCCGTGCAACGCTGCCTTCCGCGAGCAGCACATCCAGCGTGACAAGCAAGTTGAGATCGGGTGTAGACATGCATCGACCATAGCAAAGCTCGGGCGTGATGTGGCGTCAAACGCATGGACAAAGTGCAAACGGTGCGCCTTCCGCCATCTGAGTCAAATGGCTACGCTCCTGACAGCCCCATTTCGGGAATCGCCAGGAGACGGAATTCATGTTGAGACCCATCGTTGCAGGACGAGTTGAGGTTGCCGCTGGACGTTCGGAACGGACACCTTCGGTTCGGTGGTCGCTCGTCAGCCTGTCGCTGTCCATGTTGCTGTCCTCGCTCGGCACGAGCATTGCCAATGTGGGCTTGCCGACCTTGGCGCAGGCGTTCAACGCCTCCTTCCAGGACGTCCAGTGGATCGTCCTCGCTTATCTCCTCGCCATCACCACGCTGATCGTGAGCGTCGGACGTTTCGGTGACTTCATCGGCCGCCGACGGCTGCTGCTGGCCGGTATCTTCCTGTTCACGGTGGCCTCGGCCCTGTGCGGTGCCACGCCCACGCTCGGGCTGCTGATTGCCGCCCGGGCGGCGCAGGGGCTGGGCGCGGCCGTCATGATGGCCCTCACGATGGCGTTTGTCGGTGAGACGGTTCCGAAGGCAAAGACCGGTAGCGCCATGGGGCTGTTTGGAACGATGTCCGCGATGGGCACGGCTCTGGGTCCGTCGCTCGGCGGGGTTCTGATCACCGGACTCGGTTGGCGGGCCATCTTCTTTGTCAACGTACCGCTGGGTATCCTGACTTTTGTTCTCGCGCATCGCTACCTGCCCGTTGACCGCCGGGTGCCGAAGACGGATCGACCTGGCTTCGACAACTTGGGCACGCTGCTGCTTGCGCTGACGCTCGCGGCGTATGCACTGGCCATGACGACCGGGCGCGGCAGTTTCGGTCCGCTCAATCTGGCGTTGCTGTCGGCTGCTGCCGTCGGCGTCGGTCTCTTCGTGCTCGCCGAGACGAGAGCAGCATCACCTTTGATCCGATTGGCGATGTTTCGTGATCCCGTGCTGAGTGCGAGCCTTGCGATGAGCGCGCTCGTCTCGACGGTGATGATGGCGACGCTGGTGGTCGGGCCGTTCT
>JARXKP010000254.1 GCA_030271615.1 Pseudomonadota bacterium
GCCTGTTTCAGCAGCCGGGGCTGCGGGTTGTCGGGATGGACTTCGAAGTGCTGGGACATGTGCCGATTGTCTGCGGCGCGGTTGCCGACGCCTCAACCCGCCTGCTGCACCCGCTCCATCAGCGCTTCCCACACCGGCTTCAGCCGCGCCGCCAGCGCCGGCAGCGTGCCGAGATCGGTGCGGCTTTCCTCCGGGCTGTGGAAGTCGCTGCCGCGCGAGGCGAGCAGGTCGAATTCGATTGCCATGTCGGCGTACTTCACGTAGTCGGCAGTGGTGTGGCTGCCGGTCACTACTTCGACCCCGAGCCCGCCGTGCGCCTTGAACTCGGTGAACAGCGCGTATTCCTCGTTGACGGTGAACTTGTAGCGCCCCGGGTGCGCGATCACGGCGATGCCACCGGCCTGCCTGATCCATTGCACGGCATTGCTCAGCGATGCCCAGCGGTGCTCTACGAAACCCGGCTTGCCTTCGACCAGGTACTTGCGAAACACCTCGTGCGTGCTGGCGCAGATGCCGGTCTCGACCAGGTAGCGGGCGAAGTGGGTGCGAGCGATCAGTTCCGGGTTGCCGGCGTAATTCAGCGCGCCCTCGAAGGCGTCCTGGATGCCGACCTTCGCGAGGCCGTCGGCCATTTCCTGCGCGCGCGCGATACGACCGTCGCGCGTCGCGGCCAGGCCCTTCACCAGCGTCGCGTCTTCGGCATCGACGCCGAGCCCGACGATGTGCACCGTGAGGCCTGCGAACGTCACCGAGATTTCCACGCCGGCGAGGTAGGGCAACCCGATCGCCCGCGCTGCTTCGCGCGCCCGCTGCTGACCGCCCACCTCGTCGTGGTCGGTCAGGGCCCACAACTCGACCCCGTTCGCTTTGGCGCGCTCGGCCAGTGCTTCGGGTTGCAAGGTGCCGTCCGACACGCACGAATGGCAGTGCAGATCGGCGTTGGTCCAGATGAGGGGCGGGTTCACTCTGTCAATTGTAGGGAGGGGGTCGGTCACAGGACGCACGCCAGGTCGGCACAGACAGGGGTCATCGGCTGTAGTTCACGCTGGCCGCTCGTTCGGGGCCGCCTCAGCGCTCCAGCCTGATCACCCGGCCTTGGGGGCTGTCGGTCAGCAGGTACAGCCAGCCGTCGGGGCCCTCGCGCACATCGCGGATGCGCTCGCTCATGGATTGCAGCAGGCGGTGCTCCTTGACGACCCGGCGGCCGTCCAGTTCGAGCCGCACCAGCATCTGGCCGCGCAACGCGCCGACGAACAGGTTGCCCTTCCAGCCGGGGTAGCGGTCGCTGGTCAGGAAAGCCATGCCGCTCGGCGCGATCGATGGTGTCCACACCGTCAGCGGCGCCGGGATGTCGGCGCGCGTGGTGCCGTCGCCGATCTTCAGCCCGGTGACGTATTCGCGGCCGTAGGTGATGACGGGCCAGCCGTAGTTCTTGCCGGCGAACTCGATGTTCAGCTCGTCGCCCCCTTGCGGGCCGTCCTCGTGCGTCCACAGCTCGCCGGTGACCGGATGCAGCGCCGCGCCCTGCACGTTGCGGTGCCCGTAAGTCCAGATCTCGGGCAGTGCCCCCGCGCGATCGACGAAGGGGTTGTCGGCCGGCACGCTGCCGTCGGCTTCGATGCGCACGACCTTCCCGAGGTGGGTGTCGAGTGTCTGCGCGTCGTCGCGGCGGCTGAAGCGATCGCCCAGCGTGACGAACAGGCGGCCGTCGCGGGCGAACACCAGCCGCGAGCCGAAATGGGCCGAGCTGGCGACTTTCGGCCGTTGACGAAAGATCACCTGCAGGTTGACGAGCCGGTTGCCGTCGAGCTGGGCACGGGCGACCGCCGTGCTGCTGGCTCGGCGGCCTTCGGCGTCGTCGCCCGGCTCGCTGTAGCTGAAGTAGACCCGCGCGTTGTCGCCGAACTTCGGGTCGAGAACGATGTCGAGCAGACCTCCCTGGCCTGCCGCATCCACGCGTGGCAGCCCGACGATCGGCGCACTGATCCGGCCCTCGGCACCGACGATGCGCAGTCGGCCCGGCCGCTCGGTGACGAGCATCCGCCCGTCAGGCAGAAAGGCCAGGCCCCACGGGTGTTCGAGGTCGCTCGCCACCGTGACAGGCCGCAACTCCTGCGACTGGGCCAGCGGTGCCATCGACGAGAACGCGAAAGCGATCAGCAGCAGGAAACGGCGCATGGTGGATTCCCCCCCTGGGCAGGATTCGTGTCCGTTGATCTGACGCCAACGTGCCCCGAGGGTTCAATGCGCCGGAGGCACCGCAGCGACAGCCGTCGCCTGCGCGGCCTCCACGATCATCTGCAGCCTTTGGCGGCCGTTGTATTCGTCGAGGCTCAGGCGATACGCCAGCGTCACACGCGCCGGCAACGGTTCGACGCGGCCGAACCAGATCGCGTCGCGCAGGGTGCCCGAATGCTTCACGCTCAGCTTCAGGTGCTTCTCGCCGACCAATCGCTGGCTGACGACTTCGACCTCGTCGCTGAACAGCGGCGCCTCGAACGACGGGCCCCACACCTGTGCGTTCAGCGACTGCACGGTCTCGGTGTTGAAGTGCTCGATGCCGAGCGGTCCGTCGCTGAGGACCCGGCGCTCCAGCGTCGCGGCATCCAGCCCTTCGCGCGCGACCCGTTGAAACGCCGCGTCGAAGGTGGCGAAATCTGCCTCGTCGACGGTGCAGCCCGCGGCCATCGCGTGTCCGCCGAATTTCTTCAGCACGCTCGGGTGTCGCTTGCTGACCAGGTCGAGCGCATCGCGCAGGTGGAAGCCCTCGATCGACCGGCCCGACCCCTTCAGCAGCCCGTCCTGCCCACGCGCGAACACGAAGGTCGGGCGGTGCACTCGCTCTTTCAAGCGTGACGCGACGATGCCGACCACGCCCTCGTGGAAGTCGCGGTCGTAGATCGCCAGCGCCGGCGGAGCCGTGCCCGGGTCGCTGAGCTTCTGCATCAGCGCATCGAGCAGCATTTCGGCCTGCTCGCGCATGCCGGTCTCGACCTCGCGCCGCTCGCGGTTGATCGCGTCGAGCTGCTGCGCGAGCTGCGCGGCGCGTGCCGGGTCGTCGGTCAGCAGGCACTCGATGCCGAGTGTCATGTCGGACAAGCGCCCGGCCGCGTTGATGCGCGGTCCGAGCGCGAAGCCGAAGTCGAATCCGGCGGCGCGCGCCGGGTCGCGGCCCGCCGCCGCGAACAGCGCGGCCACGCCGGGCTGCATGCGGCCGGCGCGGATGCGCTTGAGCCCCTGCGCGACCAGCCGCCGGTTGTTGGCGTCGAGCCGCACCACGTCGGCCACCGTGCCGAGCGCGACCAGGTCGAGCAGGGCGTCGAGCTTCGGCTGCGCGGGCGCTGAGGTGCTGGCGTCCGGCCCACCGGCGTAGACGCCGCGCGCCCGCAACTCGCTGCGCAGCGCGAGCAGCACATAGAACATCACGCCGACGCCGGCCAGGTGCTTGCTCGGGAAGCCGCAGCCCGGCTGGTTCGGGTTGACGATCACGTTCGCGTCGGGCAGCACGATCGCATCGTCTTCCTGGGCCGGCAAATGGTGATCGGTCACGACGACGGCGAGCCCGTGCGCCCGTGCGTGGGCGACGCCGGCCAGGCTCGCGATGCCGTTGTCGACCGTCACCAGCACCTGCGCACCCTGCGCCAGCGCCAGGTCGACGATCGCCGGGGTGAGGCCGTAGCCATGCACCGCGCGGTCGGGCACCACGTAGCCCAGCGTGCCGGGCGCCGCACCCAGCAGCGCGAGACCACGCAACGCGACCGCGCAGGCGGTGGCGCCGTCGCAGTCGTAGTCGGCCACGACGCACAGCCGCCGGCCATCGCGCAGCGCATCGGCGAGCAACGAGGCCGCGGCCGCGGCGCCCTGCAGCTCGGACGGCGGCAGCAAACGGGCCAGCCCGTCGTCGAGTTCGTCGATGCCACGCACGCCACGCGCCGCGAACAGCCGCGCCAGCAGCGGATGCACGCCGGCTTGTTCGAGTGTCCAGGCGGCGCGTGGTGCGGCAGCGCGCAGCGTCAGGGTCGGCGCGCTCATAACGCGGTCAGCACGGTGTGCGGTTCGATCGTCTTGAAGCGATCGCCGAGACGCTGCCACAGCGAGCGCGGCACCGCGTCGTAGCGCTGCCAGCTGCGTTCCCCGCACAGCGTCAAGGCCACCGGCTCGCCACGGACGGCTGCGGCGGCGAGTGTTCCCAGCAACTCGGCATCGAGCGAGCGCCAGGCGTCGGCCCAGCCGGCCCAGTCTTCGGCCAGCAGCGGCGCGCGCAGGCGGTCGTCCACCGTCACCGCGGCCGAGGCGGCCTGCGCGCGGCCGCAGCCGCTGAGCCAGAACGAGTTGACTGGCAGCGCGCCTCGCGCTTCACGGGCGTTGTTGACCGGGTGCTGGTGCAGCAGCATCTGCACCTCGTTCTGCAGCCGGCGCACCCATCGAACCCGCGCCAGTTGATCGGCCGAGGCCTGCGGGTCGCCGCGCAGCCACAGGTCGACGTTGCGGCCGATCACGCGATCGATCGACGCGCAGGGGAGGTCGGCCAGATGCTCATGCGCGAGATACCAGCGCGTCGGCGCGGCCCAGGTCAGCGAGCCGCCATCGGGGTCGTCCTCGAACAGCGGTCGCACCGCGTCGAACAGCGCGCGCGATTCCTCGGCGGGCAGGTCCAGCGCCGACGGGTCGGCCAGCGTGATGTGTTCGCGCCCGACATGCCAGTGCACCGGCGTCAGCAGGCCCCAAAGGCGCTTGCCGGTGTCGATGCCGTCGGCTGCGGCTTGCAGGGCGGCCCAGGGCCAGCGGCCGTCGGTGCCGTGCCAGCCGTGCGCTGTCGCGAGGGCTCGTTCGTGCGGCGGCGACAGCGTGTACTCGTCGTCGACATCGCGCGTGGTGGCTTGCAGCACCGTCATCAATCGCGCCAGGTTCGGCAGGGTGAGATCACGCAGCGTGTGGGCGCTGGCCTCGGAGACGGCGCTGGCGTGGGGGATGAGCAG
>JARXKP010000015.1 GCA_030271615.1 Pseudomonadota bacterium
GCGGGACACCACCTCGCTGCGCAGCCGCGCCACCTGCTGTGCGGCATCGCGTTCGAGCCGCAGGTTCAGGTCTGCGGCATAGCGTTTTCGCTCCTGCGCCACCGCGATGCTCACGTCGCGCGCCGTGCCTCGAAAGCCCAGCAACTCGCCTGCAGCGCCGAAACGCGGAAGTGCCGAAAACGACAGGCAGGCGGTGCCGTTCTGCGTCGTTGGACAGAACGTTGCGCTGACCACCTTGGTCTGCAGCGCCAGCAATTCGTGGAACATGACGGCGGGGTGCAACGGTTCACCCCGGGTGTCCAGCAGCGCGCCATCGGGCAGCCGGTGCCCGACGCGCAGCGGACCCTCCGCACCGGCTTCGGCGTCGCGGGCCGCGCTCCAGAAGACCCGGCCCTGGGCATCCGCCTCCCACAGCCAATCGCCGGATGCGCAGGCGATGTCGACAAGACGCTGGCGCTGATCCTGAAGCGCCACCGTCGCTCTGCGGGATGCGATCAAGCCTTCAACCGCATGGGCCAGACCTTCGAGCGACTGCCTGACTTCGATCGACAGACGGCGCGGTCGCGTGTCGATCACGCACAGGGAACCCAGGGACACTCCGTCCAGCGTCAAGGGCCTGCCGGCGTAGAAGCGGATGTGCGGGGCACCCGTCACCAGCGGATTGCTCGAGAAGCGCGGGTCGGTCCACGTGTCCTCGACCTCGAACAGATCGCTCTGCTGGGCTGCGTGGACACAGAACGACCAGGCGATCGGCGTTTCGCTGGCCTGCAGTCCCTGCTTCGACTTGAACCACTGCCGCCCGACATCGAGCAGGCTGACGAGTGCGATCGGGCACCCGGTGAGCAGGCGCGCAGCCTGCGTCAGGCCATCGAAACTCGGCTCCGACTCGCTGTCGAGGATCCCCAGCTCGCGCAGCAGGATCGCTCGGCGGGGGTCGACCAGGAGTCGGGTGGCGGATGAAGGTGCGTTGAGGAGGTGGGTGTCGGCAGTCATCGAGGATGGCGGTGCAGGATCCTTCGGGAACCTCCACCACGCCTGTCGACTGTGCGGATCTCCTGCCACCGCCTCCAGCAGACAAGACCGCCCCTCGCCGTAGTCGATGTCCTAGGCGCCTGCCCTGCCGCCAGCAGCGCTCATCAGGCCAGCTCCACGCTGCCGTGTTCGCCCTTGCAGCGGACCGCCCGGATCAAACCGCGCCCGCAGGCATCTTGAAACGCGACACCTCCTCGGCCAGCGTGTGGGCCTGGTCCCGCATCGCCGAGGCCGCACCGGCGGTCTGCTCGACCAGCGAGGCGTTCTGCTGCGTCATGCGGTCGAGTTCCTGGACGGCCTGGCCGATCTGACTGATGCCCAGGCTCTGTTCACGAGCGGCGGTTGCCACCTCGCCGAGCAGGTGATTGACGCGGCCGGACGACGACACGATCTCGTCGATGGTGGCGCCCGCCCGGCGCACGATGCTGGTGCCGGCCTCGACCTGTTCCACGCTGGTACCGATCAGCGTCTTGATCTCTTTGGCAGCCGCCGCGCTGCGCTGGGCGAGCGACCGAACCTCGGTCGCGACGACCGCGAAGCCTCGTCCCTGCTCGCCGGCACGAGCCGCTTCCACCGCTGCGTTCAGGGCGAGTATGTTGGTCTGGAAAGCGATGCCGTCGATCGTGCCGATGATCTCCCCGATGCGGGTGGAAGAGTTGCGGATGCCTTCCATCGTGTCGGCCACATCGCGCATCACCGTCCCACCCTGAGCGGCCACTTCTGCGTTGTGACGTGCGACGCGCGAGGCCTCTTCGGTGTGCTCGGTGGTGCTCTTGACTGTCGACGCGATCTGCTCCATCGACGCCGCCGATTCCTCGAGGTTGGCCGCGGTCTGCTCCGTGCGTCCCGACAAGTCCATCGCGCCGTTGGCAATGTTGTCGCTCGAGTTCACGATGTCATCGCTGGAACAGCGCACACGGCGCACCATGCGACGCAGCGATTCCTGCATGTCGCGCAGCTCGAGCATCAGCTGCGCGGCCTCGTCGTTGCCCCACGGCGACGGCGATGTCGTGAGATCACCATCGGTCATGGCGCGCAGATGACGTCGGGTTTCCTTCAGCCCGCCATCCATCACACGGAAGAAACTCAGGAACAGGTAACCGGCGACCAGCAGGGCGACCGCGACGACACCACCGACCCAGGCCAGTTCGCGCAGCAGGGCGTCGCGGATATCACCGGTGTAGACGCCGGAGCCGATCACCCAGCCCCACGGCTCGAAACCCTGCACGTACGAAATCTTGTCCACGGGCTTGTCGCTGCCCGGCTTGGGCCACTGGTAGGCGACGAAACCCTTGCCGTCCTGACGCACCTTGGCAACGAAGGCGCTGAACAGCGCGAAGCCGTTCGGGTCCTTGGTGCCGCTGAGGTCCTTGCCGTCGAGCTCGGGCTTGATGGGATGCATGACCATGCGCGGCTGCATGTCGTTGATCCAGAAGTACTCCTTGCCGTCGTAGCGCAGCTTCGACACCGCACCGATGGCCATGCGCTGCGCCTGCTCGCGCGACAGCGTGCCCGCCGCCTCCTGCGCCTGTGCCCAGACGATCAGGCCGTGAGCGATCTCGACGTGCTGGCGCGTCGCGTTCATTCGCGTCTGCATGGCCTGATCGGACTGCGTCTTCAATTGCCAACCGAGCAGACCCAGCAGTGGCAGCAGGAAGGCCATCGAAATGACCAGCGCCTTCGCGGTGAAGCGCAGCGTGCGGAACAGCCGCACGCCAGGCGCCCAGATGCCGTGGTGCGCAAAGAAGCCGCTGACGCGGGCGGAGACGTGATTCGTCTTGGCAGACAGGAGCAGGTGCGGCTGGGCGACTGTGGACATGGACAGGTCTTCTCGTTTGAATCTGGTGTTCTTGTTGGATGACCGCGGTGAGGGCGCAGGTCCCGCGTCGTGCGTCCCTTTTTATCGGTCGTTTCCACCGATACCTTGAGTCGGCTTCGATCGCACACCGCGCACGACACAAGCCAGAAGAGGGGTGCGGACAGGCGGCGTACAAACAGATACAACTTCACGGGTCGAACGGTCGACGGATCGAACGACGGCACCGTTGTCAGGGCATGAATCAACACACGACATCCGGTGAACCTTCCGACACTTCAGACCGTTCCGGCGGCTTCCTCAGGTCGCGGCCTTCCTCGGGCAGCCTGGATCGGTGGCGGTCGGTTCAGCCAGGTCAGCGTCGGCCAGGCGGGCGCGCCGATCATGCGATCGGTCGAACCTGCGCTGGCGCCCGTCGGGA
Organism: Pseudomonadota bacterium; assembly: GCA_030271615.1. Taxonomy (GTDB): domain Bacteria; phylum Pseudomonadota; class Gammaproteobacteria; order Burkholderiales; family Burkholderiaceae_C; genus PBB1. The sequence goes on from JARXKP010000015.1 coordinate 3,270, forward strand.
CGACCGAGAGCGGGGTTGTGGAACCCCGGACGACGAACACGCCGGCTCCTTCGCGTGACCGGACACCAAGCGTGATGCGCACGTCCTCACCCGCACGCAGCGCCATTTGATCGAACCGAGAGGTCGCAGATCAGCGATCGACCCTGCGGTCAGCTCCCGAGCAGTTCACCCATCGGTTTGAGGTCGTCGACGCGGTCGCAGACCGCCTTGACCATCATCAGCACCGGCACGCCCAGCAGCAGCCCCCACAGACCCCACAGCCAGCCGAAGGCGAGCACGCCGACGAATACCGCGACCGCATTCATCTGGCTGGTGCGGCTGGTCAGCCAGGGGGTGATCAGGTGGCCGGCGAGGGTGTGGATGATCAGCGATACGCCCGCGATGAGCGCCGCCATGTCGACGCTCGAGAACTGCACGAAGCCGACCAGCGCCGACGCCGCCGTGAACGCGATCGAACCGAGGTACGGCACGAAGTTGAGCACGCAGGCCGCCGCGCCCCACACCGCCGCGTGCTGAACGCCGATCAGCAGGTAGGCAACCCAGGTCACAACGCCGACGCACACGCTCATGAACAGCTGGACCAGCAGGTAGCGCTGGATCTGCGAGGTGATCTCGTCAAGCGCCTGCACGGTGATCTTGCGACGCGCGAACGTCGGCCCGACGATCTTCACGAGCTTGCGCCGAAAGGTGTCGCCCGACGCCATCAGGAAGAAGGCGATGAACAGCACCACGGTGGCTTGACCGATCGACGCGGCGAGCCCCAGCGTGCCGGTCCAGACGTAGTCCTTGATGTCGAACTGCGGTCGCTCGATGCGCACCCGCGTGACGCCGCGCGCGGTCGTCGCCGGGACCCGGCCACTTTCCTGGGCGACCTGTTCGAGCTGGGTCGCGGCCTTCTGCACCTTGTCGATCGTCGATTCGGACGGGTTGCGATGCGACAGCACGGTCTGACGGATCTTCTGCGTCGCTTCGGGCAGCGATTCAAGCAGCGCCGTGGCGTCGTCGCTCAGCGTGTAGGCCGTCCAGCCCAGGCCGCCGACGATGGCCAGCAGCAGCAATGCCGCACCGGCCGCGCGCGGCACCCGCCAGCGATGGAGTCGGTCGACGATCGGGCTGAGGGCATAGCTGAGCATCACCCCGAGCATCAGCGGGATCAGCACCGGACTGGCCCAGCGCATCGCGAACAGCACCCCCAGCGCCGCCAGGATCGCCAGCGACAGGCTGCGCACATCGACCGGCATGTGCAGCAGCACGCGCTCGGGATCGGGCTGCAGCGCCTCGTCCCTCGGTTGATGCGATGGAGCCAGGGTCGGATCCGCCTGCACGAATTCGTCGGTTGCTTGCGGATCGGTCATCGCCGAGGGTAGCGCACCCCGCGGTGGTGACAGCGCGTCAGGGCGGGTCGCCGGCAGCGGCTCCCGCGATCCGTCGGTCAGAAGTCGGACGTCAAACCGACCACGAACGAGGCCCGCGGCACCAGCTGGATGCCGTTCACCTTCTGGTAGACCGGCACCTGCACGTAGGCGTACAGCGTCGAGGCCCCGCCGACGCCGAAGGTGACACCGGGGCTCAGGTCGAGCGAGGTCGATCCCGAGTTGTCGGGTTCGGCCTGCGCACCATGGTCCCGCTCACGGCGACGCAGGTTGACCTGCAACACCGCGCCCAGGCTGTGCGAATAGGCGTGCGACCAACCGGCCGACAGTTCCAGGCGCCGACCGGGCTTGAATCCTTCGTCGGAGTTCACCGCCTGCGTGACGCTCGCCTGTCCGATCACGGCATTGGTCGCATCGAGCACATGCCTGCCCGCCAGGCCGACCACGAAATCGGTGGTTCCGCTGCCTGGCTGCAGAGCACGTTCGGCGCGGCTGCTGCCCCCGTTGGTGACATGGGTCGCTCCGGTCGGCAGCTTGAAGCCGCCGAACACCGCATGCGAATCGGGCCCGGTGTCGGACGCGAACTGCCGACGCACGATCAGCTGCACATCGCCCAACCGCGTGAATCGCCATTGCTCGCGCTCGCCCGGCAGGCCGGTTTCCTCGTCGAGCAAGTCGTGCAGGTGGTCGCGATGAACCAGCGGGACGCGCAGCGAGATCGACCAGTCGCGGTCGAAACCGTAGCCGAGCGTGGTCACGAGGTTGCGGTTCTTCGTGTGCCGCTCGATCGCCTCCTCGTGGGTCACCTCGCTGGCCTGGATGTTCGAGGTGCCACTGCGCAGCTTCTTCTGGTCGATGACCTCGAGCCGGAGGTCGCCGCTCCAGCCGAGGTGCGCCTCGGCGTTGCCCTGGGCATAGCGGTCGGTCATCAGCGTGCAGTACGACGAGCCGCAGGAAGCCTGCGCGAGGCCGGCAGACGCAGTCATGCCGAGGACGACGGCAGCGCGAACGGCGGCCTGAAGGGCGACGTGGATGGTCTTCATGAAAAACTCCCGATGGCCGAGCACGTTGCCCGGCGGATGCATGCATGACCCGGCGCACCGTGCTGAACAGTGCGAGCCGAGTCGGACTCAGAGCATCAGGAGACGAACGGGGGCGCGCGAGGCTGCGCGCTGCGCCACGCGTGGGGCGTGCAAGGCGCCTGCAGGAATCTTTCGGGCAGCTGCACACCGGAAGGCGTCGGCGGCAACAGCGTCGATGACGATGGCGCAGGCCCGAGGTCGCCGGTCGACAACGCGCACAAGGGACAGTGCTCCAGATGGAAGGCCGAGGACGCCGGCGCGCCCTGTTCCTGTTGCAGCTCGCCGTCCGCGCTGGCGGCAGCGACCAGGCGAGCGCCCCGGGGCGTGCAGACCTCGGCCCAGGCGGCCTGCCCACGTGCCGCCGCCAGCGCATGCGAAACCGTCGGCAACAACGCCAATGCCAGCACGGCCAGCAGGGCGAGCCAGCACGAGAGACGCAATGAGACGGCTGAGAAATGCATGGGACACGCAGTGTAGCCAACGCACCCGCCACACTGCGCGCTACCGGCTGGCTGGCGATCTCGAACGCGATAACCGTGTGCATCCCGAACCTTTTCATTTGCCGCTTACCCTTGAGGTTTTTCTTCGGTGCTGCGGCGCCATGCCTTCCAGGAGCGTTCCCCTCATGAATTCCATCCTCCCTCGCATTGCCCGCTCGGCGCGTCCGTTCGGTCTGGCCGCGGCCGCCGCCGCCCTGGCTTTCAGCGCGCACGCACAGCAGGTGCTGCGCGTCACCGCGATCCCCGACGAGGCACCGACCGAACTGGCCCGCAAGTTCGCGCCGCTGGGCCAGTACCTGGAGGCCAAGCTGGGCATGAAGGTCGAGTGGACGCCGGTCACCGACTACGCCGCCGCCGTCGAGGCGCTGGTCAACAAGAAGGTCGATCTGGCCTGGTTCGGCGGCTTCACCTTCGTGCAGGCCAGCGTGCGGTCGGATGGCAAGGTGATCCCGCTGGTGCAGCGCGAGGAAGACGAGAAATTCCGCTCGGTCTTCATCACCGATGCGAAGAGCGGCATCAACAAGCTCGAGGACCTGAAGGGCAAGACGCTGAGCTTCGGCTCGGCCTCCAGCACCTCGGGCCACCTGATGCCGCGCAGCTTCCTGCTCGCCGCCAAGATCAACCCCGATATCGACCTGAAGCGCATCAGCTTCTCGGGCGCGCACGACGCGACGATCGCCGCGGTCGCCAGCGGCAAGGTCGATGCCGGCGCGCTCAACATCTCGGTGTGGGACAAGTTCGTCGCCGACAAGAAGGTCGACCCGACGGTCGTCAAGGTGTTCTTCACGACGCCGGGCTACTACGACTACAACTGGTCGGTGCACGCCGACATGCCGGCCGACCTGCGCAACAAGCTGCAGCAGGCCTTCCTGTCGCTCGATGCGAACACGCCGCAGGGCAAGGAAATCCTCGGCCTGCAGCGCGCCACCCGGTTCGTGACGACGAAGGCTGAAAACTACAGCGGCATCCGCGCGGCCGCCGAGAACGCCGGACTGCTGAAGTGATCGCCGAGGCGTCGACGCGCGCAGCGCTCGACGCTGTGCCGTCCCTCGACGTGATCGTCTCGCTGCGAGCCCTGCACGCCGCGGCCGCACCCCTGGCCACCACCGAGGTGCTGCACGGCCTGTCGCTCGACGTGCGGCGCGGCGAGCAGATCGCGCTGATCGGCTCGTCGGGCTCCGGCAAGACCAGCCTGCTGCACGCGCTGGCCTGCGCGGTACCGCCGCTTGCCGGCGCGCTGAGCCTGTTCGGGCAGACGCCGTGGACGCTGTCGTCGGGCGCGCGGCAGCGGCTGCGCGCCCGACTGTTCCTGGCACCCCAGGTGCCGCCGTTGCCGCCGCGTCAGCGTGTGGTCACGGCGGTGCTGGCGGGACGGCTGCCGAGGCAGTCGCTGTGGGCCAGCCTGCGCACGCTGTGGCACCCGCGCGAAGCCGCTGCCGCGCTGGCAGCGTTGGCGGCGCTCGACCTCGGCGACAAGCTGTGGGAGCGCGTCGATCGGCTCTCCGGCGGCGAACGCCAGCGCGTCGGACTGGCGCGCGCACTGGTCGCCGATGCCGAGCTGTGGCTGATCGACGAACCGCTGTCGGCGCTCGATCCGGCGCATGCCGAGCAGGTGATCGAGCGGCTGACCGAAGCCGCCCGCAGCGCCGGCCGCACGCTCGTGTGCACGCTGCATCAGGTCGAAGTGGCGCGGCGACGCTTTGCGCGCATCGTGGCGCTGCGCGACGGCACGATCGTGTACGACGGGCCGGCAGCCGAGTTCACCGACGCGCAGGTCGCCGCGCTGTACGGAACGCGCGGCGTCGTGGACGAGCCTGCGGTGCCGGGCCTCGAATCGCCCGATCGCCCGGCGACCGGGCGTGCGGCCCAACCGCAGATCATCTGCCGCTGAACCCGGTCGTCCGAGTGCGGAGTTGCCACCGATGACCCTCGCTGCATCACCTTCGAGCGCCCACTCGGCGATCGCCCGCGCCGACCCCGCGGGGTCGGTCCGCTGGGCCACCGTGCTGCTGCTCGCGGTGATGTTGTGGCCGCTGGCGGTGCTGACCGAATTCAAGCCGTGGGTGCTGGCCGACGCGCGCAGCCTGCACTCGACGCTGCACTTTCTGGCGAGCTTCGTGCCTCCGCGCATGGACGCCGAATTCCTGTGGCTGCTGGCGCGCGAGACCTGGCGCACCGTCGCGATCGCCACCGCCGGCATGACGCTGGCGTGGCTGATCGCGGTGCCGCTGGCGCTGGGTTCGACCGCACGCCTGTCGGTCAGCGCACTGGCTCATCCGATGAGCCTGGGGCCGTTTGCGGTGCGCACGCTGCTGCGCTGGACGATGGTGGTGCTGCGCTCGGTGCCCGAGCTGGTGTGGGCGCTGCTGTTCGTGCGGGTCGTGGGCCTCGGGCCGACGGCCGGCGTGCTGGCGATCGGCATCGCGTACGGCGGCATGCTGGGCAAGGTCTACGCCGAGATCCTCGAAAGCGGAGACGCGGCGCCGACGCAGGCACTGCTGCGCAACGGCAGCGGCCGGTTGCAGGCCCTGCTGTTCGGCACGCTGCCGCAGTGCGCGTCCGAACTGGTCAGCTACACCGTGTACCGATGGGAATGCGCGATCCGCGCCTCGGTGGTGCTGGGTTTCGTCGGCGCCGGCGGCCTCGGGCAGCTGCTCGACAGCGCGGCGAAGATGTTCTCGGGCGGCGAGGTCAGCAGCATCCTGCTGGTCTTCATCGCGCTGGTGGCACTGTCGGACCGGGTCAGCGCAATGCTGCGAAGGTCGATGGCATGACGGCTTCGTCGACGAGCACACCGCCGCCCGCGCGCCACGCCGCGCGCTGGATCGGCCTCGGCGTCGCCGCGCTGGTGGTGTCGAGCTTTGCGACGCTGGACCTCCGCTGGGCCGATTTCCTGTCGCCCGGCGCGCTGCGGTCCATGGGCCGGTTCCTGGTCAGCTTCTTCCCGCCCGAAACCTCAACCGCCTTCCTGCAGCGCACGCTCGATGCCACGCTGGAGACGCTCGCCATGTCGCTGCTCGGCACGCTGCTGGCGGCGCTGGGCGGCCTGGCACTGGCGCTGCCGGCGAGCGGGCGCAACCATGACGGCGCCCGCACGATCGGCACACCGCTGCTGCGCGGCGTGACGCGCACCGCGCTGAACGTGCTGCGTTCGGTGCCCGAGCTGGTGTGGGCCGCGCTGCTGCTGATCGCCGCCGGGCTCGGCCCGTTTTCCGGGACGCTGGCACTGGCGCTGCACACCAGCGGCGTGCTCGGCCGCCTGTTCGCCGAGAGCATCGAGAACGCACCGCCCGAGCCGTCCTTCGCGCTGCGCGTGCGCGGCGTCGGTCGGCTGCGCGTGTTCCTGTATGCAACGCTGCCGCAGATCTGGCCGCAGGTCATCGCGTACACGCTGTATCGATGGGAGAACAACATCCGCGCCGCCGCGGTGCTGGGCGTGGTCGGCGCTGGCGGTCTGGGACAGATGCTGTACTACCACCTCGGGCTGTTCCAGATGCACGAGAGCTGCACCGTGCTGGCGGCGATGATGGGGCTGGTGGCGCTGGTCGATGCGCTGTCGTACGCTGCGAGACGCTGGCTGAACCGCTGACGGCCCGCGTATTCCCGCGACAAGTGCCGATCTCACGACAAACTGCACTCGCCCTCTTGCAACCTTGAAGCAAACACGATGAACGCAACCGACGCCAACCTCGTACTGCAGGCCCTGATGGGTCGCCATTCGATCGGACAGCGCTACCTGGACGACCCCGGCCCGAGCGACGACGAGCTGCTCACGCTGACCGAGGCCGCCCTGCGCGCGCCGGACCATGCCGCACTGGTGCCGTTCCGGTTTCGCGCCGTGCGCGGTGCGGCGCGGGCCCGCATGGCCTCGCTGTTCGAGCAGGCCGCGCTGGCGGCCGGCAAGGACGCCGAGGGCGCTGTGCTCGACCGCGAGCGCGCGCTGAAGGCACCGGTCACGGTGGCGGTGATCGCGCGGATCGACCTCGGCCACCCGCAGGTGCCGGCGCACGAGCAATGGGCCTGTGTCGGCGGCGCGATCGCGCACTTCCTGCTGGCCGCGCAGGCGCTGGGTTACGGCGCCAAGATGCTGAGCGGCGCGAAGGCGCGGTCAGCGTTGCTGACATCGGCGTTCTGCGGCCCCGGTGAAACACTGGTCGGCTGGATCGCGCTCGGCACGCCTTCGCTCGACCGCCGCGCCAAGCACCTCAAGCCTGCGGCCGGCGAGGTGATCGACTTCTGGTCGTGACGATCGCGAGACCGGGCGCGGTTCAGGCGGCGCGCATTCAAGACTACGCCGGAGCCACCTCGATGCGCTCGGCAAGCAGGGTGTAGCCGACCACGAAGCCGCAGCAGACAACGCGCTGTCCGAGGTAGCGGTCGAGCGTCGCGTCGCCGAAGCTCGGCCCGTCCTTGCGGCGCAGCACGAAGCGGCCCTGCGGGGTCTCGATCCACAGCGCCTGCCGTTCGCTCTTGCTGCCGCCGCCAAGCGGCCCGGCGACCACCTGGCCGATCAACCCGTCAACGCGACGCGGGCCCGTGTCGGTCGTCATCGCTGCAGGTAGACGCGGTACGCCACGATGCGTCCCTCCACCTCGCGTGCCACGGCGGCCACCGCGCAGAACCGCGGGCCGGAGCTCTTGGCCGGACCGGCCGGCGTGGCGATGGCCACGTGATAGCGCGTCGGCATCGCGTCTGCACCCTTGCCGCGCAACGCGGATTTCCGGCCCGGCGTGTGTACCGCGTAGGCGACGAACTTCTGGCCCACCGCCAGGCCGGCGCTGTGCGCGATGCGGGCCAGCGCCTGACGGATCTGCGGCGAGCATTTCGCGTCGGCCGACGGCAGCGAGGTCGCGGGCTTGGTGGCGCCGAGAAAATCGCCCACGGCCCGCAGCTTGGCGCGCCGATCGCGGCGCTGCATGCGCTGTGCATCCGCCGCCGCCACGCCCTTCGGAACCGCGGTGGCGTTGGGCACGCGGGCCGGGTGCATCGCCGGGTCGCCGAGCAGACTGAACTGCGCGAGCGTCTTCAGGTCGGTCGGGTCGAGCTCGGCCACCTGCTGCACGAAACGCTGCCGCGCCATCAGGGAAGCGCGACCGATCGATGCGCCTTCGAGCACCGCCAGCAGGAAATACTGCGTCAGCAGGTCGGCGGCACCGTTGCTGTCGGCCGGGCCGTAGGCAATGGTCGAGCTGCCGAGAAAGCCGCACGCGCCCTGCGCCAGATAGTGCTGGCAGATCGGCAGCGGCAGGCCGAGCGTGACCGAGTCGTACATCTCGCCGCCGTAGCAGCATTCGGCTGCAGCGACGGTGTCGCGACTGATCTTGCCCCCGATCGCATCGCTCGACAGCGACGCCGGCTGGTTGCCTTTCTTGTCCTCGCCATAGAACTGCGGGTCCGACGGCCCGCCGTGGCAGTTGATGAAATGCATCAGCGGCGCGAGACGCGCGGCAGGGTGCTTGTCGCGCGCTGGCGGCGACAGGGTCAGGGCCTTCGAGTTGCCGAAGATGTTGAAGAGACTGAGCGCGGTCGATTCGCGCCAGGTCTGCGTCGACAACCCGAAGTAGCTGCCGTAGTCGGCCACGTCGCGCGGCCGGTGCCGGGCCGATATGCCGAGCAGGTCGATCAGATGCGAGGGCTCGGTGGCGGCGGTCAGATCGGGCAACCGCCCGACGACGCGGGTCGGGCCCTTGAAGGCCGCGACGTCGCGCGAATAGCCGGCCTCGCAGGCATAGGGCAGATCACCCCAGGCGGTCGGATCGGGGTCGTCCGGCGGCGAGTACATCGGGTTGGTCAGGTCCTGCTGCGGCACGACATCGGGCGCGCCGAGGATCATCAGGTACTCGGGATCGGTCGCGCGGAACACCACATCGATCGCCGCCTTGGCCTGCCGCGGGCTGGACGCCTCGGTGATCGGCGCACCTTTCAGCTTCTTCATCGCCGCCGCATCGTCCAGGTAGACGAGGCGGGTGCGGATGCCGCGCTGCTTGTCGGCTGCGACCAACGCCTTCAGCGCCGCCTGCACCTTGGCGAACCCGGCCGTGCCGTACTTGCGCTTCAGTGCGCTGCGGTTGCTGACGATGAGCTTGTCGTCCACAGGAAAACTCCTCGATGCAGGCCTTGCACGCGCCGAACCGATTCTCGTTGGCGCCACCGTGCAGCGCAATCGGGAGCAAGGAGCCTGGGACGCCACCGAGCGGGGCCCCGGTGGCGACTCAGTGCACCGCAGCGACGGCCAGCGTCGACTCGAGGTACGACAGCAGTTGATCTTCGGGGTACGGCTTGCTGAGCAGCACGCTGACGCCGGCTTCGGCCGCATCGGCGCGATGCTTTTCGTCGTCGGCGGTGATCATCACGATCGGGATGTGCGCCGTGCGCGGGTTGCTGCGCACCTGGCGCGTCAGCTCGAACCCATCCATGCCCGGCATCTCGACATCGGTGATCAGCACGTCGGGCAGGGTCACTTCGATCTGGCGCGCCGCGTCGAGTCCGTCTTCTGCCAGCGACACGCGGTACAGGTGCTTGGCCAGCAGACGGCTGGTCTTGATGCGCACCACCTTCGAGTCGTCGGCGATCATCACCAGGCACTGCTCGGGCGTGCGCGGTGGGATCGGAGCCACGGGCGCGAGCGGCGGCACTGCGGCGGCAGCGAGACGCGCGGCTTCAGCTTCCGCTTCGGCAACACGCTGCGCTTCAAGACGCGCCAGTTGCTCGGCAACGGCCTGTTCGGCACGCTCCTGTGCCACTCGTTCCAGCTCGGCATGGGCCTCGATGTTTCGCTGCAGCTGCGCGGCAGCAGCCGCCTCGGCGGCCAGACGTTGCGCCTCTGCCTCTGTTTGCGCGCGTTCGCGCTCACGCTCCTGATCGGCCGCCTGCTGAGCAACGATGCGAGCTTCCCATTCGGCGGCTTCGCGCGCGGCCTGCTCGCGAACCGCCTGTTCGTCGATCTCGGGCGGCGCCTGTGCGGCAATCTCGGCAGCCACACGCTCCGCTTCGCGCTCGGCCCGTTCACGCTCCTGATCCGCAACCAGTTGCGCGACGAGTCGGGCCTCCCATTCAGCGGCTTCCCGATCGGCTTCCCGGCGGGCCGCTTCTTCAGACGCCTCTTGTTCAGACGACTGCACCGAGTCGAGGATCGATGGGGGGCCCGGGTGCAGCTCGTGGACCGCATGGTCCGTCTCGATCTCAGAGGCTCCAGGTGACCTCGCGGGCACATCGACCTCTGGAGCCGCTGCGACGTGCTCCCGACGCGGTGCACGCGCATGCGCATGCGAACGCCCTCGCCGCACCAGCAGCAACGCGACCAGCAACACCAGCAGCGCCAGCGCGGCGCCTCCCCACAACAGGTACTCGTTCATCGTTGCACGGACTCCATCCGCCACTCAAACCACAAACCTTCGCCCCTTGCCGGACCGGCATCAGCGCATTCAGAAACACCACTCACAACGAGCGTACCGACGAAGCTGTCAAAGGATGTATCACGATGTATCGATTTGCACCGCATTTGGAAGTCCCGTGCAGAAATGCCGCTGAAACCGGCGCATCGCGGCGAGCGCGCAACGCCCGCGGATGACGGACTGTCGCCGCAAACGGCCCGCTACGATCGGTTCTTTTGCAAGGTGCGCACGCGATGGTCATCTACCAACCCAAAGGCTTTGTCGAAGGGCTGGTGGCCGCACTGTTGCGCGGGTCGCTGAAGCTGCTGCTGAAGCCGGTGTTCTCGCCGCGCTGGTCGATCGATTTCCAGCGCCGCTGGCTGAGCGGGTTGTCGCGCAGCTCGCGGGTGCCGAAGGCTGTGACGATCGAGGCCGGCCAGGTCGGCGGGATGCCCGGGGAATGGCTTCGCTCGAAACAGGCGCCTTCCTGCGCGGCCGGCGTGGTCCTCTACCTGCACGGCGGCGCGTACTGCGTGGGTTCACCGGTCACGCACCGGTCGCTGACGGCGCGGCTGGCGCTCGTCACCGGTCTGCCGGTGTTCGCGCTCGACTACCGGCTGGCGCCCGAACATCGGTTCCCGGCGGCCCTGGACGACGCGCTGGCGGCCTTTCGCGCACTGCGTGCCGAAGGGCGCCCGGTCATCATCGCCGGCGATTCGGCGGGCGGCGGCCTGGCCCTCGCGACCGCGCTGGCGCTGCGCGACGCCGGCTCGCCACCGCCTGCAGCGCTGGTGCTGTTCTCGCCGTGGGTGGACCTCGCGATGCGCGACGCTCCCGCGACCGAACCACCCGGCGAGGCGATGCTCAGCGTGGCCTGGGCCCGCGCCTGCGCGGCGCATTACCTGGGCAACGCCTCGGCCGACCTGCCGCTCGCTTCGCCGTTGTTCGCCGATCTGCGCGGGCTGCCGCCGACGTTGATCCAGGCCGGCACCGACGAGCTGCTGCACGATCAGGCGCTGCAGCTCGAAGCCGCGCTGCAGGCCGCTGGCGTCGAGACACGCTGTGAAGTCACCGCGCATCGCTGGCATGTGTTCCAGACGAACGGCGGCACGCTGCGCAGCGCCGACGAGGCCATCGATCGGGTCGCCCGCTTCGTGATGGCGCCGCTGGCGGCGGCCGCAGGACCGCAGTCATCGAGTCATGACGTGGTGATCCTCGGCGCGGGCATGTCGGGGTTGTGTGCTGCGATCAAGCTCAAGCAAGCCGGGAACCACGATTTCGTGATCCTCGAAAAACAGGATGGCCTGGGCGGAACCTGGTGGGACAACACCTACCCGGGCGCCCACGTCGACGTGCCGTCGCCGGTGTATTCGTTTTCCTTCGCACCCAACCCCGACTGGACGCGTCGATTCGCCGGGGCGCCTGAAATCCAGGCCTACATGCAGAAGGTCGCCGCGCGCCACGGGCTGCTCGCGCACATCCGCCTGGGTACCCGCATCAGCGAGGCCCGCTTCGACGAGACCACCGCCCACTGGCAATTCGCCACCGAACGTGGCGATACATTGCGGGCGCGCTTCTTCGTCTGCAGCGCCGGGCCGCTGAGTCAGCCGCGCTGGCCGGACATCCCGGGGATCGACGACTTCCGGGGCAAGCGGCTGCACTCGGCGCGCTGGGATCACGCGTTCGCCATGGCGGGTCAGCGGGTCGCAGTGATCGGCACTGGATCGACGGCGTCGCAATTGATGCCACCGATCGCCGCCCAGGCGGAGCAGTTGCACCTGTTCCAGCGCACCGCCAACTGGGTGCTGCCGCGGATGGACCGCCGATACACCGTCGTCGATCGCTGGCTGGCGCACTTTCCGCCGTATGCGGCGATGGTGCGCTGGAACTGGAAGCAGGTTCTCGAATGGGGCCGGCGAGGATTCGACGAAGGAACCCTGGCACGCCGCGCGCTGCTGAGCGCGGCAGCCGCCCACCGCAAGCGACAGGTGAGCGACGCGGATCTGCGCCAGCGTCTGACGCCGCCGTATCCGCTGGGCTGCAAACGCATCATCTATTCGAACGACTACTACCCGGCGCTGATGCAGCCGAACGTCGAACTGGTCACCGACGCGATCGAACGCATCACCGCGCACGGCATCGTGACCGCCGACGGGCGCGAGCGAGCGATCGACGCACTGGTCTGCGCGACCGGCTTCGACGTCGCGCACTTGTTGTCGTCGATCCGTGTCACCGGCTTGCAAGGCCACACGCTGAGCGACGCCTGGGCGCAGGGTCCCGAGGCGTATCACGGCATCACGGTGTCGGGCTTTCCGAACCTGTTCCTGATGCTCGGGCCGAACACCGCCACCGGCCACACCTCGACCCTGCTCTTCATCGAACCCGAAGTCGACCACGCCATCGCCTGCATGCAGGCGGTGCGGGCGGGAGGCCACCGCTGGATCGACGTGCGACCCGAGGTGCTGCGCGAGCACAACCAGCGCCTGCAGGCGCGATTGGGCGCCTCGGTGTGGAGCCAGTGCCGCAGCTGGTATCGCCTGGACAACGGCCGCGTCTTCGCGCTGTTCCCGGGGTTCACCAGCGAGTACGTCAAGGCGGTGCGCCAGCCTGTTCTGACCGACTACGCGTTCGATGCGCCGCCCCCCTCCGAGTAGGGCACGCCAGCGGACTTCCTGATCCAGGACTTCGGCGGCAGCCTGCAGGTTCTGATGGCGCTGCCGGACCGGCCCGGTGTGAGCGACCGGCCGCAGGAGGAAACCGCCGAGCGTTTGCTCGCGTCGGTGATCGCGTTTCTCACGTGACGTTCACGGCACCGCGAGCGAGGCCGCTGCCCTTGGGAAACGGGGTATATACCCCATCCAAACGGGTTATTTACCCCGCCTTTGCAGGCTCGTGCCACCGCATTGAGCGCCAAGTGCCTGATTTGAAACAAGAGGTGACGTTGGCACGACATCTGCGCTGACAGAGCGTGCCGCATGACCCCGTGGCACGCGCAATGCCGGGACTGACCGGCACCGCAGCACTTGTACGATCGTCCGTGCGGGCTGTTCGCCGATCGTTGCGGATGTCGCCGCGCGGACCGCGCACACGGAACGTCCGAACCTCTCGTCCACGTCCGACCGCTACGGAATCAACACCGGCCCCCTCGATGCCTACCTTCCAACAACCCGCCCCGTTTCGGCTTCTGCGCTGGTTTGCCGGCTTGAGTGCGGTCGTCATCGTGCTGATCGCCGTGGCCAACGCGTGGGTCGTCTCGACCTTCCTCACGGACCAGCTCTTCCAGCGGGAGGGAGCAATCGCACGGGACTTCGTGCAGAACATCCTGGTCTCGGACGGGACGATCGACTACCTTCGTCATTCCGACGACCCGACGGTGCGAGAGCATTTCAAGAACACGGTGACGCATCTCGGCAACATGCGCGATGTGCTGCGCGCAAATGTGTACGGCACCGACCGCACCGTGATCTGGTCGACCAATCCTCGCCTGCAAGGGCAGCGATTCACCGACAACGACGAACTCGATGCGGCCCTGGGCGGCAAGCTGATGGTCGAGTCGGGGCGCATCAGTCGCGACGTGCACCCGAAGCCCGAATATGTTGGACTGTCCGCATCGGTGAAGTTCTTCGTCGAGACCTACATCCCGGTGTTCGACCCGAACAACAACCAGGTCGTCGGAGTGGTCGAGCTCTACAAGGCGCCACTGGCCCTGACAGAGGCCATCCAGGAAGGCGAGCGGCAGGTTGCCATCGCTGCATTGGGCGGGGCCGTGGCGCTGTTCCTGACCCTGTTCTGGCTGATCCGGCGTGCCGACCGAACGATGCGGCAGCAGCACGCCAAGCTGCTCGAGGCCGGCACCGTTGCCGCCCTGGGTGAGCTGGCCTCGTCGGTGGCGCACAACATCCGCAATCCGCTGGCCTCGATCCGCTCGTCGGCCGAACTGAGTCTGGAGTTGCCGGAGGATCACGGCGCCGAATGCGCTCAGGACATCATCCGCGAGGTGGATCGCATCTCCACGCGCATCACCGAACTGCTGCGCCTGTCGAACCAGGGTCCGCCCGTCAATCAGCCGATCGACGTCGTGGACCTGCTGCGCGCCTGTGTTGCCGACCACAGGGACACCTTTCTGCGCGGCCAGAAGATACTGGCCCTGGAGAGCCACACGCCGCAGGCCGTCATCAAGGCGGATGCCCACCTGCTGCAGCAGGTGTTCGACAGCCTGCTCGTCAACGCGGCCGAGGCCATGTCCGCCGGGCAACGCTGCGAAGTCAGCGTGAGCGAGACGGATCGCCGATCGGTCCGCATCGAGGTCAACGATGGCGGCGCCGGCATGGCGCCAGACGTGCTTGCGCAGATCTTCCGCCCGTTCTTCACAACCAAGCCGCAGGGCCTGGGCCTGGGGCTGCCGCTGGCCAAGCGCATCGTCGAGGGACTCGGCGGCACGCTCCAGATCGACAGCCGGCCGGGCAAGGGCACGACGGTGTGCATCGACCTGCCGAAGGCCTGAGCCATGGCCACGATCCTGATCGTCGACGACGAAGTCACCTTGGCCAAGAACGCAGCCAAGTACCTGGCCCGCTTCGGACATGAGGTCGCCATTGCCGCCACGCTCGCTGAGGGCAAGCGCCTCGCCGAGTCACGCGCGCCGGAGGTCCTGATCCTCGACTACCGGCTGCCGGACGGCACCGGTCTCGAATTCATCGAACACATCCGCGCCACCGACCAGACGGTCCACATCATCCTGATCACCGGGCACGGCACCATCGAGCTGGCGGTGGACGCGATGAAAGCCGGGGCCAACGACCTGCTGACCAAGCCGGTGTCGCTGTTCGAATTGCGCGAGCGCATCGACGTGCTGCTGCGGCTGCAGCGCGACGCCAGCCGGTTGCGTTATTTCGAGACTCGCGAACGCAACGCAAGCCAGTCGATCCTGGGCCAGTCGCGCGCGATCCGCGAACTTCAGCAGCGCATCGAGCGCATGGCGGCGGTCGACGCTGAAGGCATGCTGCCGCCGATCCTGATCGGCGGCGAAACCGGCACCGGCAAGGAGCTGGTCGCCCGGGCCTGTCACTACCTGAGCGCGCGCAGCGCAAGACCTTTCATCGAGATCAACTGCGCCGCGTTGCCACCGACCCTGCTGGAGACCGAGCTGTTCGGGCACGAGCGGGGTGCGTTCACCGACGCCAAGGAACGCAAGATCGGTCTGCTCGAAGCCGCCGACGGCGGCACGCTGTTTCTCGACGAGATCGGAGACATGGACCTGGCGCTGCAGGCCAAGCTTCTGAAGATCATCGAGGACGGTCGCTTCCGCCGCATCGGCTCGGTGCAGGAGCAGCAGGTTCATGTCCGCATCGTCGCGGCAACCAACCGGGACCTCGAAGCCCGGGTCGCCGAGGGCGCGTTCCGCGCCGACCTGTACTTCCGCCTTCGGGTGCTTCAGCTCACCGTTCCGCCGCTGCGCGATCGTGAAGGCGATGCGGTGTTCCTCGCGCGTCATTTCTGCCAGCTGCTCGGACAGCGCTACCGGCGAGACGGCATCCGCCTCGGCGCGGCGGCGGAAGCCGCGATCGGCGCACATCACTGGCCCGGCAATGTGCGCGAGCTGCGCAACGTGATCGAGCAGGCGGTGCTGATGGCGGAGAGCAACCTCATCGAGGCGCACGAGCTGATGCTTTCGTCGGCCGCGCCGTATCACCCGCCCCCTGGCGATCCCACCCGCTCACCGACGCTGGAGTCAGGTTCCGCGCTGGATCGCATCGAGCGCGAGTTGCTGGTCAAGGCGCTGGCCGAGTCGAACCAGAATGTCTCGCAGGCGGCCCGCAGCCTCGGGATCAGTCGCGACACCTTGCGATACCGGCTGGAGAAGCACGGCCTGAAGGAGTAACGCCGTCGCAGCGGCCGCGCGTGCGAGCCTGGGCCTACTGCATGAACCAGCCGTGGCTCACCACCAGCGACTGGCCGGTCAGCGCGTTCGAGCCGAAGCTGGCGAACAGCAGCGCCACATCGGCCACGTCCTGAACCGTGGTGAATTCGCCGTCGACGGTTTCCTTCAGCATCACTTTCTTGATCACGTCGTCTTCGCTGATGCCGAGCGCCCTGGCCTGCTCGGGAATCTGCTTTTCGACCAGCGGCGTGCGCACGAAGCCGGGGCAGATCACGTTGGCGCGAATGCCGTGCTTGCCGCCCTCCTTCGACACGGTCTTGCACAGGCCGATGAGGCCGTGCTTGGCCGTCACGTAGGCCGACTTCAGCACCGAGGCCTCCTTCGAGTGCACCGAGCCCATGTAGATGATGCTGCCGCCCTTGCCGGATTTCTGCATGTGCGGCACACAGGCCTTGGTCGTCAGAAACGCACCATCCAGGTGGATCGCCAGCATCTTCTTCCAGTCGGCGAACGGGAATTCCTCGACCGGGTGCACGATCTGCACGCCGGCGTTGCTGACGAGCACGTCGACACCGCCATAAGCCGCCACCACTTCGGCGACGGCAGCGTTGACCTGCTCTTCGCTGGTCACGTCCATCGCCACAGCCATCGCGGTGCCGCCTGCCTTCGTGATTTCATCGGCTGCAGCCTGCGCCGCCACCTTGTTCATGTCGGCGATCACGACCTTGCCGCCTTCGTGCGCAAACACGATGGCGATTTCCTTGCCGATGCCGCTGGCGGCACCGGTGACGATGCAGACCTTGTCCTGGAGCTTCATGAGGGGGTTTCCGTGTTGTGGCTGTGGGGGCTGTCGCCGGTGAGATCGAACACCCGCACACCATGGGCGTGGCGTTCGCGCTGCAACCAGCGGGGATCGTGCAAGGTGTGGGCCATGTCGGCGCGACCGGCATCCCAGTGCTCGTGCATCGACAGGCGCGAGAACTCGTAGTCCTTCGACTGGCTCTCGTAATGCTTGCTGCGGTAGATCAGGTGCACCACGTCGACCGCGTGTTCGCAACGAATGCGTGACAGCGCAAGCACGTCGGGATCGTTGCGCAATCCGGGCGGCAGCTTGGCAATCAGGCGCTGTGCGGCCTGGGCGATCACCTGGCGGTCGAGCTCGTTGGTGGTGGTCAGCCGGGTGCGACTGGAAAAGCGGATGTCCTTCTCGCGCTCGGTGACCTCGGGCAGCGTGGTGGGCAGCGCGCCGACCGCCGCGAACAGGTCGACCTGGAACACAACACGACGGCGCTTGCCACGCTGGTCGAGCACGTACTGCAGCGGCGTGTTCGAGACCAGTCCGCCGTCCCAGAAATGCTCGCCGTCGATCTCGACCGGCGCGAAGCCCGGCGGCAGCGCGCCGCTGGCCATGATGTGGCGCACGTCGAGGCGTTGTCGGGCCGAGTCGAAATACTCGAAGTTGCCAGTGCGCACATTGACCGCGCCGACCGACAGCCTCATCGCGCCCGAGTTGATCCGGTCGAAGTCGATCAGTCGCTCCAGCGTCTCGGCCAGCGGCGAGGTGTCGTAGTAGCTGATCGCTTCGAGTGTGCCGACGGGCTGGAAGGGCGCGGGTGGGAAGCGCGGCTTGAAGAACCCCGGCACGCCGAACAGCATCACCTGCGACGCACTGGTTTCGTTCAGCGCCTCCCGGGCGCGGCCGAAGTTGATCATCGGCGGCTGCGGCAACGCCGAACTGACCAGCTCCCAGAACTCGCGCATCCGGTCGGCACGCTGGGCAACCGGGTTGCCTGCGATCAATGCCGCGTTGATGGCCCCGATCGAGATGCCGGCCACCCAGTCGGGCGGCCGCGCAACCTGGCTCATCGCTTCGAAGACCCCGGCCTGATACGCGCCGAGCGCTCCACCGCCTTGCAGGACCAGGATGAATTCCTCGTCGGTATCGGCGTGTCGCACCGATGCCGCCCGAGGGCGCGGAAGCCGGGGGGATTGAGCAGTCGACATCGAGTGCGGCTTTACTCGGGCCGATCGAGACTGCCGAAGGACTTCGGGTACGTCACGATGCCCCAGGGCAGCTTCTTGTCGGCGATGCGCTTGACGGGCTCCAGCGTGGCGGCGTCGATCACCACCACCTCGTTCGAGCGCCCGCAAGCGACGAGGATCTGGCTGTCGTCGGGCGTGAAGCTGAAGTGCCAGCAGCGATCGCCGGTGGGCACGCTCTTGATCGGCTCGTAGGTCTTCGCGTCGAAAACCTGCAGCGCCTTGGCCTTGGCGGCCGCGATGAACAGCCGCTCGCCCTTGCGGTCGAAGCTCGCGCCATACGGGAACTCGCCGGTCGGCACCGACTTGACCACGTTGTAGGCGCCGTCGATCACGACAAAGGCATTGCCGTGCTCGATCGTGGCGACATAGGACTTGCCGTCCGGCGCCATCTTGATGCCGCGCGGCCGCGTGCCATAGGGCGCCGTGTCGATGGTCTTGACCAGCTTGCCGTCCTCGATGCGGTGCACCGTGACGCTGTTGGCCGCTTCGTTGGTGATCAGGATGTGCTTGCCATCGGCCGAGAACTCGATGCCCTCGGTCTCGAGCCCTCCCGTCACCGTGCGCAGCACCTTGCCGCGCACCAGATCGACGATCGCGATGCGGGCCGGTTCCTTGTTGTCATCGTCCTTCTCGGGCGCGGAGGCTGCCGCATCCGGTGCAGCCGCTTTCGGCGGCGGCTTGCCATCCGAGCTGGGCTCGAAGGACACGAACGCCAAGTGTCCGCGGGTACGCACGAATTCCGGGTTGACGCCGATGTGCACATGGCGCACCAGCTTGCCGCTGACGCGATCGATCACCGAGATGTTGCCGTCCTCGCGGTTGGCGGTGACCAGCAACTTGCCATCGGCGGTGAGGCCGATGCCACGCGGCTCCTTGCCGTAGGCATCGATCTCGCCGGTCACTTCGAGCGTGGCCAGGTCGATGACCGACACATTCCCGGACTGGTTGCTGATGTAGGCCTGAGGACCGGGAGCAGCCTGCGCCGAAGCACCGGCCAGCAGGGCCATGCCCCAAAGCGCGACGGTCCATCGAGAGAGAGGAAAGGAGCATTGTGTGTTCATCGAATCATTGTCCTGGGTTGTCCGGGCAAATGTTAAGGCTCAATTTCCCGACGATGGTTCCCGTCTGTGACCCGCCGCTACGACCCGACCCTCTGCAAATGACAGTACGCGGCGGCGAGCAGCGGCGTGTCGACACCCTGCAACTGCGCCCGCCGCACCAGATCACCGAGGACGTGGTCGTGCTCGGTGCGCGAACCGGCTTGCAGATCGCGGAGCATCGACGCGGTGAGGCTCGAGTCCCGATCGGTCAGCATGCGAAGCGATCTGGCCTGGACCTTCTGCTGAACCGGGTAGCCGCTGCGCTCGGCCACGGCCAGACACTCGGCGTACAGGCGGCGCGCCAGCGACTCGCCGTGCGTCGTCGCCATCACCTGACCGATGGAGCCTTGCATCAGCGTGGTGATGCCGGCCAGCGTCGCGAGGAAGGTCCATTTTTCCCACAGCGTCGCGACGATGTCGGTCGACAGCGCAGCGTCGAACTTCGCCGGCTCGCACAGCGCGACGAACTCGGCAGCGGCCCGCTGCGTGGCGGCATTGCGCCCGCCCGCGGTGAGGGCGTGGATCGGGTTCAACTGGCGGACCGAACCGTCGGCATCCAGCGTCGCCGCGATGTGCGCGACGCCACCGATCACGCGGTGCGCACCGAAGCGCGCATCGAGGACGTCCATGTGCGCAAGGCCGTTGAGAAACGGCATCACGAAGGTCTCCGGTGCCAAGGCAGGCGCGATCGAGTCGAGCGCATCGTCGAGGTCGTAGGCCTTCGGCGCCAGCAGCACCAGGTCGTATTCGGGGCGGACGGTGTCGCGGGTCACGCAGCGCACCGGCAGGGCCAGGTCACCGTGCGGGCTGCTGACCTTCAGACCGTGCTCGGCCAGCAGCGCCGCACGAGTCGGCCGCACCAGAAAGCTCACGTCGACGCCGGCTTCGATCAATCGCGCACCAAAGTAGCCGCCGACACCACCGGCGCCGAGGAACAACAGCTTCTTCATCGATGTCTCCCAGGTCCTTCAACGTTGCGGGGCCGCGATGTTGGCACGGTCGCGATCGGGTCTCCCCAGACTTCAAGCAGGCCGGCGCCTTCCATTCGGTACATTCACTGCACCCCGTTCATTGACCTCGGAGGGAGAAATCCATGCCCCATTGCCCCTGCCGTCAGTTCACCGCCGCCGTTTCACTGATGCTCGTGATTGCGTGTGCCGGACCCGTCGAAGCGGCCGAGGTCGGCGAGCAATGGGAGTACAGCGGCACGATGGACATGATGGGCATGAAGATGCCCGTTCCCGCCACCAAGGTGTGCACCAAGGCGGGCGGCGACACGACACCGCCGGTGGACAAGAACTGTCGTCTCGGCGACGTCAAGGTGAGCGCCAGCAGGTCCAGCTACCGCGTCGTGTGCGGCCCACCGAACCCGATGGAAGGCAGCGGAGAGGCCACGCGCCAGGGCGACACCTCTCAATCCGTGATGCGGATGAAATCAAGTTCCGGCGACGTGACCGTGACGACCGTCGGTCGCAAGCTCGGCCCGTGCACGCCCACCCGCGTGAACTGAACCCGTCGATCGCCACCCGATGCGGCCTATGCCGCACCGCGCGTGCACGACCGCCAGGATGCAGGCCCGGCACGACGTGCCGCGGAGATGCTCCGACGTGACCCGGCTCAGGTCTTCCCGAGCCAGGGTGGTCGCATCGGCCACCGGAAGCGCCAGCAGGGTTGCGATCACGAGTGAGGCTTTGAGGTTGAAGATTCGGTGATCGAGCCGCACGACCCGAAGTGCCGGCAACGGCCGCCCGTCGGTCGGTCTGGAGCGCATGCTGCGGATGTACTTCGTGCAGCACTGGTTCAACCTGGCCGACGCGGCGTGCGAGGACGCACTGCTCGACAGCACGGCGCTGCGCCGCTTCGTAGGCATCGACCTGGGCCGCGAGCGGGTTCCCGACGCCACCACATTGCGGAAGTTCCGTCGCCTGCTGGCGAAGCGCAAGCTGGAGGAAGCCTTGTTCGCCAAGGTCGGCGAGGTGCTGCACGGCAACGAACAAGACGGTGCGCCGGGGCAGCGTCACCGAGAAGCTCGAGCGCATGGGCAATCGCGTGAAGTCACTGGTGCGTGCGCGGGTCGAGCATGTCTTCGCGGTCGTCAAGCGGCTGTGGGGCTTCGGCAAGTTGCGCTCCCGCGGGCTGGCAAAGAACACCACGCGGGCCTTGTGGCGACGGCGCAAGCGAACGTCTACCTGACGCGCCGGCGCCTGGAGGCATGAGTGCGTCCGCAAGGCATGTGGGAAGCGCCTCAACCCGTGAATGCCGTCGAATCCGCGCACCAATTCGCCTGGGCGAATCGAGACTTCGACGAATGGGCCTATCGGTGCGGTGTCAAACTGAATTCCACGCGCCCCGGGAAGCCCACTGAGAACTGGCGGCTCGAGTCGCTCAAAGGGCAGCTGCGCGATGAGTTCCTGATCGACCATGAATTCGTCACGATGGATTACTCGCGTGAGGGACTGAACGCTTGGAAGGACGGCTGCAACACCCTTCTTCCTCACGGCTCGTGAGGCCACCTGACCCCGAGCGAGTTCGAGCAAATGAGCTCTCATACCAATCACCAAAAAATCGCCCGCATCCGGTTTAGGACTGCCCGCAAACGGGGAAAGCGTCTACTTCACACGGCATGATCTGGCACCTTGTGCCGGTATCTGCCGCGGTCGCACGACCTATCCGATTTTTCCTACAATTTAATGACGTTTCGAATTACGGAGTACCTTTGGTGTCCAGCAAAAAAAATCGGGGCTACCAGCTCACGTCGGCACTTCTGCGTGCATTCCGGAAGGCTGCGGTTGAGAACGCTCGGGAGCTGCAGTACGAGGCAT
>JARXKP010000255.1 GCA_030271615.1 Pseudomonadota bacterium
TACCGGCCTGTCACGCCGGGGGTCGCGGGTTCGAGTCCCGTCCACTCCGCCAACAATCAAGCAAACACGGGGCCTAGCGCCCCGTTTTTGTTTTCTACCTACATCTCTACCTACATTGCGGGGCTTGCTTCGGCGGGGTGCGGCGTGTGGCGTCGCGGCGACGCGGCGACGCAGCAGCGGATGCGCTGCACGCGCGGAACCCGCTGTGCAATTTCTCACTGTGTATCCCGCAATCGGCAACGAAAGCGCGAGGCCAGAGGGCGCATAGAGCTACCGCGATCTTGCCCGTTGCCGAAAGCAACTCATGGCGCGTCTGCGCCACTCGTGTCCTTGACGTTGCTGCCGATCCTGAGACGCTTCATCTTCTCCCACAGCGTTTTGCGGCTGATCCCCAGGAGCTCCGAAGTCTTCATGACGCTGCCGCCAGTCCGCTCCAGCGCGCTGCGGATATGTCGCCGCTCGGCCTCTTCCACCATCGCGTGCAAGGGCACGAACTTCTCATCAGAAGACACGACTGTGCTTAAAGGAAGCAGTGTCCCGCCCACGTCGAGAATAGCGGCCTCGCTCAGCACGACCGCCTCTTCGAGGAACGACCTCAGCTCGCGCGCGTTGCCCTTCCATTCGCGCCCCAGTACATCGCGCAAGAAGGCTTCCGACATCGCCACCGGGCGTCCCTGTTCGATGGCGAGTTGCTGCAGCATGCGCTCGGTCAGCCAGCGTATGTCTTCCGGTCGTTCTCGCAACGGCGGCAAGCCGATCCGGATGACAGCCAGGCGGTAGAACAGGTCTTCGCGGAAGGTGCCGGCGGCCATGTCGGCATGCAGATCGCGGTTCGTCGCCGCGATGATCCTGAAGTCACTTCGGGTGACCTTCTCCGAACCCAACCGGAAGAAGCTGCGCTCCTGCAGCGCTCTTAGCAGTTTGGCCTGCATGCTCGCGGGCAGCTCGCCCACTTCATCCAGGAACAGGGTGCCGCCGTCGGCCCGTTCCAGGTAGCCACGGTGCGCACGTGCCGCACCGGTGAACGAATTCTTCTCGTAGCCGAAGAACTCGGCTTCCATCATCGTCTCGGGCACGGCCGCGCAGTTCACCGCAATGAATTCGCCCTTTCTGGCGCGGTCGCCGAGTTGGTGGATCAGTTGTGCCGCGACCTCCTTGCCAACGCCAGATTCACCCGTCAATAGCACCGGCACCCGTTGCTTGGCGACCTTGTGGACCATCCCTTCGGCGCGGCGCATGGCAGGCGAGATGCCGAGTACGCCTTCTTCGGGTGGCAGCTCCGTCGGCGAGCTGGCCTCCTGCACCATCAGCACCAGACGCTCGATGTCGAAAGGCTTGGTGAGGTATTCGCGTGCGCCGGCACGCACGGTGGCGATGGCGTCATTCACGCTGCCGTAGCCCGTCAGAAAGAACCAGGGCAGCGCCCGCTGTGCCTCGGGCAGACCGACGAACCAGTGGGTCGCCAGGCCGTCGGTCAAGCGCACATCGCTGATCACCGCGCTGAAGCCGGTGGGCAACGCCTCGGCCGCTTCGGACAAGCGCCGGCACCAGCTCACCTCGAAGCCTTCGAGTTCAAATCGCTGCACCAGCGATTCGCCCATGATCGGGTCGTCTTCAATCAGCAGCAAGTTCTTCATGGGTTTCCCGATTGGGCATCCAGAAAACAAGGCGCGTGCCTTGCCCGTGACGGCTGTCGACATCGAAGCCTCCACCGTATTGCGTTGCGATCTCCCGGCACACCCACAAGCCGAAGCCGCGAGGATCGTCACCGCTCTCTGCGGCGACGATCGCTTCCAGGGCGTCCTGCGTCAGCGCCTTGCCGGCATGAGCCACGCTGAACAGCAGGCGTTCGGCGTCCGCCCGCAACTCCGCGTGCACGGTGCCTGGCACCTCAGCGGCCGAGACGCCGTTGAGCAGCATGTTCAGCATCACCTGACGCAAGACGCCAGAAGGCACGCGCATCGCCGATTCGACTTCAACCTGCGTTGTCAGCTGTACGTTGCGATGGGCGAGGTTCGGATGCGCCAGCGTCACCACGTCGGCGAAGTCGTCGATCTCCAGCGCACGGTCCTCGACGCGGGCTTGCGGAAGCAGCGCTGCGACGGTGGTTCGAATCTGGTTCAGGCCACGCTTGAGCAGATCGAGGGTGCGTTTGCGCGTCTCCTCCGATCCGCCATGCACGCTGAGCGTTTGTGTCGCCGTCAGCAGGCCAGCGAGCGGATTGTTGATCTCGTGCGCCACGGCTGCCGTGATGCGCCCGACGGCCGCCATGCGCTCGGCCGACAGCGCGCGGCGCTCCGCCTTCTGCCGCACATGCAACTCCGAGATCAACTGATCCACAGCCGCGCTGATGCGCCCGAGCTCGGGGTCCTTGGTGCGGGGAAGCTGTTGTCGCAGCACGGCGGAGTCCAGTCGACCGATGCCCTCGATGACGTGCGCAACGGACAGCACTGGAGCGGCCATGCGTCGACCGATCCACCAGCCTGCTGGCAGCAGCAGGAACGCAGCGAGGCCCACGCCGATGAGCGCAGGCTGTGTGAGCGCTGCCCAATCCGCCGCAAACACCGGCGCATCGACTTCGATGTAGGTGAACCCGAGGGCCTGGCCGTCTTCACTGCGAATGGGCTCCAGTAGCGCGATCGCGCCGTCCGGGCGATCGATGCGCATGCGCTGGGTGACCGCAACCGCCGTCGGCAAAGTCTGTCCGCTAGCCGTCTGGCCAAGCAAGGCTTGCGCGGTCCGCAGCAATTGCGGCGCCGAGCTGGCAAACACACGTCCCTCGCTGTCGAGCACGGCCGCGCGTGCCTGGCCGGTCGCCGCGCCCGGCAAGAAGGCCGCCGTGTTGCGCAGCAATGCAAAGACGCGCCAGGTGTCGTCCGCCGCGAGCAAGGGCAGCGACTGGGCGCTGAGCAGCTGCGCCGCGCGGTCGACGGTGGCCAGCGTGTCGGCGCGTGCGGTGCGCGCGAAGATTTGGGCCGCCACGGCCGTGACGAGCAAGGCTGCGAGTACGACCGCCAGCGATAGCCCGAGCGGTATCTGAACCCGGTAGGGCAGTCGCGACAACATGACGGTGCCCAGCTACGCGAAGACGCCAGAGCCTGGCACGCTGCGCGCCAGTTGACGTATGGAATCGAAGATGCCGGGCTGACCGGCGATGAAGCCGTCCAGATTCAGTGACTTCAGCAGCGCTCGCCCGGCCTCGTCGCCCGGCATGCCGATCAGGCTGTTCCGCAGGGCGTCGAGCTTCGCAGGCTCGGTGCCCGCAGTGGCCACGAGCGGCGGGAATCCATGCAGCCGCGACTTCCAGATCACCTCGGTCTGCATTGCGCCGGGCATGCCTTGCAGCCGCATCGTCTCCCACACATAGCCGTCGATCGAGCCGGCGTCCGCCAGGCGAGACGCCACCGCGTCGGCCACGTTGCGGTGCCCGTGCGCGAAGAACGATCGCTTGAGGTCCCTTTGCGCGATGCCTGCGACAGCGAACTCGCCCTGGGCCACGAGCCATCCCGAATTCGACAGCGGGTCGGAGTACGCGAAGACTTTGCCGGCCATGTCTGCCCAACCTCGCACGGTGACCTCGCCCCCCAGCGGCCGGATCAGGTACGACTGGTACTGCGGCTTGCCCTGGTAGAGCGGCACGGCCAGCAGTTGCAGTTGCGACTGGAAGCGCACGAAGGGGTAGCCGCAAGTCCATGCTGCGTCGATCTGTCCGTTGCTCAGCAACTCGTGGACAGCTTGGTACTGGTCCCGAGATGTGAACGTGACCCGCGCATCGAGCCGCAGCGACAGGAAGTCGGCCCACCGCGCCAGGAACGCCGCCTGGTCGGCCAGGATGACCGCCGTCAACCCGATGCGCAGCCGTTCCTGCGCCAATGCGAGGCGCGGTGCCGCGACCAGCGCGGCAGTTCCAGCCATCAGTCTTCTGCGGTTCACGCCACGCTCCGAGTGGTTTCGTTTCCGTAACGTACACCGAGGTCATTCGGTTACGCAATCCGGACCAATCCCTAAGCAGGCCGCGTAAGTCCTTGATTTTGTTGAGTTGCTCTCGTGGCACAGCGATTGCGCTGTGTAGTCCGTTCGGCCTACCAATAACCAGGAGACAAGACATGCAAGAGCACAAGCTCAGCCGCCGCATATTCCTCAAGTCCAGCGGCAGTGCTGCCGCCGTCGTCGGTACGGCAGGCGCTGCGCTGCTACCGACCAGTGCCGAGGCCGCAGCGCCTGCGGGCAGCACGTCGACAAACCTCACTTACCCGAAGCGCAGCGTCGGCAAGGCCGGCGGCATGCCCGTCAACCAGGCGGTGAGCTTCAGCTACCCAGACCCGAGTTCACCTTGCGTGGCACTGCGCATGGGCTCGGCCGTGCCGGGTGGTGTCGGCCCGAACAAGGACATCGTCGCGTACAGCACCTTGTGCACGAACATGGGTTGCCCGGTTCAATACGAAGGAGGGACAAAGGTCTTCAAGTGCGGTTGTCACTTCTCGATGTTCGATGCCGAGAACGGCGGGCAGATGGTCTGTGGCCAGGCCACCGAAGACCTGCCGCGCGTGCTGCTCGACTACGACGCGAAGACCGACACCGTCACCGCCGTTGGCGTTGACGGTCTGATCTATGGCCGCCAGGCCAACATCCTCTGAGGAGCGCACGCCATGACCACCACGATCAAAGATCGCATCGCGCTGCCCCCGAAGGACGCGCAGAAGACCAACATGACCTGCCACTTCTGCATCGTGGGCTGCGGCTACCACGTGTACAAGTGGGACGCCAACACCGAAGGCGGCCGAGCCGCCGCGCAGAACGCGCTGGGCGTGGACTTCACGAAGCAGGTACCGCCGCTGGCCATCACGATGACCAAGGCGATGACCAACACGATCACCGACCACGCTGGCCGCCGCTGGAACATCATGATCGTGCCTGACAAGGGCTGCAGCGTGAACAGCGGCCTCTCAAGCAC
>JARXKP010000256.1 GCA_030271615.1 Pseudomonadota bacterium
ACCTTCATGTCCTCGTACTGCAGCTTGGGCTCGCGCACCGAGTTCTGCAGGAAGGTCAGGATGTCGCGCTTGATCTGGAAGTTCTCGACGACCTTGAACGGGCACATCTTGAGCCCCTCGTCGGACGGGCTCTCGGCCATCGACGGCATGCCGCCCGGCTCGATCGCGCCGTTCTCGCCCTCGTGCACCGTGGCCGCGACCCAGCAGACCAGTTTGCCCTCGTGGAAGATCGGCACGATCATGCTCTGATCGGTGTTGTGGACGTTGCCGTAACGCGAGTCGTTGTGGATGAAGCCATCGCCGTCACGCACGCCCACCGTAGGTTCGTTGACCCAGTTCTTGATGATGAACTTGATCGGATGGTGCACCAGCGCCGAGAAGATCAGCACGCCACCGGCACTGGCAATCGCCAGGTCGCCCGACGCCGAATAGACGCCGGTGATGATGTCGCCCCACTTCGCACCGGGCGCTGCACCCATCTGCTCCACCATCTCGAAGCCTTCGTTACAGCCGGCCTGGATGCGGTCGCGAATCTTGGCGATGGTGTGAGCGTCGCTGACTTGCTTGATGCACTGGTCCTCGGTGTCGCTGCGCGGCATCAGATCGTGCTTCTGCATGATCTCGGGATCGGGTGCGAGAAACAACGTGGTGTCGTTCAGGAATTTCTTGATCAGCTCGACTTCGGCCGCGTTGGGCACTTTGGCGGCGGATGGCGTGGCGGTTGCACTCATGGGGAACCTCTTCTTCAATCGTGTTGACGATGTCGATGCGACATCAGTGCGGCTTCAATGCGATGCCACTGCGCGCAGGAACCAGGACGCGCCTTGGCGTGCGGCGACGAAGGTCCAGCCCGGATCGACCAGGAAGGTCGTGACCTCTGAAGCCACGATCGCCGGTCCGGCAATCTGCATCCCCGGCATGATCGACGCGCGGTTCCACACCGGCGTTTCGACAGCGCCCTGGTGGCCGACGAAATGGCACTTGCGCATGGTCTCGGGCTTGGGCGGCGGCGTGCGGAGTTCGGCGGCGACCGGGCGGATGTCCTCGAAGTCCACGGTCTCGTGCTCCACGAAAGCGGCCACACGCATCGTGTTGATGCGGATGCCGGCCTCTGGGGCCTGGCTGCCTTCGCCGAAGCGCTTGCCGTAGTCGTTGGAGAACTGCGAGATCAGCGCCAGCACATCGGCGGTGCCGTGCACCTCGTGCTGCGGAATCACCGCGGTGGTCTGCACCAGCTGGTTGCCGTAGCGCATGTCGAGCTCGAGGCTGTGCTTGATCTGATCACGCGGGATGCCCTGGCGCAGCAGGTCCTGCGTGCCCATCTCCTTCAGCTCGGCGACGATGCTGTTGAAGCGTGCGTAGTCGTCGAAGATGTGGCGGCTGTTCGAGTCGTACAGCACCATGTAGAGCGACTGCTCGTGGATGTGCATCTGGTGCATGTTGCCGGCACCGACGGCCGAGAACACCGAGCTGAGCGGGGGCGCCAGGATCTTGTCGATGCCGAGGTTGCGCGCGATGCCGCAGCAGTGCAGCGGACCGTTGCCGCCATAGGCCAGCATCGTGAACTCCTTCGGGTCGTATCCACGGGCGCGCAATTCGGTGAACAGTCCGTTGGCCATGTTGTCGTCGACCTTCTCGCGGATCAACAACGCGGCTTCGACGACCGAGCAATCCAGGTCGTCGCACAGCGTGTCTTCGATGGCAGCCGTGGCGCGGCGTGCGTTCAGCGGGATCGATCCGCCGGCGTAGTTCTTGGCGTCGAGGTAGCCGAGCAGCAGGTCGGCGTCGGTGACGGTGGGGTTCATGCCACCGCGGTCATAGCAGGCCGGACCCGGGTCGGAGCCGGCGCTTTGCGGTCCGCATTTCACGGTGTTGTACATGCGGTCGTAGCTGGCGATCGAGCCGCCGCCCGCGCCCAGGGTCACCAGGTGCACCATCGGCACCGACACCAGCCAGCGGTCGATCACCGGGTTGAAGTCGTAGTGCTTGACGCCGCCTTCAACGACGATGCCGATGTCGTAGCTGGTGCCGCCCATGTCGGTGGCGACCACGTTGCCCAGGCCGGCCTGCATCGCCAGGTGTTCCGAGGCGGCGATGCCTGAGACCGGACCCGAATGGATCGTCTGCAGCGCATCGGTCGAGTTCAACTGGGCCATACCGCCCGAGTTGTGGATCACCAGCATCGGCTTGTCGTACTTGTGCGCGCGCAGGTTCTGCTCCAGCGCCGACAGCGCGTGGTACATCGTCGAGTGCAGGTAGCCGTCGACGACCGCCGAGGTGGCACGCACATACTCGCCCTTGCGGCCTGCGACCTGGTGCGACAGGATCACGGGAATCGCGCCCAGCAGATGCGACGGGTACTCCTCGAACAGGATCTCCTCGATGCGCTGCTCGTGCGCCGGATTGACCACACTGTTGACCAGCGCAACGACGATGATCTGGGCACCACGATCGACCAGCGAACGGATCTGCGTGCGCACGTTGTCTTCGTCCAGCGGCATCACCAGCTTGCCCTGGAAGTCGAGGCGCTCGCGCACGCCGTAGATCATGTGGGCATCGACCAGCGGCTGCGGACGCGTCGCGTTCGGCATGTCCTGCTTGCCCAGGTCGTCCAGCCCTTCGCCGTAGCCGCGCGCGCGGCTCAAGGGCACGGTGGCCTCGAAGCCGGCGGTGACCAGCATTCCGATCTTCGGGCCCTTGTGCTCGATCAGCGCATTGGTGCCCAGCGTGGTCGCGTAGCGTACCGAGTCGACCTGGGACAGGATCGTTTCGAGTTCGAGGTCCAGCACCTTGTTGGCCTTCCCAAGGGCTTCGTTGAAGCCGAGGGCGAGGTTGTGGTGGGTGGTGAGCGCCTTGGCTTCGATGTACTTGCCATCCCAGACCACAAAACAATCGGTGAACGTGCCACCGATGTCAACGGATATGCGTCGCATTTTTTCTCCTTGATTGGATGGCTTCAGCCCCTGGATCAGAGCGCGTGGAAAGTCGACTCCATGCGACTTTCAGGACGTCCGATCAGTGCCGGTGACCGTCCGTACTGCCGGCAACGGCCGGTCCGACCACGCCTTCCTTGACCTCTTCACGCTTCGCCCATTGCGCGCGCAGCGCGGGCAGGTCGGGTTGCATGTCATACAACGGCGGGTGACCGGGAATGGCATATTCGGTCTCGACCTGGGTGCCGCAGCTCGGGCAGTAGTACTCGAGGATGCGCACCCATTCCGGATCGGGACTGAAGGTGAACTTGTAGCGCTCGGGATCCAGAATCGGCGGGTGGATTTCGCGCGGATCGCGGTTGTGCACCAGCATGCCTTCCTTGTAGCTCTTGGTGGCCGTACCAATGACGTGGTCACACACCCGGCACTCCCATTGCTCCGCATCCAGATCGACGCGAAGGTACTCAGTCATCAGAACCTTCATGGTCTTCAAGCCTTTCTGTTCAACATGATGTCGCCAGCGTCGCTGATGACGAAACTCCAACCCTCGAGGACGCGGCAGGTGAAATAGTCCTCTTCGAGGATGGCCGGACCACTGGCGTGGTCGCCCGCCTTCAGCGCTGCAAGCCGATAAACCGGTACGTCGATGCGACCATGCCCGCGAACAAGAATGTTGCGCGTGCCGGCAGGAGTTGCGAGCTCGCCTGCACTGACTTTGGCAGTGCTGTTCGACTCGGCGCGAAGGCGCTTGACCGCCGTCAGCTCCAACTCGACCAACGAAGAATTCACGATATCTGCCGGAAATGTCGGCTTGTCCGTCAGCGGGTAAGACGTTTCCTTTCCGCTGGCATCGGTCGATACCAGGCTGGCAACGACCTCGTAATCGCCTTTGTCGAACCCTTCGGCGTACATGTCCCGTCCCGCCTTCTCGTTCAATGCGGTCAAGGCACTGTCCAGCGCGCTCTGGTTGTGGGTGGCGAGCGACTGGGTGTAGCGCTGAGAAACATCACAAGTGCCAATGCCGTAAGCGCTGAACACTGCGGCCATGTGCGGTATGGCAACTCGACTGATTCCTGCCACTTCCGCGACACCGCAAGCGTTCAGTGGACCGGCGCCCCCAAAGGCGAGCAGGACGCTGTCCTTGGACACCTTGGTGAACCGGTGCAGCTCTGCAGCAATCTTGGCTTCGAAGGCCAGCTCCATTTGCTGCAACGCGTCTTCGAGCTTGAGCCCCAAGGGCTCCGCCACGTTGACGGTTACCGCCTTGGCCGCTCGATCCAGGTCGAGGCCCATGCCACCGCCGAAATACGATTTCGGATCGAACAGGCCTGCCAGCAAGCTGGCATCCGTGATGGTTGCAAACTGGCCACCGCGTCCGAAACAGGCAGGGCCTGGAACCGCTCCGACGCTTTCCGGGCCGATCACGATCTTGCCGTCCACGACCTTGATGATCGAGCTTCCACCGGCGCCCGCGCTCACGATCTCGCACAAGGGGAACGAGACGCTGATGCCCTCGACGTGACCACGCCGCACCTCTGCCACTGTGCCATCGAGGTACTGTCCGATGTCGGTGGTGGTTCCGCCTACGTCGATGGAAACGACGTCGGAAAACCCATACAGCTTCGAGAAGGTCTTGACGCCTTCCATGCCGCCCCGCGGGCCGGAGCTGTACGTCTTGATCGCGATCGTCTTGGCCACCCGAGACGCATCACCATCGTTTCGAAAAATCAACAACGGATTCTTGGTGCGGTACTCCCTGAGCCGGTTCTCGGCGTTGTAGAGGAAGGCCTCCATCCCAGGATGCAGAAACGAGTTGATCAAGGCGGTCCAGGTGCGGCGCACGGGGTCTGTATCGACGCTCAGATCACTGCCATACAACATCGGTACCGCGCCCAGCAGGTGGCGGGGATATTTGCGCAGCGCCACCTTTCGAAACGCGTTCTCGACAGCGATGAAGTCGGCGCTACCAAAACTGACCACGATGCGGCTGGCGCCCGTCTCCGTCAGCTTGTT
>JARXKP010000257.1 GCA_030271615.1 Pseudomonadota bacterium
ACAGCAGACCGGCATTGATGTTGGCGAGCGCCGCTTCGGGACCGAAGGGCACCACCGCCCAGGCGGCCAGCGCCGGCATGATGGTCATCACAGGTCCAAGGAAGAACAACCCCTTGTTGGCGGCAGCCGGGACGATGATCTCCTTGAACATCAACTTCACGGCGTCGGCGATGGGCTGCAGCAGGCCAAGCGGACCAACGCGGTTGGGTCCGGGACGCACCTGCGTAAACGCGATCGCCTTTCGCTCCCACAGCGTTAGGTAGGCAACGCAAAGCATCAGTGGGATCACCAGCGCGCTGATCTTGATCAGCGACCAGGCGACCGGCCAGATGCCACCGAGCAAGGACGCGCCTAAGGTGTTGACGGAGTCAAACATGATCGGCCTCAGACCTTGTCGATGGTGATCGCGCCGAACATCGCGCCGAGCGTGCGGGTGTGCGCAGTGCCGGACGATACGCGCACGGTGTTCGGAGCCAACGTGACGTCGAGTCGCGCCGGAAGCTCCGCTGTTGCCAGACCCTGAGACACGCGTACCCTGCCACCGTCAAGCAGACCGAGCTTCACCCACAGCGCCGCGGGGACGCCGACCGCAGGGGCCCGCGCATCGACAGTGAGCTGCAACGCGGTCGCGCGGCGAACCAGCGGGTCGGCTTCATAGATGGGCACATCGGCGATGCGCTCGAGGCCGACCGGCGATGCGCTCAACGCCACGGGCGCATCGACACGGTTGCTCAGGCGCGCCGGGATGCCCGCGACGTCGCCCAGGGCTTCAGCACGCACGTCTTCGGACGTCTCGAAGTCAAAGCCCGGCACGTTCAGCATGTTGCCCAGCACTCGAAGCACCTTCCAAGCCGGACGGGTGTCTCCCAGCGGCTTGACGACGCCGTGAAAGCTCTGCACACGGCCTTCCGCATTGACGAAAGTGCCGGACGTTTCGGTGAATGGGGCGATCGGGAGCAGCACATCCGCACAGTCCAGCGCAGCGTCACGGAACGAGGTCAGCGCGATGACCATGTCGGCGTTTTGCAGAGCCGCCACCGCGGCCGCCGGATTGGCAGCATCGCGATCGGGTTCCACGTTGAGCAGCAGGCAGGCTTTCAAGGCACCGCTCAGCATCTGCGCGGCGTTCAAGCCACCCGCAATCGGCTGCGCACCGACCAGTTGGGCGCCTACAGTGTTGGCGGCTTCCGTCAGGTCACCGACCGAGGCACCGGTGTGCTCGCCGATCCACTGAGCCAGCGCCATCAGACTGACCGCGGCAGGATGCTGCACAGCCGCGTTGCCGAGCAGTATGGCTTTGCGTTCTCCACCAAGCAGCGATAGGGCAATCGCCTTGGCATCGGACGATGGTTCGACACCGGGAGCAAGCGCCACTGGAGGAGCAATTTCCTGTGCCACGGCGACCGCAGCCGCGACCTCGGCCAACGCCTGCACCCAGGCGCTCGGCGCCGCGGTCATCGTGGACTTCAGAGGGATCAACCAGTCGTCGTGTACCGCGTGCAGGCTGTGGATGCGTGCACCCTTGCGAGCCGCCTGGCGCAGACGCTGGGCGAACAGCGGATGGTCCTTGCGCAGAAACGAACCGACGACCAGCACGCGCTGCAGATTGGACAGCGATGCGATCGGCACACCCAGCCAGCGCACCGGAGCATCGGCACCACTGCCGCTGGCGATCGAGAAGTCAGCTTGTCGCAGGCGATAGTCGATGTTGTCGCTGCCCAGCCCGCGCACCAGCTTCGCGAGCAAGTGCAATTCTTCCAACGTGCTGTGTGCCGAGCCCAAAGCGCCGATGTGCTGCGCCCCGTGATCAGCCTTGATCTGCGCCAATCCATTCGCGACGTACTGCAGTGCTGTCGTCCAATCGACCGATTTCCAGTCGCCACCCTGCTTGATCATCGGCGTGGTCAGACGTTGTTCACTGTTGACGGCCTCGTACGAAAAGCGATCACGGTCGGCGATCCAGCATTCGTTGACGTCTTCGTTTTCCAGCGGCACGACACGCATCACCTTGCCGGACTTGACCTGAACGATCAGGTTGGCACCGGTGCTGTCATGCGGTGAGACCGACTTGCGACGCGAGAGCTCCCAAGTACGCGCGCTGTAGCGGAACGGCTTGCTGGTGAGTGCGCCGACCGGGCAGACATCGATCATGTTGCCCGACAGCTCGGAGTCAATGGTGTCACCGACCACGGTGGTGATCTCGGAATGTTCACCGCGATGGATCATGCCCAGTTCCATCACACCGGCGACCTCTTGACCGAAGCGTACGCAGCGGGTGCAGTGGATGCAGCGGCTCATCTCCTGCATCGAGATCAGCGGGCCGACGTCCTTGTGGAAGACGACGCGCTTTTCCTCGTGGTAGCGCGAAGTCGATGCGCCGTAACCGACTGCCAGATCCTGCAACTGGCATTCGCCGCCCTGGTCGCAGATGGGACAGTCGAGCGGGTGATTGATGAGCAGGAACTCCATCACCGATTGCTGCGCCTGCAAGGCCTTCGCGCTCTTGGTGCGCACGATCATGCCTTGCGTCACTGGCGTTGCGCAGGCCGGCATCGGCTTCGGCGCTTTCTCGACGTCGACCAGACACATGCGACAGTTGGCCGCGATACTCAGTTTTTTGTGATAGCAGAAGTGCGGAATGTAGGTGCCGGCCTTGTCGGCGGCATGCATCACCATGCTGCCTTCGGCAATCTCGACCTTCTGACCATCAAGCTGGATTTCAATCATGGCGCTGCTGTGCGGTTCGTCAAATCAGACGTAGGCCGGCACAAGGCAAGTCTTGTGCTCGACGTGATGGACGAATTCTTCGCGGAAATGCTTGATCATCGCGCGCACCGGCATAGCGGCAGCATCGCCGAGCGCACAGATGGTGCGGCCCTGGATGTTGTCGGCCACCGAGTTCAGCAATTCGATGTCTTCCATCTTGCCGTGGCCGTGCTCAATGCGGTCGACCATGCGGTGCAGCCAGCCGGTGCCTTCGCGGCATGGCGTGCACTGACCGCAGCTTTCGTGGGCGTAGAAATAACTCAGGCGCAGCAGGCTCTTGACCATGCATCGACTGTCGTCCAGCACGATGACAGCGCCTGAACCCAGCATCGATCCGGCCTTGGCAATGCTGTCGTAATCCATTGTTACATCCATCATCGTCGAGGCCGGCAACACCGGCGCAGACGACCCGCCTGGAATCACGGCCTTGAGCTTTCGCCCTTTTCGTACACCGCCAGCCAGTTCGAGCAGCACCGGGAATGGGGTGCCGAGGGGCACCTCGAAATTCCCGGGCATTTCCACATCGCCCGACACCGAATAGATCTTGGTGCCACCGTTGTTGGGCTTGCCGACCTCGAGGTAAGGCTGGCCGCCATTGCGGATGATCCATGGCACCGCCGCAAAGGTCTCGGTGTTGTTGATTGTCGTCGGCTTGCCATACAGACCGTAGCTGGCTGGGAACGGCGGCTTGAAGCGCGGCTGACCCTTCTTGCCTTCGAGCGATTCCAGCAAGGCGGTTTCTTCGCCGCAGATGTAGGCACCGAAACCGTGTGCCGCATGTAATTGGAAATTGAAGCTCGAACCGAGTATCTTGTCGCCGAGATAACCGGCCGCACGGGCTTGCTCGAGCGCCTCTTCGAAACGCTCGTAGGCGTCGAAGATTTCACCGTGAATGTAGTTGTAGCCGGTGCTGATACCCATCGCATAGGCAGCGATGGCCATGCCTTCAACGACGATGTGCGGGTTGAACATCAGGATGTCGCGGTCCTTGCAGGTGCCGGGCTCACCTTCGTCCGAATTGCATACCAGATACTTGTTGCCGGGATACATGCGCGGCATGAAGCTCCACTTCAGGCCGGTCGGAAATCCCGCACCACCGCGCCCGCGCAGGCCCGAAGTCTTGACTTCGGCAATGACTTGATCGACGGTCATACCCTCGCCGCCATCCAGGCCAAGGATCTTGCGCAGCGCTTGGTAGCCTCCGCGTGCGACATAGTCGGCAAGACCCCAGTTGCGTCCATTCAAGTCCGCATAGATTTGGGCGCCGATGTGTCGGCCGTGGAAACAGGTCGCCGCACCATCCGCATGAAATTGGGAGAGATCGAGCATGAAAGGCCCCTGGACTGCTTAGCGGGACGAGTCGGTTTGCGACTTGAGGACGGACACTAGCGCGTCGAGCCGCTCGTGAGTCATGAAACTGCACATCTGACGGTCGTTGACCAGCAGAACCGGTGAGTCGGCGCAGGCTCCGAGACACTCGCTCTTCTGTATCG
Source organism: Pseudomonadota bacterium (assembly GCA_030271615.1). Lineage (GTDB taxonomy): Bacteria > Pseudomonadota > Gammaproteobacteria > Burkholderiales > Burkholderiaceae_C > PBB1. The sequence continues at coordinate 4,260 of JARXKP010000257.1, forward strand.
TGATCAGGCCGTCTGCTGTGGTCTCACCCTCTTCTACCCCGAGACGTCGGCAGAGGTGCTCCAGCGCATCCTGTCCCTCGCGCAGCTGGCAAGGCAGGTTGGTGCAGACGTTGATCTTGTAGCGCCCCAGCGGGCGCTGGTTGTACATGTTGTAGAAGGTCGTGACTTCGTGCACAGCGATCGGTGGCATGCCGAGGTACGCGGCGATGCCATTCTCGCTGTCGGCGGAAACGTAACCTTGCTCCTGCTGAACGATGGCGAGACACGCCATCACCGCAGACTGCTTCTGATCGGCTGGATATTTGCCCACTTCGCGCGCAAAGCGCTCAAGCGTGGCTGGGGGGAAATTGGCGGTCTCGCTCACCGGTCGATCTCTCCGAAAACAATGTCCATCGTGCCGATGACAGCTACAGCGTCGGCGATCATGTGCCCGCGCGCCATTTCATCGAGCGCGGCGAGATGGGCGAATCCCGGCGCACGGATCTTCAACCGGTATGGCTTGTTGGCTCCATCGCTGACGATGTAGATGCCGAACTCGCCCTTCGGGTGCTCCACCGCCGCATACGCCTCGCCTTCGGGCACATGGAAGCCTTCGGTGAAAAGCTTGAAGTGGTGGATCAGCTCTTCCATGCTCGACTTCATCTCGACGCGTGAAG
>JARXKP010000016.1 GCA_030271615.1 Pseudomonadota bacterium
ACGGCAAGACAGCGACGTTCATGCCGAAGCCGATCGTCGGCGACAACGGCTCGGGAATGCACGTGCACCAGTCGGTCTGGAAAGACGGCAAGAACCTGTTTGCCGGTGATGGCTACGCCGGTCTGTCCGATTTCGCGCTGTACTACATCGGTGGCGTCATCAAGCATGCCCGCGCACTGAATGCGATCACCAATCCGGGCACCAACAGCTACAAGCGGCTGGTTCCCGGCTTTGAAGCGCCTGTGAAGCTGGCCTATTCCGCGAAGAATCGTTCGGCATCGATCCGCATTCCTTACGTGGCGAATCCGAAAGGCCGTCGCGTCGAGGCTCGCTTCCCGGATCCGCTGATGAACCCGTACCTCGGTTTCGCCGCCTTGCTGATGGCGGGTCTCGACGGCGTCGAGAACAAGATTCATCCTGGTGAAGCCGCCACGAAGGATCTGTATCACCTGCCGCCCGAAGAGGACAAGCTGATTCCGACCGTGTGCCACAGCCTCGATCAGGCGCTGGAGTACCTCGACAAGGATCGCGCTTTCCTGACCAAGGGCGGTGTGTTCACCGATTCGTACATCGACGCCTACATCGATCTGAAGATGCAGGAAGTGACCCGTTTCCGCATGGCCACTCATCCGGTCGAGTTCGACATGTACTACAGCCTCTGACGCTGGTTTCGCCTGAAAAGGGACGGCGAAAGCCGTCCCTTTTCCGTTGCATGGGGAATTTCGGGCGTGCTCGACAATCCGATCTGATTCAAAGCGGTGCGCGTGATGCGTCCCGCCTGTCGAAGTGGGTGTTTCGAAAGAGGGTCATCGGATGATGTCTTTGCGCAGCGGTTGGGTTGGCAGGTGGTGGCTGGTTGCGGCAAGCCTGGTGTTCTCGGTGTCGGCCGCACACGCCCAGGGCGATGCGCCGGTTTTCCGGTGCCCCGGCAATCCGGTGCTGTACACCGATGCCATCAGCGCGAAGGAAGCCAAGGACAAGGGATGCCGCACGCTGGAAGGCGCTCCGATCACCGTGATTGCGGCGCCCAAGCGGGCGAATGGATCGGCGAGTGGCGCCACGTCTGCCTCATCCCCGCGTCCGTCGGACACCCGCATCGACCCGGGTGAACAGCGCGCCCGTGACAGCGATGCGCGCCGCATCCTCGAGGCCGAACTGCACCGCGAAGAGGCGCGTCTGGCCGAGTTGCAGGCCGAATACAACAAGGGTGAACCGGAGCGGCGCGGTGACGAGCGCAATTACCAGAAGTATCTGGACCGGGTCACCGATCTGAAGTCCGGCATCGCACGCAAGGAAAGCGATATCGCCGCGTTGAAGCGCGAGCTGTCGAAGCTCCCGTGATGGGCGGCCTCGTGATGGCGTCGCGTGATCGCCTCCACCGCGCATGACCATGGCAACCGCATCCTCGCCCTATGCCGCGTTCGACCACCTCGCCACGATGGTGGCGGTGGTGCGATCCAACGGACACTGCGTCTTCGCCAATGCGTCGTTCGGCCACGTGCTGGGTTGGTCGAGTCGCAGCGTGTTGCGCGATTCGCTGTTCGATTGGTTCGTCGACGCCCAGATCGTGCGCGACACCGTGGCGGCCGTCGTGCGCAACGATTTTTCGACCAGCCGCTTCGAGGCCCTGCTGCGACGCCCGGTATCGGCTCACGGCGAACCGCTGCCGGTGCATGTGATCGTCAACCAGATGGACGGCACCCAGGACGTGCTGATCGAGCTGGTCGAGATCGAGCAGCAGACTCGGCAGGATCGCGAAGAGCGAGCCCTCGGACAAGCCCGCGCCAACAAGGAATTGATCCGCAATCTGGCCCACGAGATCAAGAACCCGCTCGGTGGCATCCGTGGTGCGGCGCAGCTGCTGGAAATGGAGGTCCAGTCTCGCGAGTTGACCGAATACACGCAGGTCATCATTCAGGAAGCCGACCGATTGCAGGCGCTGGTCGACAGGTTGCTGGCGCCGCACCGCAAGCCGCATGTGGTGGCCGACGTCAACATCCACGAGGTCTGCGAGCGCGTGCGTTCATTGATCCTCGCCGAGTTTCCGCGCGGGCTGCAGGTCGAACGCGACTACGACACCTCGATCCCGGACTTTCGCGGTGATCGGGAACAGCTGATTCAGGCGGTGCTGAACATCGGGCACAACGCGGCTCAGGCGCTGGCCGAACAGATCGCCATCGGTGACGCACAGATCATCCTGCGCACACGCATCGCTCGTCAGGTCACCCTTGGGAAGCAACGCTACCGACTGGCACTGGAATTGCATATTCAAGACAACGGCCCGGGCATTCCGGAATCCATCCGCGATCGAATCTTCTATCCCCTGGTGTCGGGGCGTGAAGGTGGTTCAGGACTGGGGTTGACGCTGGCGCAGACATTCGTGCAACAGCATCAGGGAACGATCGAGTGCGAAAGCGAACCCGGCAAGACCCGATTCAAGATCGTGATTCCGCTGCCCTGAGCTTCCCGTGCACCGCAGCGCGTCGGTGTCTTCCATTGAAGAGGCAGTGAATGAAACCCATCTGGATTGTTGACGACGACCAATCCATCCGCTTCGTGCTGGAAAAGGCGTTGGCACGCGAAGATCTCGCGGTACGCAGCTTCACCAACCCGCGTGATGTGCTGATCGCACTCGAAGACGATGTGCCGCAGGTGCTGGTGTCGGACATCCGCATGCCCGGCGGCTCGGGCATCGATCTGCTGGCCAAGGTCAAGCAGAAGCACCCGGAACTGCAGGTCATCATCATGACCGCCTACTCCGACCTCGACAGCGCCGTGAGCGCATTCCAGGGTGGCGCTTTCGAGTACCTGCCCAAGCCTTTCGATGTTCCGAAAGCAGTCGAGCTGATCCGGCGCGCCCTCGAGGAGAGCATGCGCGAGTCCGTGCGTGACGAGCGCCTGGCCGAGATGCCCGAGATGCTCGGCCAGGCTCCGGCGATGCAGGATGTGTTTCGTGCCATCGGTCGCTTGAGTCAGAGCATCGTCACCGTGCTCATCACGGGCGAATCCGGGTCGGGCAAGGAACTGGTGGCGCACGCGCTGCACAAGCACAGTCCGCGCGCGACCGGTCCGTTCGTCGCCATCAACACCGCTGCGATCCCGAAGGACCTGCTCGAGAGCGAACTCTTCGGTCACGAGCGCGGCGCCTTCACCGGCGCGCAGACCACGCGTCGCGGCCGCTTCGAGCAGGCCGATGGCGGCACCTTGTTTCTCGACGAGATCGGCGACATGCCGTTCGACCTGCAGACGCGGCTGCTGCGCGTGCTGAGCGACGGACAGTTCTATCGCGTCGGTGGCCACAACCCGATGCGCAGCAATGTGCGCGTGATCGCCGCAACGCACCAGAACCTCGAGGACCGGGTCAAGCAGGGCGTCTTCCGCGAAGACCTGTTCCATCGCCTGAACGTGATCCGACTGCGATTGCCGGCGCTGCGAGAGCGGCAGGAGGACGTGCCGTCGCTGGCGCGATTCTTCCTTCAGAAGAGCGCCAAGGAATTGGGTGTCGAGGCCAAGCGGATCACCGACGCGTCGCTGTCGCAGATGATGCATTTCGATTTTCCGGGCAACGTACGTCAGCTCGAGAACATCTGCCACTGGCTCACCGTGATGGCCCCTGCGCAGACGATCGAACCCAAGGACCTGCCGCCCGAGCTGCAATCGATCACGCCGGCTGCTGTTTCACCGGTGGCGCCGATCATCGCCGCATCGGTGCCCGCTGCCGTCAGTGCACCGTTGCCTCCCGCGGCGGTGGTCGAGCCGGTGGTCACTGCGGTCACGGCGTCGCCACCGATGCCGCTCGATCTTCCGGGTGAACTGCTGTCGACCGCCCAAGTCGCCGCCGTGCCGTCGCGCTGGCTGGCCGACCTGGAACGCGAATCGCGCAGTCTGCTGCTGGCGGGCGAGCCCGAGGTGTGGGACACGCTGACCCGAAAATTCGAGGCTCAACTGATACACACCGCCCTCGACATGACCCGGGGTCGTCGCATCGAGGCCGCGCAGAAACTGGGCATCGGCCGCAACACCATCACGCGCAAGATCCAGGAACTGGGGCTCGACGACTGAGCCCGTGCGGCACTCGGTCGGCTCAGCCCGGCGTGTCCAGGGTGACCCACACCGGCGCGTGATCGCTGGGCCGTTCGTTCTTGCGCGGCAGCTTGTCGATCGAGCAGGCGGTGACCGCTGACTTGAGCGCGTCGCTGACCAGGATGTGGTCGATGCGCAGCCCCTGGTTCTTGCGAAACGCCAGGTTGCGGTAATCCCACCAGCTCCAGCTCTTGGCCGGCTGTTCGAAGAGCCGGAATGCGTCGTGCAGGCCGAGCGAGAGCAGACGCTGAAAGTGGGCGCGCTCTTCGGGCGTGCAGAGGATCTGCCCGGCCCAGGCGACCGGGTCGAAGACATCCTGGTCTTCCGGCGCGATGTTGTAGTCGCCGACCAGCACCAGCCTGGCATGCGACTTCAACTCCTCGTTGATCCACGCCTGCAGGCCTTCGAGCCACGCCATCTTGTACTGGAACTTGTCGCTGTCGGGCGCCTGCCCGTTCGGGAAGTAGGCGCCGATCAGGCGCACGCCGTTCAGCGTGCCGGCGATCACGCGCGACTGTTCATCGGCGTAGCCGGGAATGTTCTTCGCCACGGCATCGACCGGCGCGCGCGTGATCAGCGCGACGCCGTTGTACGTCTTCTGCCCGAACCACTGCGACTGGTAGCCGGCCGCCGCCAGCTCGGTGTGCGGGAACTTGTCATCGGTGAGTTTCGTTTCCTGCAGGCACAGCGCATCGGGCTGATGCGCGGCCAGCCAATCCAGCACCTGGGGCAGGCGCACGGTGAGGGAGTTGACGTTCCAGGTCGCAATTCTCATTTTTATAAAAACACTTTTAAAATCAATGAGTTAGTATATTTGTAAGAAGACAAGCTACGCATCTAGCTACACAAAATATCACCGCGTCACCTAATTGTGCTCGCCACGCCTCAAGACGCGCGCGCGACTCCTACAGCTGGAGTTAGCTTTTTTGACCCACGGTAGCAAAGGTGGGGTACGGGATCGGTGTCCGACCCAAGGGCCCAAAGTTTCCGCTCATCCCTCGGGTCGGCCGTTTGACTATCTTCTTAGGAGGAAAAAGTATCTGCTTGGACTCAGGTGCGGTCAGGGCTGTCGGGAGTTCAAATGTTTGCGATTCCCTTTCCCTACAGCGGCACCGCTCGCCCGAACGGCAGCCTGCTTTCAGTTGCGTCGATCCCGTCCAGGCGGATCTTGTGCTGGCGGTTGTCGACGTCCAACAGCGTGATGGTGTCGCCGTCCGTCACCCCCAAGATGCGGCCCTCGACTCAAACGGCCCAGCCAGCACCGGTCCAGCCGCGAGCACCAAGGCAGCGATCAGCAGTTGCAGGTAGCGCGTCCCTCACCCCGTTGTTGTTCGACCAATTCGTGCAGATCCAGTCCAACTCGACGGTGCTGTGCGGCGAAGTTGAGTGTGCCCTGTCCAGGGTATCAAGTGTCCGCTGTCTGGTGCCCTCTGCACGGCGACTACCTGCAATCCAGGGGGCGAAGTGTTCACGGGGCGGGAACACAATTGGCGTTTGAAGAATTGGGAGCGCGACATGGAGACTCGTCGACAGAAGACACTGTTTGCAGTCGCAGCAGCAGTGACGGTTGCCGGAGCACTCGTTTCTGGCGACGCATTCGCAGGTGCTGTTCTCTATACCTACAAGGGAGCGTTGGCTCTCTCCACAGCGCCGGGGACCGGCAGCATCAGCGGTGGAGCAACGGTTGGCACCGCGCCACCTGAGTTGAGCGTGCTGACTTTTCAGATGACCGCGATCCTTGAGGCGAACCGCGCCTATAGCCTGGGTGGCGCATCGTCTTGGACGATCTCCGATGGCGTCCACAGCTTTTCGTCATCGGCACCGCCTCCAAACCTATCTCAAGTCTTCCTCTTTGCGACAGATTCTGTTGGAGCCATCACAGAGTGGGACATATACATATCGACGTATAACGATGCCACTTGTGATAGCAGTTGCGCCTATTGGTTGCAGGACGACATTCACCTACGAACGATGAATTCCCCGCAGCCCGTGCCGGGAACACTGACCGCCTTCGATCAGTCACTGCTGTATTCAGCAGTCGATGGAGACTTTGGGCGTCCTTGGGACTACAACGCCCTTTCGCCGGCCGCGCCGGGAAACTGGATGATGACGCCCATTCAGGGTGGCGATGTTCCAGAACCTTCTACTATCACGCTCGTTAGCGCAGCCCTGCTAGGCGTTGTGGTCATGCGCAGACGCAAGCCGGCAGTACCTACGACCTGATCTGCTCCACCCGATCCCGCGCCGCCCGGATCTCGGCGTTCATCAGGCGCGACAGCTCGCGCAGCTTCAGCCAACGCACGCCCAGATTCCAAAATGGGATGCCTCATCTATGGGGGAAGTCGATCCCTTCCAGCTGCTCGCGTAGCAGGCCCAGCTTTGCCGCCATACCCGCCAGCGCCGCATTGACGTCGAAGTCATGGCTGGCTTGCAGTCGCTCGAACGTGCGCCAGTGCATCCCCTTCGGCTTCAGGCCGTTGCCGTTCAGGATGCCCGGCTCCCAGCCAAGCCGCCGCCGGATCGCATCTGCCCGACGCGACGCGCGGTCGTGGTCAGCCTCGCGCTGGCTTCGGTAGGCCAGGCTGTGGCAGTGTCGGCACGCGAACACTGCTCCGCCAAAAAGCACGGCCACGCGCCGGCCGCAGCCCGCAGCAGGGCACAGCCACCACACGCGCCGGCCGCCGAAGTTGCAGCCCGTCCAGGCCAGCCGCACCGGGTAGTTCATCGGTCGCCAGTCGCCGCCGCGTTCGCGCTGCCGGTAGTCCAGGGTCACGCGGTCCGCGCCCATCACGAGGTTGATCGTCGCGGTTGTCTCGCCGTTGCGGGACCAAGCCCACGACAGCGAGTTGCCGGGCTTCAGCAGCCGCTGCCGTTGCAGCTTGCGCACGTCGATTGTCCGCATGTCGTCGGTGCAGTCGTTGCCGCCGCGCCTGCCGCTGCCGAATCCACCCGTACGCCACCTCTCAAGGATTTTCCGAAATCATCAGTCAGGTTCCGAAACCTGTCAGCCGCCCGATTCGTCTGTAAGCCGCGCCGTTGCTAGGCTTTCAATGGTTTCGGGCATGCGCACCTTTTCCGCCAGTTCAGCGGCCACCAGCGCCCGAATCTGCGCCTGCCACCCGTCATCGGCGTGCAGGCTGGGGTACTTCTGGCGGTCGATCAGCGGTCGCGCCAGCTTGTCCACCAGCGGATCGGCGCCGTTCAGTTGCTGCACGACTACGGTCAACGGGGTGGGTGCCTTGCCCTCAGGTCGGCCCATCAGGTACTGCGCCAGCCAGGCCCGCGCCTGGGGGTCGCCAGCCTTCGCCGCCGTCTTGGCGTTGTTCACCACGTCGCGCCAGTCTTCCAGCGTCACCGCGTCCAACAGCACGCCCATGTAGTCGCCTTCGGTGCGACGGTGCGCAGCGTGGCCCCGGATCAGCTCTGCGGTTTGCTTCCTTCGTGCCATGTCTCACCTCGTGGTTGATCGGATCAGCGCAAGCCCGGCGCCAGCGTGAAGCCTGGGCACCGCTGAAGGATGGTCGGCACCGGCTCAAGCCGCCGGTCAGCACCGGCCAGGCGGCCACGCGCCGCCACCAGACAGCGCCGGTTGTCGGCCAGCGCCACGCATTCCAGGCACAGACGGCGGTCGTCGTGCTGGCGGTCGCGCAGCGTCAGCCGCTCGGCCAGGTGGTCAGCGTGGGCCGCCCGGCGCATGCGGGTGAACCGCGCCTGACTTGAAGTGAAGGCGTCAATCTCGGCATCGTCCCAGCCGCCAGTGTGGCATTCGTCGCCTTGCTCTGGCGTCATCAACGGGTTGCCGCTGCGCCTTGGCGGTGGTGGTTGTTCGGCCTCGGCTTGCAGCGCCAGCACCAGCGCATCGCGTTCTGTGCGGATCGCCGCGCGGTGGTCGTCGGTCAGCGCGGTGCGCGGTGCGACGTGCAGCCCACCGGCCGGCGTCAACGTCAGCACCAGGCCAGCGCCGCGCAGGTGGTGCAGCAGCTCGGGCGCACCCATCAGAAGACCTCGCCGTCGTCGGCCTGCCCGGCGTCGCGGGGCGGGGGCATACCTTTTCCCGGCACCTGACCAGCGACACCACGTCCTGAATGTCCTGCATGTCCTGCTGCTGCGCTCGATCCTGCCGGCCTGGGCGTGGCGGTCGCCGGCCGGGCAGGACTTGCAGGACTTGCAGGACATAGGTCTGCCGGCTCAGGCTTGGAAAGAATATGCCACCGGATCACGCCGCCGATCTTGGGCAGGTTCTTGCACTCGAACCCGATCAGCCGCAGCGCGGGTGCCAGCCGCCGCAGCGCATCTCCCAGCCCCTTCGGGGATCGCGGCCAGGCTTCGCCGTGCGGCCGGTATCGGTCCAGGCGGTCAAGTAGTTCCGACAGCGTGCCGTTGAAGCCGCCGGCCACGTCCGCCAGGTACGCGGCCAGCGCCGCACCGACAGGCGATGCGTCGATGGTGCGCAGCACGCCGTCCTTGCGCATGTCGCTGTACCGGGCCAGGAAAGCGCCGGTCGGCTTGCCGTCAACCCTGAACACCGCTTCACCCAGCGCCGCGAAGTCGGCCATGCGGGGCCGATGCTCGGGCGCAATCGACACGCTCGGCAGCATCGCCAGCACCTTGACGAACAGGTCCAACAGCGCGCCCAGCAGCGCGGGCTGTGCCGCCTCAAACCGCGCTTCCATGTCGCCGGCCAGCTCGCGGCTATGGATGGTCGGCAGGTCGATATGCAGGCAGCGGTCCAACAGGTCTTGCGCCGTCACGATCACGCTGATTCCGTTCAGCACGATGGGCTTGCGCAGTTCGATGATGGTTTCTTCGGCGTTCGTGTAGAGCGTTCGGGCCGAATAGCCGCCGCCCGTCGCCAGCACGCACAGCGCGTCCTGATATTGCGGGTGCAGGTGGCTCAGGTTTTCCAGGCTCACCATGTGCGAGTTGCGCGCCGCGATCCACACGTCTTCCACGGACTTCGGCGCGGCCCGCAGGTCGGCCTGATTCGGGTCGAGCAGCCGCCGCAGCGCCCGCTGTGTCGAACTCTTGGCGCTGCCTTGCTCGCCCACCAGTTCCAGCACCACATGCGGGGTATCGGCCCGCAGGCATTCCAACATCCAGGCCAGCACCATCAGGCGGTCGGCCTCGGGGACGTTGACCAGCGGCCACAGCGCATCCAGCGTGCCGCCACGCTCGGGCACTGGCAACGGTCGCATGGATGCGCTGCGGGTGAACAGCGGGGCGCCCGCGCCGGCTACCACAGCCCAGCCCGTCGCCGTCACCTGCACGCACTGCCAGGCGTCGTTGCACAGGTCAAGCCAGTAGCCCGCCTCGGTCTTGGCGATGCGGGTGAACACCTCGCAGGCTTCGCCCTCGAACTGCGCCTGCCCGCGCAGCGTCGCCAGCGCCACCTTCAGCGACGTTTCGGTCGGCGCCCGGTCGTGCTGGGTGTAGTAGGCGTGGCTCAGGTAGTCGCTGAAGCCGCTCGAAAGCACGCCATGCACCTGACGTGCACCGGCCGCCTCGAACACGGCATAGGGTTCGCGCTGCGCGTCGTGCAGGAACTGGCATTGACTGCGCGCCAGGGCGATCAGCTTGTCCGCGACGGTTTCGTCGTCGTCGGGCGGTGCGCCATCCCCATGTTGCAGTTGCTTGTCCAGTTCGGTGACGCCGACCCCGGCCCGCTTCAGACGGATGCGCAGCCGCACCCAGCCCGCGAAGTCTTGCGCCCGCAGGTCGCGCAGCGTTGCCAGCGCCGCCGGCTCGAACGGTGCGCCCACGTCGCCGGCTTCGGCGGCCAGCGCCAGCGCGTCGGCGTCGGTGGTGGTCTTATCGGCGTCTTGCTGCTGCACCGCGTCCAACACCTCGGGGTCGGCCGCTGCCTCGATCAGCGCCAGGTCGTTCAGCAAGGCATTCATGCTGCGACCTCCGCTGACGCCACGCCCACGGCCGCGCGCTGTGCCCACACGTCGCACCAGTCGGCGCCCGGCGTGGTGGGCGTCATCACGGCCACGCTCAGGCCCGCGCGCATGGTCCGCGCCTTCAGGCTCTGCGCCGCAGCAGCGCCGGCCGGATCGGCGTCGGCGAACACCACGATGCGCTTGACGCCAGGCGGCCAGGTGTAGGCGGCCAGGTTGCCCGCGCAGTAGGCGGCCACGGTGGGCAAGCCTGACGCCAGGTGCGCCGCCTGGGCAGTCTCGATCCCTTCAGCGATGCCGATGACACCCTGCTGCGGGTCATGCAACGGGATGCACGCGCCGGCCAGCGGCCCGGCCGCGCCGGTCAGTTTCTTGACGGTGGGCACCGGGGCCTTATTGCCGTCCGCCGTCAGGTAGGTGCGGTGCAGGGCCAGCACCACACCATCGGGTCGGATCAGCGGGGCGATCATCGCCGGCCAGGTGCCACGGTCGCCGCCGTCCCAATAGGTCAGGCGCGGGTGCAGGTGCAGATGCTCGGGCACCGGCCCAGCCAGCCCGCGCCGTCGCAGGTACAGAGACACCGGGTCGCCGTCCGACACCGGCATGGTGTTCGCCCACAGCGCCGCGTTGCGCTGCGCGTTATCGGCCTGCCGCTGGCGCTGCTGGGCGTCGCGCTGCGCCTTGGCTTGGGTCAGCCGCCGGGCCATGTCGGCGCGTTCGGCCGGCGTCATCAACTCGCGCCGCTGCGCGGTCCACACCGATGACATGCCGCTGCGGAAGTCGCCGAAGACACCGGCCCGGCCATCCTCGAACAGTTGGCACCATCCGGCCTTGTCGCTGGCGCGGGCCGATGTGCCGAAGCGATGGATACGGCCGGGCTCGATCAGCTCGGGGGCATGGCCCAGCGCGGCCAGGATCGCCACGCGGAAGTTGTCGGCGGCCTCACGCATAGGCACCCCCCACTTGATCGAGAAACCGCGCCACGGCCGCCAGGTCGCGCAGCTCGCGCGCCATGCCCCAGCGGGTGACGTAGAAGCACACCGGCCCATCGCTGGCCGCCGTGCGGAGCAGGCTGTAGCCCTTCAGCGCCAGGTGCGCCCGCAGCGTGGCGAACCGCTTGCCGTCGTCGGCGGGTTCCTCGAAAATCAAACACTGCGTTTCTGTCTGCACCGGGCCGCCGACGTTTGCCGCGTCGGGGGCCTTTTTACTGGTGGGCGTCACCACAGCATGCGTAGCAGCGGTGCCCAGCGATGCCAGGTCAACATGATCGTGGTGGGCCAGCTCAGGCGCGGCCAGGCCCGGCACAGTGCCGTGTTCTTGGGCATCCATGCTGGCCTCACCGCGCGGCCTGGGCGTCAAGCCACTGGCGCACGTCTTCCACGCGCCAGGCGGTCACACGCTCGGACAGCTTCACCGGCTTGGGGAACGTCCCGGCCTTCACCCGGCGCCACAGCGTCGCCGACGAAAACGGCACCGGGGCGGGGATCAGTTGGGACTGGCGAACGTAGCCCGTTGCGGGCAGTTCGCCGAAGGGGCGGGGGTCTTTTGTCATGTCGTCGTACCTTGTGATACGGGGTGAAGGAACGACACGAACAATATGGATCAGCCCGCCATCGAGCACCCTAACAGGGGTAGCGACTACCCCAGCCGGGGCGTTAGGTCGAATTCAACCGGCGCCGCGCTTCGGCAAACTTCGCTTCCAGCGTAGTTTTGGAAATGCCCGGCTTGTCGCTGTAGTTTTCGATCAATTCGCGGATTACGGCCGCGTCACTGTCTCGGCCTGGGCGAGGGGTGCGTACCAGCTCCAGCAGGGCGCCGATGATCGTCAGATAAGTGGCCTCGGCTCGGGCGTGGGGCTTCGTCAACGAGTCGTCATCGGCGCGCAGCACCACCCCGCCCCGCCGACTGAAGTCATAGGAAGGCTTGAAGGCGCGACTGGAAAGCCAGCTCGCCACTGTCCGCCGATCAAATTTCCATTCCGTCTTGTCTGGAGGATCGAAACCTTCCTCAGGCCAGCGGTCCTTTCCGACTTCCGTCCAAGCGGGCTCACCGTCCGCGTTCGGAGTGCGCTCGAGGGCCCATGCGGGATACAGCAGTTCGGGGTAAAGGCTTGGGTAGCCGCGCCCATCAAAGTGCGCCCGAGCGCACTCTGCGCTCGCCATGACGGCCGATGCTGCTGCGGCCGAAATGATCTCCCGATATGCAGTTTTCGCTGGATCGTTGTCAAAGGGCGCGGCAAGCGCCGGATCACGGCCGATGCAAAGCGACGCGATCTCATGAAGATTGAAGTCGTCGCGAAAATCAAAGGCAGTGAAATCCATTGCACATCCCCTCGTAAGCCCTTTGGTCGGGTGCCATGCCATCCGGTGAAAGCGAACCGGTTTTCGCCGTTGACGATCGGCATAGGGCTGCACTTGGCGTTACTTTTCTACTTCAGTCGGTCACAGCCTTGTTGTGCCATTGCCGTAGCGCCGGCCTGCGCGCCACCGCTGTAGCCCTTCGCATAAGCCGCGTTGTCGAACTTCCCGTGAACCATCGTTGCTCGGAATCCGCAGGCGGTGTTGATCGTGGCTGCGTAACCGTCCTGGTATCCCGCAGCCTCCCAATCTTGCGAGTCACAGGCCACTATCAAAGGAAGCAGACAGACCACCAGTAAGCAATTCATTCGCATATCTTCTTCCTCTCATCATGCAGCGGCCCGAATCGGGATCACGTTGTTCTGGTGCCATGGTTCACCGACCTCGCAGGCCAGCACGAACGACGTCCACGTTTCCAGCGCCGCCCGACGTTCGGTCATGTAGTCGTGTTGGTCATAGACGCCCATCAAGCCACCTAGCGAGTGATTCAGGCAGCGTTCGGCCACGATCACGTTGACGCCCAGCGCGGCCAGGTGACTGCGCGCGGTGGATCGCAGGTCGTGCGGTGTGAAGCGCCGCACCTTGTCGCCCAGCGCGTCGCACAGCTTGTGCAGCATGGCATTCAGCGTGCGTTGCTCGAACGGCACTTCCGCGCCGCCGTGGTTGCGGGTGCGCCGGGTCTGACGCGCTGGCAGCACAAACCGCGAACCGCAGGCCAGCGGTTGCAGCGCCGTGAAGCACGCCAGCGCAGCCGGCGTCAACGGCACGGTGAAGCCCTTTCCGGTCTTGGAATTGGCGTCGGGCACAAACCATTCGGCCCGGTTGAAGTCCACATGCGCCCACTCGGCTTTCGCCAGTTCGCCGATGCGGGTGCAGGTCAGCAGCAGCAGCTTCACGGCCATCGCGTTGTCGGCGCCGATGGTGGGCAGCGCGGGCAGCACCGCGCGCAGTTCGGCTTCTGTCAACTTCAGCCGCTGCCGGCGTGGTTCGGTCTTGCCACAGATCGCGGCCACGGACACGCCAGCGCAGGGATTCACGATCACGGCATGCCGGGCCAGCCCATGCTTGAAGATTTCCGACAGCGCCGTGAAGACCAGTTCGGCCACGTTGCCGGTCTTGGTGCGGCCCACGGACTCGATCAACGACACCACGTCGGCGGTGGTCACGTCGCGCGCCGGCCGGTTGCCCAGCTTGGGGCAGATCACGCCGTCGATATGCTGCCGGCGCTGCTTCACTGTGCTGGCGGCCAGCGTCGGGAACACCTTCGCCATGTAGTCGGCGGCCAGTTGCTTGAAGCTCTTGGCGGCCGCTAATTCGGTCTTCACCCGCTGCCGCTCGCGCGCCACGTCAACCCCGGCTTGAACTTCGGCGCGGGCATCGCCGGCCCGCTGCCGGGCCAGCTTCAGCGAAACGTCCGGGTATTGCCCCAGCGTCAATTCGCGCCCCTTGCCGCCGTGGCGGTAGCGCAGCACCCATGCCGCCGTGCCCGCTGCCGACAGGGTGAACGTCAGCCCGTCGCCGTCCGCCTTTGCGACAGGAACCCCGGCCTTGATCCAGCGCCGAATCTCTGGGTCCGACAGCTTGTTGACTTGCTTCGCCACTGTGCAGCCCTCGCGGTTGTGTAGCTAGGCGATCTAGCTACGCATCTAGCTACACAAAGTCTAGGCGATGCAATGAAGTTTCGTGAAGTTAATTGACAAGAAAAATACAGTAGCAGCGGGCACTTATAAAAGTTCTGTGTAGCTTGGTGAAGTCAGGTGAAACGGACTTTGAGGTTACAGGTCGCGAGTTTCATGAGCAGTACCACGTGTCGATCTGATTGATGTTCTTGTTCGGCATCTTCACGTCAGGCCTCCGACGTGCCTTGCTGCAGACGGTGTTTCGGCGTCGCGTATCGAGCAGCCGCTCGTTCGCCGCCGGAACGTTGCGGCCCCCGACGAATGCGGCGACGCCTCACTCCACCGGCTGAGGGTAGATGATGACCGACAGGAAGCGGATCGGAAACTTGACGAGTCGCTCGGGACCGTGCGGCACCGTCCCCTGAAAGCTCAGCGAGTCTCCCGGCTCGAGCAGGTAGGTCTGCTGACCGCACCGGTATTCGAGCTTCCCGTCAAGCATGTAGAGGAACTCGGTGCCGGGGTGATGGAAGGTCGGGTAACGCTGCGAGTCGTCGTCCATCGTGATGAGGAACGGCTCGAACAGCTTCACCGGGCCCTGGTCGTAGGCCAGCAGGTGGTAGGTGTGACCGCTCCTGGTGCCTCGGCGGACCACCTCCATGCCGTGCCCCTTCTTGACGTGCTGGGCACTCGTCCCGGTGGCGTCGTACTTGTTGAACAGCATCGCCATGGACACGCCCAGGGTGCGTGCGATGCGCGCCAGCGTTTCCATTCCGGCCGACGTCTGCCCGGTCTCGATCTTCGACAGCATGCCTCGACTGACGCCGGACTGATCGGACACCTGAGCCAAGGTCAGGCCGTGCCGCTGACGCAGTTCGCGGATGGCGGAACCGACCGACTCCTCGAGTGACGAAGGCGGGGGCAGGGTGGCTCGATCCATGTCGGATTCCTTCGAATTTCGGCAACGGATCAGTGTAGTTCGGTGGCGTCCTCTTGTTTCTCTGTGGGCATATTAATTGCACGGTGAGAAACATGACGTTAAGCTTCACACCCCACGTCGACCGCGGCAACTTGATGCAGTTCGTGTCTCTCTGCCCATCCCACAGGAGCCCCCGATGAATGCTGAAGTCCTGCCCGGCGCCGCTGCACTGGCTGCCGCCACCCTGCCGTCGCGTCTGTGCTTCGAGACGCTTGAAGCGGCTCAGTCCCACCTGACCTGCCAGGACGTGAGTTATGTGCTCGCGCAGTTCGTCGACATCCATGGCGTCGCCAAGGCGAAGTCGGTGCCGGTGGCCCACCTGAACACCGTGCTGACCGATGGCGCCGGTTTCGCCGGCTTCGCGATCTCGGGCGTGGGCATCGAGCCGCACGGTCCCGACTTCCTGGCGGTGGGCGACCTGCGAACGATCTCGCTGGTGCCGTGGCAACCGGGTCTGGCGCGCATCGTCTGCGAAGGCCATGTCAACGGCGAACCCTGGCCGTACGACAGCCGGGTGGCGCTGCGCCGGCAGATCGAGCGTCTCACCGCCAACCGCTGGACCTTGTTCAGCGGGCTGGAGCCCGAGTTCTCGCTGCTCAAGCGCAGCGTCGGCGGGCAGATCGAGCCCTGCGATTCGAGCGACACGCTGGCCAAGCCCTGCTACGACTACAAGGGCTTGTCGCGCACCCGCGTGTTCCTCGAAAGGCTCTCGAACGCATTGCGTTCGACCGGCATCGATGTCTACCAGATCGACCACGAAGATTCGAACGGGCAGTTCGAGTTGAACTACACGTACACCGACTGCCTGACCTCGTGCGACCACTTCATCTTCTTCAAGATGGCGGCCAGCGAAATCGCCAACGAGCTGGGTCTGATCTGTTCGTTCATGCCGAAGCCGTTCGCCAACCGGCCCGGCAACGGCATGCACATGCACCTGTCGATCGGTGACGGCCAGCGCAATCTGTTCGAGGACAAGAGCGATCCGCGCGGGCTCGATCTGTCCCGGCTGGCGTACCACTTTCTGGGTGGCCTGCTGGCCCACGCGCCCGCGATCACCGCGTTGTGCGCACCGACGGTCAACTCGTACAAGCGCCTGGTCGTGGGTCGCTCGCTGACCGGCGCGACCTGGGCACCGGCGTACATCAGCTACGGCGACAACAACCGATCCACGATGGTCCGGGTGCCGAAGGGCCGCCTCGAACTGCGCCTGCCCGATGGGGCGTGCAACCCGTACCTGGCGACCGCGGCGGTGATCGCCGCCGGGCTCGACGGCATCGCGCGCGAGCTCGATCCGGGCGAGCCGCGCAACGTCAACCTCTATGACTGGAGCGATGCGCAGTTGCGTGAAGCAGGCATCGGCACGCTGCCGCAGAACCTGAACGCCGCGCTCGACGCACTCGAAGCCGACCCCGTGATCGCCGATGCGATGGCTCCGTTGACGGCCGAATTCCTGAAGCTCAAGCGCCTGGAGTGGATCGAGTACATGCGCCACGTCTCGGACTGGGAAATCAACAACTACCTCGAGTTCTTCTGAAGGATCCTGACCATGTGCGGAATCGTGGGACTGTTGTTGAAGAAGCCGACGCTGCAAGGGCAGCTCGGCGAGCTGATGGTGCCGATGCTGATCGGCATGACCGATCGAGGCCCGGACTCGGCGGGCATGGCCGTGTTCACGCCACCGCTACCCGAAGGCCGGCGCAAGATCAGCCTGTATTCGGGCCTGACCGAACAGGGTGATGCCTTCCACTGGAACGGGCTGGTCGAAGACATGAACGATGCCCTGGCGGTGAACGCGTCCGCCGCCGCCAAGGGCAACCACGCCGTCGTGACCTTCGACGGTGCCGTGGCGCCGGTGAAGGCGTGGCTGACGGCTCACGCGCCGAAGCTGCATCAGCTGTCGGCGGGCCGCAGCATCGATCTGTTCAAGGAGATCGGCACGCCGGCGCAAGTGGCGCAGCGCTATGGCTTCGGCCAACTGAAGGGCAGCCATCTGGTGGGACACACCCGCATGGCGACCGAGTCCGCGGTGACGCCGGACCGCGCGCATCCGTTCACCGCGGGCGAGGACTTCTGCCTCGTGCACAACGGTTCGCTGTCGAACCCGAACGGCGTGCGCCGCATGCTCGAGCCGCGCGGCATCAAGTTCGAGACCGACAACGACACCGAGGCCGCCTGCCGCTTTCTCGAATGGCGTCTGCGCGAGGGCGACGATCTGCCGACGGCGCTGCAGAAGGGGTTCGAGGCACTCGATGGCTTCTACACCTTCCTGATGGGCACATCGACCGAGCTGGCGCTGATCCGCGACCCCTTCGCCTGCAAGCCGGCCGTGGTGGCCGAGACCGACGACTACGTCGCCATCGCGTCCGAGTTCCGCTCGCTCGCGCACCTGCCCGACGTGAAGCACGCGCACGTGTTCGAACCCGCTCCCGAGGAAATGTACGTATGGACGCTGTGAGCTCCCACCTGAGCGCGGACCTGAGCTTCGACCTGTCGCGCGACACGCTGCGCGAGGTCAACCAGCGGCTGCACGCACCGGCCGACACGCTGGCAGGCCGAAAGGTCGAGATCCTCAACCCCGACGGCGCCCACAACATCGCGGTCGGCCTGAACGCGCCGGTGGACGTGATCGTGCGCGGCCATGCGGGCTATTACGCC
The DNA here is from genome assembly GCA_030271615.1 of Pseudomonadota bacterium. Classification (GTDB taxonomy): domain Bacteria; phylum Pseudomonadota; class Gammaproteobacteria; order Burkholderiales; family Burkholderiaceae_C; genus PBB1. The sequence continues at coordinate 17,588 of JARXKP010000016.1, forward strand.
GCCGGCATGAATCAGCACGCCCGCGTGCTGATCGAGGGCAGCGCCAGCACCGGCGTGGCCGAGAACATGATGAGCGGCACGGTGCACGTGAAGGGCTTCGCGTCGAACAGCGCGGGTGCTTCGGCGCATGGCGGGCTGCTGGTGGTGGACGGCGACGCCGGTCTGCGCTGCGGCATCTCGCTGAAGGGTGGCGACATCGTCGTCGGCGGCTCGGTCGGCAGTTTCTCGGGCTTCATGGCGCAGGCCGGGCGCATGGTGATCTGCGGCAACGCGGGCGATGCGCTGGGCGATTCGCTCTATGAAGCGGTGATCTACGTCAAGGGCAGGATCGCCTCGCTCGGCGCCGACGCGCGCATCGAGCCGCTGGGCGATGCGGATGTCGAGGCCCTCACGCTGCTGCTGGCTGCGGCCGGCCTCGACCACGACCCGCGGGACTTCAAGCGTGTGGCCTCGGCGCGTGCGCTGTACCACTGGAATGCCGACGCCAACCAGGACTATTGATCATGGAACAACCGATCCACTTCACGAAGCCGCCGCACGGCGAAGAGTCCGCGCTGTTCGATCGCGGCGTCATGGATTACATCCACCGCGCTTCGACCACCGGCCTGTACGAGATCCGCGGACTGGGTGCCAAGCGCAAGCTGCCGCACTTCGACGACCTGCTGTTCCTCGCGGCGTCGCTGTCGCGCTATCCGCTCGAAGGCTACCGAGAGCGCTGCGTCACCAGGACCGTGCTCGGCACGCGCTTCGCGAAGAAGCCGATCGTGCTCGACATCCCGATCACCATCGCCGGCATGAGTTTCGGCGCGTTGTCGGCCAACGTGAAGGAAGCCATCGGCCGTGCCGCCACCGAGATGGGCACCTCGACCACCACCGGTGACGGCGGCATGACGCAGGAGGAGCGTGGGTCGTCGAAGACGCTGGTCTACCAGTGCCTGCCGTCGCGCTATGGCTTCAATCCCGATGACCTGCGGCGGGCCGACGCGATCGAGGTCGTCATCGGCCAGGGCGCCAAGCCGGGCGGTGGCGGCATGCTGCTCGGCCAGAAGGTCAACCCGCGCGTGGCCGCGATGCGCACGCTGCCGGAAGGCATCGATCAACGCTCGGCGTGCCGTCATCCGGACTGGACCGGCCCGGACGACCTGACGATCAAGATCCTCGAGCTGCGCGAGATGACCGACTGGGAGAAGCCGATCTATGTGAAGGTCGGCGCCACGCGTGTCTTCAACGACGTGAAGCTCGCGGTGCATGCCGGTGCCGACGTGGTCGTGGTCGACGGCATGCAGGGCGGCACCGCCGCGACGCAGACCTGCTTCATCGAGCATGTCGGCATCCCGACGCTCGCTGCTGTGCGCCAGGCCGTCGCGGCACTCGAAGACCTCGACATGATCGGCAAGGTGCAGCTGATCGTCTCGGGCGGCATTCGCACCGGCGCCGATGTGGCCAAGGCCATCGCGATGGGCGCCGATGCGGTCGCCATCGGGCAGGGCACGCTGATGGCGCTGGGCTGCAATCGCGATGTCTACTTTCAGGATGGCCAGCCGATCAGCGCCGAAGCCGACTACGCCGCACTCGGCACCCGCGCCGGTGTCTGCCACCACTGCCACACCGGCAAGTGCCCGGTGGGCATCACGACGCAGGACGCGGTGCTCGAGCAGCGCCTGCAGCCGGAGTGGGGTGCCAGGCACCTCAAGAACTATCTGAAGACGCTGACGATGGAGCTCACCACGCTGGCGCGAGCCTGCGGCAAGCAGGACGTGCATCACCTGGAGCGCGAGGATCTCGTCGCGCTGACGGTGGAAGCGGCTGCGATGGCGAACGTGCCGCTCGCGGGAACCCACTGGATTCCCGGCCAGGGCCAGACGTTCTGACCCCCCGATCTCCTGAAACCCCGCGGGCTGGGGAATTCCTTCCATGAACATGAACGAGACCCTGCAAGCCTTCGGACCGCGAGAGTCGATGGCCTGCGACGTCGTGATCGTCGGGGCCGGCCCCGCCGGCCTGGCCGCCGCGATCAGGCTGAAGCAACTCGCGGCCGGGCAGGGCCGGGATCTCTCGGTGGTCGTCCTCGAAAAAGGCTCCGAGCCCGGCGCGCACATCCTCAGCGGCGCGGTGATGGACCCGCGCGCGCTCACCGAACTGCTGCCGAACTGGCAGGAGCTCGGCGCCCCGCTGAACCAGCCGGTCACCAGAGATCAGGTGCTGTTCCTCGGCGATACCGGCGCGTTCGACACCCCGCCATTCCTGATTCCCGAGTGCTTCCACAACCAAGGCAACTACGTGATCAGCCTGGGCAACCTCGTGCGCTGGCTGGCGCAGCAGGCCGAGAGCCTGGGGGTCGAGATCTTCCCCGGCTTCGCCGCCACCGAAGTGCTCTACGCCGATGACGGCAAGGGCGGCTCATCGGTCCGCGGCATCGCCACCGGCAACCTGGGCGTGGGCAAGGATGGCGTACCCACCAGCGACTTTCAGCCCGGCATGGAGCTGCACGCCCGGTACACCCTGTTCGCCGAAGGTGCGCGCGGACAGCTCGGGCGCCAGTTGATCGAGAGATTCAGGCTCGACGCCGGCCGGGACCCTCAGACCTACGCGATCGGCATCAAGGAGCTGTGGGAGGTCGATCCGGCGAGGCACCAGCCCGGTCTCGTGGTCCACACCGCCGGCTGGCCGATGGACAGCCAGACCTACGGCGGCGGCTTCATGTACCACCTCGAGGACAACCGGGTCACGCTCGGGCTCGTGGTGGGCCTCGACTACGCCAACCCGTGGCTGAGCCCATTCGATGAGATGCAGCGCTGGAAGACGCACCCGCGCATCCGGGCCTTCCTCGAAGGGGGCAAGCGCATCGGCTACGGCGCCCGCGCCATCACTGCGGGCGGGCTGCTGAGCCTGCCGAAGACGGTGTTCCCGGGGGGCGCGCTGATCGGCTGCGAGGCGGGTTACCTGAACGCCGCACGGATCAAGGGCAGCCATGCGGCGATCAAGACCGGCATGCTCGCCGCCGAGGCTGCGTTCGCCGCCGTCGCCGCCGGTCGGCAGCACGACGAGCTGAGCGACTATCCAGCCGCATTCGAGACCAGCTGGCTGCATGCCGAGCTCGACCAGTCGCGCAACTTCAAGCAGTGGTTCAAGAAGGGGGTTTACCTTGGGTCGTTCATGACCGGCATCGAGCACTGGTTGTTGCCCAGGCTCGGCATCAAGGCGCTTCCGTGGACGCTTCACCGTACCGAGCCGGACCACACGCGCCTGAAGCCCGCCGCCGACTGCCCGCAGATCGCCTACCCCAAACCCGACGGCCGGCTCACGTTCGACCGCCTCGGCAGCGTGTTCATCAGCAACACCCATCACGGCGAGAACCAGCCGGCGCACCTGACGCTGAAGGACGCCCGCGTGCCGGTGGCGATCAACCTCGCGAAGTACGCCGGCCCCGAGAGCCGCTACTGCCCGGCCGGTGTGTACGAGTACGTGAAGAACCCCGATCACAGCGATCGCCTGCAGATCAACGCGCAGAACTGCGTGCACTGCAAGACCTGCGACATCAAGGACCCGACGCAGAACATCGTGTGGGTCGCACCGGAGGGCGGCGGAGGGCCGAACTACGCCGGCATGTAGGCGTGCGGCGATCGCCTGTGCGTGCCAACAGGCGTAAATTCAGTCCATGCGGACCATTCGTCACTGGCCTCTCGGCGCCAAGCTCTCCCTGGTGGGCGCACCGTTCCTGCTGCTCGCGATCTGTTCCATCGCCATGCTGGTCTGGATGTCGCTGCAGCTCGAAGGGGGCGCCGCCTCCGTCAACGAAGCCGGCCGCATGCGCATGCAGGCCTATCGCATGGTGTTGTCCGTGGGCACGGGCGACATGCAGGCCCTGCCGCACCAGGTGGCCGAGTTCGAACGCAGCCTGGAATTGCTGCGCAACGGGGATCCCGAGCGCCCGCTTTTCGTGCCGTGGGACGACACCGTCCGGCAGCGCTTCTCCGCTGTCGAGCAGGACTGGGTTCGCTTCAGGGGTCAGGTCGCGGGTTCGTCACCCCCCGTCGCGTCCGCGATCCTGGCGGACGAAGCCGCTGCATTTGCGCAGCACATCGATGGCTTCGTCGCCGGCATCGAAGGCCATCTGTCGCGCTGGACATCGCTGATGCACCTGCTGCAGATCGCGCTCATGGCGCTGGCCGTGGTGGGCGCGGCGGTGCTGCTCTACACCGGCTACCTGTTCGTCCTGGAGCCCGTGGGGCTGCTCAAGGAGGCGATCCACCGCATCCAGGGCGGCGACCTCAGCGCACGGGTCGACTGCGCCACGACCGACGAGTTCGGCACCCTGGCCGCCGGATTCAACGACATGGCCGGACAACTGCAGTCGATGTACCGCAACCTCGAGAGCCGCGTTCACGAGAAGACCGCACAGCTCGAGGAGAAGCACGAGCGGCTGGAAAGCCTCTACGAGGTCACCAACCTGGTCACGAAGGCGGTCACGCTGGACGAGCTGGCCGCCGGTTTCACGAAGAACGTCGCCCGCATCGCCCATGCCGATGGCGTCGCGCTGCGCTGGTCGGACGAGACCAATCGCAGCTACCTGATGCTGGCCTCGCACGGGCTGCCGCAGGCCATGGTCGAAGCGGAACATTGCATCGTTGCAGGCGATTGCCATTGCGGATCGCCCAGCGCACCGCCGGGGGCCCGCGTGATCCCGATCCGGGCCATGCAGCCGGCGCGCATGGGGCATTGCGCCCAGGCCGGCTTCGAGACGGTCGTTTCCATCCCGGTCCGCCTGCACGATCGCCTGATGGGCGAGGTCGACCTGTTCTTCCACGCGCAGATCAACATCTCCGACGCCGAACGCTCGTTGCTCGAAGCGCTGACAGTTCAACTCGCCGGAGCGATGGAAAACCTGCGGCTCAATGCCCTCGGCCTGGAAGCCGCGGTGTCGCAGGAGCGCAGTTTCCTGGCCCGCGAGCTGCACGATTCGATCGCCCAGTCGCTGGCTTTCCTGAAGATCCAGGTGCAGCTGATGCGCGATGCCATTGCCCGTGGCGATGCCCAGCAGGTGCAGCACGTGCTCGGCGAGATCGACCTCGGCGTGCGCGAGAGCTACGGCGACGTGCGTGAACTGCTGATGCACTTTCGAACCCGCGCCAACGCCGAGGACATCGAGCCGGCCCTGATGACCACGCTGCGAAAATTCGAGCATCAGACCGGCTTGAAGACCACGCTGCAGATGCACGGCGAGGGCTTGCCGCTGGCGCCTGACACGCAGATCCAGGTGCTGCACATCGTCCAGGAAGCGCTGTCCAATGTGCGCAAGCACGCGCGGGCCGGGCAGGTGTGGCTGGACGTCCAGAAACAGCCGCAATGGCGACTGGAGGTGCGCGACGACGGCATCGGCTTCCCGAGCCAGGAGGGTGCCCCGGATGAAACCCACGTGGGTCTGCGCATCATGTCGGAGCGCGCCGAACGCCTGGGCGCCCACTTCGAAGTGCTGTCCAATGCCGGTCGCGGCACGTCGGTCGTCCTGACCTTGCCGGCGACGCAACGGCCCGCCGTTGTCAGCGCTGCGCCACAGCAACGAGTGGCCTGAACCACGATGACTGCCGCACCGTCCCAGATCCGCATCCTGGTCGTCGATGACCACACCTTGTTCCGACGCGGCCTGACTGCACTGCTGCAGCGCGATCCGCAGTTCGAGGTGGTCGGTGATGCCGGCGACGCGGGCGAGGCGCAGCGCCGCGCGCTGGCGCTGCAACCCGACGTCATCCTGCTCGACAACCATCTGCCCGGCGTCAACGGTGTGGACGCGTTGCCGGCGCTGCACGAGGTGGCGCCCGCTGCGCGGGTGCTGATCCTGACTGTCAGCGAGGACGAACGCGACTTGTCCGCAGCGCTGCGGGGCGGCGCCTGCGGCTACCTGCTCAAGACGATCGAGGGCGACGCGCTGTCGCTGGCCATCCGGCGCGTCATGCGTGGCGAGAGCGTGGTGGCCGACGAGATGACCGGCAAACTGATCGCTGCTTACCGTGACGCAGCGGCGCCTCAACCCGCGCCGCTGGCCGCACCCGCGGTGCCGGTCACCAGGCTCGACGGGCTGTCACCGCGCGAGCAGGACATCCTGCGCGGCATCGCTCGTGGCCAGGGCAACAAGGAGATCGCGCGCTCGCTCGGCATCGCCGAGACGACCGTCAAGATCCACGTCCAGCACATCCTGCGCAAGCTCGATGTCAGCTCGCGTGTGCACGCCGCCGTGATCGCCTCCGAACACGGATTGGGTTGATCCAGCTCAATCGAGCGTCTTTTTCCCGCCTCGATAGTTCTTCAGAACGATGCCGGCCGCGCGCCGCATCGTTCGTTTGCCGTGCCGTCGCACTCCCACAGACGGATGCCGCGATGGGTGCCTGATTTCTACAGTCTGCGCATGCCTAACGAGCGGGATCGAACATGAGCAAGAGCAGGAACAGTCAGGCGCTGGCGGTGCTGATGGTCAGCACGCTGGCATTCACCGTGTGCTTCATGGTGTGGATGATGTTCGGTGTGATCGGCATTCCGATCAGGAAGACGCTGGGATTGAACGCCACCGAGTTTGGTCTGTTGACCGCCACGCCGGTGCTCACGGGGTCGTTGATCCGCGTACCGCTGGGCATCTGGACCGACAAGTACGGCGGCCGCATCGTGATGACGCTGCTGATGGCGGCCACCGTGCCGGCCATCTGGATGATGAGCTACGCCACGGCCTACTGGCACTTCCTGGTGATCGGCCTGTTCGTCGGTCTGGCCGGAGGCTCGTTTTCGGTGGGCACACCTTACGTCGCACGCTGGTTTCCGAAGAAGCGCCAGGGATTCGCGATGGGGGTTTACGGCGCCGGCAACTCGGGCGCCGCCGTCAACAAGTTCGTGGCGCCTGCGCTGCTGGTCGCCTTCGGCTGGACGATGGTGCCGATGGTCTACGCCGCCATCATGCTGGGCACCGTGGTGCTGTTCTGGATGTTCAGTGCCAGCGACCCGGCGCACCTGGTGCCTTCGAACACGAAGTTCAGCGACCAGCTCAAGATGCTGAAGGAGCCGAAGGTGCTCAAGTACTGCCAGTACTACAGCATCGTCTTCGGCGGCTACGTCGCACTGAGCCTGTGGATGGTGCAGTACTACGTCGGCGAGTTCGGCCTCGACATCCGCACTGCCGCCTTGCTGGCGGCATGCTTCTCGCTGCCGGGCGGCGTCCTGCGCGCGGTCGGCGGCTGGTTTTCGGACAAGTACGGCGCGCACAGCGTCACCTGGTGGGTGCTGTGGGTCAGCTGGGTGTGCCTGTTCCTGTTGTCCTACCCGCAGACCGATTTCACGGTGCTGACCGTCAGCGGCCCCAGGACCTTCCACCTCGGGTTGAACGTCTACGCGTTCACGGGCCTGATGTTCCTGCTCGGCATGGCGTTCGCGTTCGGCAAGGCCAGCGTCTTCAAGTACATCAGCGACGACTACCCCACCAACATCGGCACCGTCAGCGGCATCGTCGGCCTGGCCGGCGGCATGGGCGGCTTCGTGCTGCCGATCATGTTCGGCGCGCTGATGGACCTGACCGGCAT
>JARXKP010000258.1 GCA_030271615.1 Pseudomonadota bacterium
TCGAGATGCTGTGCAAGGCGATGCGCGACCGCTACGACCTGGTCGTCGTCACCAATGACATCTACACGAAGGAAGACCAGCGCCTGCTGACCGTTGCCGGCGCGCTGTCAGCCGACCGGATCATGGGCGTCGAGACCGGCGGCTGCCCGCACACCGCGATCCGCGAGGACGCGTCGATCAACCTCGAAGCGGTCGACCGCATGCTGGAGAAGTTTCCCGACGCCGACATCGTGTTCATCGAATCCGGTGGCGACAACCTGGCCGCCACCTTCAGCCCGGAGCTGAGCGACCTGACGATCTACGTGATCGACGTGGCGGCCGGCGAGAAGATCCCGCGCAAGGGCGGGCCGGGCATCACCAAGAGCGACCTGTTCGTCATCAACAAGATCGATCTGGCGCCTTACGTTGGCGCCGACCTCGAGGTGATGAAGACCGACACGACCCGCATGCGCACCACAGCACAAGGGTTGCGGCCGTTCGTGATGAGCAACCTGAAGACCCGTCAGGGTCTGGCCGACGTGGTGGCGTTCATCGAGACGAAAGGACTGTTGACGGCCGTCTGAGGATGCCCGTCTCGGCGCGCAGTCGATCGGGCGTTCGTCAGGCTGTCAGCGAATCCGACCCATGCTGTTCAGTGCATGGATCGCACCCGCACCAATCGACGCGCCAAAACGCTTGGCCAGCCGCTCGGCGACGTTTTCCTTCGGCGTGTAGTCGATGATGTCTTCGGCCTTGACCACCTCGCGCGCCACGTAGTCGAGATTGCCGAGGTGATCGGCCAGCCCGAGCTTGATCGCCTCTTCGCCGTTCCAGAACAGGCCGGAGAAAGTGTCCGGCGTGACCTTCAGGCGGGCTCCGCGGCCTTCCTTGACCACCGCGATGAACTGCTGGTGAATCTGGTCGAGCGTTGATTGCAGGTAGGCGCGCTGCTTCTCGGTGAGCGGCGAAAACGGATCGCCGATGCCCTTGTTCGCACCGGCGGTCAGCAGCCGGCGTTCGACGCCGTACTTTTCCATCGTCCCGGTGAAGCCGAAGCTGTCCATCAGCACGCCGATCGAGCCGACGACGCTGGCCTTGTCGGTGTAGATGTCGTCGGCCGCCACAGCGATGTAGTAAGCCCCGGAGGCGCATACCTCCTCGACCACCGCGTAGACCTTCTTTCCGTGCAGCGCCTTCAGACGCTTGATCTCGTCATAGATGATGCCGGCCTGCACGGGGCTGCCGCCGGGCGAGTTGATGCGCAACACCACCGCCCGGGCGCCCTCGTCCTCGAATGCGTTTTTCAGCGCGGCGACCAGCAGTTCGGCGCTGGCTTCGCTGTCGGCGGCGATCTCGCCGCGCACTTCAACCAGGGCTGTGTGCGGACCACTGGGCGCCGACGCATGCAAGCGGTCGTTGAGCAGCATCCACGCCAGCCAGGCGAAAACCACCAGCCAGGCCAGCCGGAAGAACACGCGCCAGCGGCGCTCGCTGCGCCGATCCTGTGTGTACAGGCGCGCGAATTCTTCTGCGGCACGGTCCCAACCGCTGCGCGCGGACGATTCAATCGTCGGGGCCCGGGGTGCGGGCAAATCGTCATCGGAACTCATGGAGGGCTTTCGTCAGCGCACGCCGGTCGCGAAGCTCAGGTCGCAGGCGCTGGTTGGGTGTCCGATGAAGGATACCAATACACCTGCGAGTCACGTTCCTCGACACGCAGCGCCGTGAGTTGCCCGCGTGCGCACGGGCCACCGACACAGCGCCCGTTGTTCGGGTCGTAGGTCGCGCCATGGATCGAGCAGATGATGAACTCGCGATCGCCGTCGAGGAACTTGCCCTCCTGCCAGTCCATCTCGGTCGGCACGTGGAGGCAGCGATTCAGGTAGGCGACGACTCGGCCGTCGAAGCGCATCACGAAGGCGGTCGCCTTCTGACGCCACTGCAGCACGTCGAAAACGAATGCATCGCCGCGTTCGACGAGCGCATCGGACGCACACAACAGCACAGCGGAAGAATCGAGATCAGGCATGGGAGGACAACCAGGTGTCGAGGTCGGCCACCGAGTGGGCGACGTGCAAAGGTGAAAATTCCGAGAATGAATCGGGCTCGTGCGCACCGTAGCTGACGCCGACACTCGCCACAGCCGCATTGGCCGCCAGCTGCAAATCATGGGTGGTGTCGCCAATCATCAGAGTGCGGTCGGGCGAGAAGCCCAACTCGGCCATCAGCTCGTGCAGCATCTGCGGGTGCGGTTTCGAGCGGGTTTCGTCGGCGGTGCGGGTGGCGTCGAAGAGGCCCTTCAGCTGCACGCTGTGCAACACCTCGTCGAGACCGCGCCGAGACTTGCCCGTGGCAACGCCGAGACTGTGGTTGCGCTTCTTCAGCGCAGACAGCATCTGCAGCGTGCCGTCGAACAGGCTGAGCTCGTTCTGGCGGGCCACGTAATGGTGCCGGTAACGCGCGCCCAGTTCGGGGTAGCGGTCGGGCGACAGGCCGGGCGCGGCATGCTGAAGTGCCTCGGCCAGCCCCATGCCGATCACGTAGCTGGCGTCGCGCAGGCTGGGCACCGGTTGCTCGAGGTCGGCACAGGACGCCTGGATGCAGCGGGCGATCAGCGCGGTCGAGTCGAACAGCGTGCCGTCCCAGTCGAAGACGATCAGATCGAAGCGGCGCAGTCGGGTCATGGTTTCGGTGCCGCGGCGGTCGGCCGGGGTTTCAGCGCATGGAGCAAGGCCGCGCATTCTGCGGGCAGCGGAGCCTGCAGTTCGATGACCTCGCCGGTGGCAGGGTGCTGGAACTGAAGCCGCCGTGCGTGCAGGAACATGCGTCCGAAGCGCACACCCGGAATCGCCTCGCCGCGCGCCAGTGCCCGGTTGGCGGCGAAATCACCATATTTATCGTCTCCGGCAATGGCATGGCCTTCATGCAGCAGGTGCACGCGGATCTGGTGCGTGCGGCCGGTCTTGATCGTCACGTCAAGCAAGGTGAAGTCGGCAAAGACCTGCGCGACCTTCACCAGCGTGATCGAGCGCCGGCCGTCGGCGTCGTCCGCATCGACGGCGCGCACGCGGCGCTCACCTTCGGTCGACAAGAACTTGTGCAGCGCCACATCGATGACCTTCTTCGACGCCGGCCACGTGCCCAGCACCAACGCCGAATAAGTCTTGCCCGTTTCACGCTGCCTGAACTGCTCTTGCAGCGCCAGCAGCGCCGAGCGCTTCTTGGCAATCAGCAGCAGGCCCGAGGTTTCCTTGTCCAGGCGGTGGACCAGCTCCAGGAACTTGGCCTCCGGACGCGCCTGGCGCAACTGCTCGATCACGCCGAAACTGACTCCGCTGCCCCCGTGCACCGCGACACCGGCGGGCTTGTCGAGGGCGATCAGGTGTTCATCTTCGTAGACGATCGGAAACTCGCGCGCTGGCGCAGGGGTGTCGTCGCCACGTTCGGCTGAATGTTCCGAGGTGCGCACAGGCGGCACCCGGACTTCGTCGCCCAGCAGCAAACGGGTGTCCGCGGCGGCGCGGCCCTTGTTGACGCGCACCTCGCCCGACCGGATCACCCGGTAGACATGGGTCTTGGGAACACCCTTGAGCAACTTCAGCAGGAAGTTGTCGAGTCGCTGGCCTTCTGACCCCTCGTCAACGAGAACTCGCGAGACGGTCGGCACCGACGCTGGCGAGGCGGCCGGCGCGGTTCCACGCCTGGTTTTGGCCCCTATAATCGGCAGTACCACGTTTGCGCTGTAAGTGTTTGATTTTCCTGAGTTTACTCGCGCACTTGCAACGTGAAGTGGCGGTTGGAACGAGAGTCCCAACCACCCCGTGATGCAACGCACTCAGCGTGCGACGGGCCCCGTCCCCGAGTGACCGGGCAGTCCACCGTTGGTTGCGGCAGAGAAAACGAAGAACGAGCCTCCGAAGCGCCGCTTCGGAAGAAACCAAGGTTTTCAGGTTGCAGACCGGCGCAGCAGACCCCAAAAAGTCTGTTGTTTTCGGGCTGTGACCCGCGTCCAGTGACCCCGCGGATGTCGTCTCGCCACCCACCCTCCTCGCACAAGATGCGCTGGTTCACCACGGCCCATTTCATGGGCTGCAGACCAGCATGTCCGTCGCGGAAACAGGACGGTGGGCAAGAGACCGGCCCCCGGTTGCCCACGTGTTTGCGCCCACCCGGCGCACAGCACGGTGGCCAGCCTCAGGCAACGCCGTGAACACTGACACGCAAGCGCCAACGCTGCAGCGACGACTTATACGGTCGTCTGCAGTCCAGGGCGATTCCTTCTCGGCTCTCTGACGTTTCTCGTGCATCGATGAGTCGGCGCCGCCGTTTGGCGTCGGCATGTTGATCGAACCGTCGGCCCCTGGGTCGATGGCACAGGAGCACCCATGAAACGCATGTTGATCAATGCGACGCAGCCGGAAGAACGCCGGCTCGCGATCGTCGATGGCCAGAAACTGCTGGACTTCGAAACCGAGATTGAAGGGCGCGAGCAGCGCAAGGGCAACATCTACAAAGCGGTCGTGACGCGCGTCGAGCCGTCGCTGGAAGCCTGCTTCGTCGACTACGGCGAAGACCGGCACGGCTTCCTGCCGTTCAAGGAGATCTCGCGCAATTACTTCCGCGAAGGCGTCGATGTGCGCACCGCACGCATCCAGGACGCCATCCGCGAAGGCGATCCCCTGCTGGTGCAAGTCGAGAAGGAAGAGCGTGGCAACAAGGGCGCCGCGTTGACGACGATGGTCAGCCTGGCGGGCCGCTATCTGGTGCTGATGCCGAATAATCCGCGTGGTGGCGGCGTCAGCCGGCGCATCGAGGGCGAAGACCGCGAGGAACTGAAAGAAAACCTCGACCAGCTCGAATATCCGAAGGGCATGAGCCTGATCGCCCGCACCGCCGGCATCGGCCGCAGCGCGCCCGAG
>JARXKP010000017.1 GCA_030271615.1 Pseudomonadota bacterium
ACTCGATGCAGGCGCAGATCACCGCCGAGCGCGAGAAGCGCGCGCTGATCGCCGCCAGCGAAGGCCGCAAGCAGGAGCAGATCAACATCGCCACCGGCGAGCGCGAGGCGTTCATCGCACGGTCGGAAGGACAGCGCCAGGCCGAGATCAACAAGGCCCAGGGTGAAGCGGCCGCCATCGTCGCGGTGGCCGAAGCCACGGCGCAAGCCATCCGCAAGGTGGCCGAAGCCATCCGTTCGCCCGGCGGCGAACAGGCCGTGCAGCTGAAGGTGGCCGAGAAAGCCGTCGAGGCCTACGCGCAGCTCGCCCAGAAGAACAACACGATGATCGTGCCCGGCAACATGAGCGAGGTCTCGGCGCTGATCGCCACCGCGATGACGTTGTTGAAGAACAAGCCCGCCGGGGCGAACTGACCCATGGCGACCAACGTGCTGGGCACCGAGTTGATGCCGTGTTCGTACGACCCGCTGACCGGGTACTTTCGCGACGGCTGCTGCAACACCCGCGCCGACGATGCCGGCACGCATGTGGTGTGCACCAAGGTCACGGCGGAATTTCTCGCGTTCTCGCTCGCGTGCGGCAACGACCTGGTGACGCCGCATCCCGAGTTCCGCTTCGCCGGATTGAACCCCGGCGACCGCTGGTGCCTGTGCGTGTCGCGCTGGCTCGAAGCCTTCGAGGCCGGCGTGGCCCCACCGGTGATCCTGGAGAGCACCCACCGCAAGGCACTCGACCACGTCTCGCTGGAGACGCTGAGCGCCCACGCGCTGTGAAGCGTCGGATAGACTTGCGGGTTCCGGAGAGGTGGATGAGCGGTTTAAGTCACACGCCTGGAAAGCGTGCGGGGGCTAATAACCCCCCGCGGGTTCGAATCCCGCCCTCTCCGCCAGGAAGCTAGTCAATACGGGCCTCAGGGCCCGTTTTGCTGCCACACACACTTCTAGGCGTGACGTGCGCAGCATCGCGGTCGACCGTACACCTATCCCGGCCTGCCCCGTCTTTTCGCAAGCCACGTGAGCAGCGTTTCGAAGAGCGCCCCGGCTTGGACCGGCTTGGTGACGAAGTCGTCCATGCCGGCGGCCAGGCAGCGCTCGCGATCCTGCGCGAAGGCGTTGGCGGTGAGCGCGATGATTGGAACCGTGGCACCCTGAGCGATCTGTCGGATGCGCCGGGTCGCGTCCGGGCCGTCGAGTCTCGGCATCTGCATGTCCATCAGGATCAGGTCGAACGGCTGGCTTGCCACCAGATCGACCGCCTCGACGCCGTCGCGTGCCAGTGCCACATGCAAACCGGCCTCAGTCAGCAGACTTTCCACCACCATGCGATTGATCGGGTCGTCATCGACCAGCAGCACCGACCCGCCCTCGTGGTCACGCCGCAGCACGGCTTCGGCCTCCCGCGAATCCGTCTTGTGCGGCGGCGGCATTGCTCCGGCGTGGCGGGCCAGTCGGGCCGTGAACCAGAACAGGCTTCCCCGCCCGGGCCGACTGTCGACGCCGACGTCGCCACCCATCATCTCGGCGAGGCGGCCCGTGATCGCCAGCCCCAGGCCGGTACCTCCGTAGGCGCGCGTGGTCGAGCTGTCGGCCTGCTCGAAGGCACGGAACAGCCGCGCCTGCGTGGCCAGGTCGATGCCGATACCGGTGTCCTCGACCTCGAAGCGCAGCAGCGCGCTATCGGCAGCCACTTCCTGCACGATCAGGCGCAGCGTGACACTGCCCGCAGCGGTGAACTTGACGGCGTTGGTGGCGTAGTTCAGCAGCGCTTGTTGCAACCGGGTGGCGTCGCCCACCAGGCCGTCAGGCAACGGGGGCAGATCCACCCGCACCTGCACTCCCTTGGCCTGTGCTCGCTCACCGATCATCTCGCTGACGTGCAGCAGCAGGGGCGCCAGCGCAAGCGGGGCCACTTCCAGGGTGAGCTTGTCGGCCTCGATCTTCGACAGGTCGAGGATGTCGCTCAAGACCTGCAGCAAGTGCTTTGCCGAGGTGTCGATGTGGTCGAGTTGCGCTGCCTGCCTGGCCGTGACGGCTCCTCGGCGCAGCAGTCCGGCCATGCCCAGGATGCCGTTCATCGGCGTGCGGATCTCGTGGCTCATGTTGGCCAGGAAAGCGCTCTTGGCGCGGTTGGCGGCCTGGGCTGCGTCGCACGCCTGCAGCAGCCCCGCGTTGACGATCTCCAGCTCGGTGGTGCGTTGCTTCACGTGGCGCTCCAGATCGGCATTGAGTTCGCGGATCGCCGCTTCGGCCTGCTTGCGTTCGGTGATGTCATGGTAGAAGCCGAGCACCCCGATGATCCCGCCGTCATCACTCCTCAGGGGCACCTTGGAGGTACTCAGCCAAAGGGTCCGCCCGTCGGGAGTGGTCTGCGGTTCCTCGTAGAACAGTTTGGCGACACCGGATGCCATCACCGCCCGGTCATCCGCCTGATAGAGCTCTGACTGGTCTGCCCAATCCAACTCACGGTCACCCTTTCCGATGAGATCTTCCGGGGCGGACTTGCCAGCGTCCCGAGCGAATGCCGGATTGCACCCCAGGTAACGCAGCTCCCGGTCTTTCCAGAAAACCCGGATCGGCGCAGCGTCAATGATGGTCTGCAGTAGATGGCGGGACTCCCTGAGCGCTTGCTCAGCCGCCTTGCGTTCGCCGATGTCGCGCCAGACACACACGAGGCCGGTGCGTCCGCTCAGGCGAATGGCCCGGGAACTGACGAAAACGTCGATGACGCGGCTGTCCTTGCGTCGATACCGGACTTCAAATCTGGCCTCGCCCTGACGCGCAATTTCTGCCACGGCGTCACGCACGGCGGATTCGTCCAACGATTCGACGATCGTGGCCAACGGTCGCCCAATCAGTTCCTCGCGGCGATATCCAAGCATGCTGCAGGCCGCCTCGTTGACTTCGAGGAAGCACAGGGTTTCAACGTCAATCAGATCAATGCCATCGGCAGCCTGGTTGAAGATGGCATGGAACTGCTCCTCGCGCTCGGCCAGCGCCTCACGGGTGTGGGCCTGGACCGACACGTCGCGGAAGCACCAGATACGCCCCTGTTCGCCGCCGGGGGCCAAGGCCCGGGTGTAGCGCTCGAATATCCGGCCATCCTTGAACTGCAGCGTGTCGTTGGCTTGGGCATCGCTGTCGTAGAGTCGCTGCACGCCGGCCAGGAACCCTTCGGGATCGACCAACTGGTCGAGCACATGCTTCAGGAGCAGATCGTCCTGTCCGGCGGTCGCCAGTTCCGGCGGCACGCGCCAGAGCTCGAAGAAGCGCTTGTTGGCAGAGAGCACGGTGCCATTCACCGCCACCATCAGGATGCCCTCGTCCGAGGAATCCAGTGCGACACGCAGGCGGGCTTCGGCGCCTTCGACGCTACGCGACAGGTCCTGCTGCTCACGTCCAGCGATTTCCCGCAACAGCGTGGTCAGCAGGAACAGGCTTGCCGGCGCCACGATGCCTGCGGTCACCAGGCCGGTCAGCAGGTAGTCAGCGGTGATCCGGCCCATCAGGGCAAGGTCCATCATCGACACGATGAACACCGCAGAGACCACAGTGGCCAGAGAAAACACCAGCCACAGGCGCCATCCGTTCAGTCGCTGCAGTTGCGCTACGAGTCTGGATTCCATTCAGTGTTCTTTCAGTCCCAACCCAGACGCCAGGGGCGGCTCCCGCTCGATACGGCGGGTCATTTCGTTTCCACCCGACATCGCAATTCTCCGCCCTGTTCGCCGGTTCGAGGCACTGGTGCAATGCCGCAAGCCGAAGGCGGGGAGTTCAAGGCGACTTGGCGAACCGCCGCACTCCAATCACACCCAAGCTACCATCTTGTCGCCGATCTGCTTGCGCGCCGCCCGAGTTCGTTCGCCGCCTGAGCCATCGATGATTTCGCGGAATAAGCCCATACGCATCGCAGTGGCACGACCAGCCTCCGCAACGATCTGCTTCGTGCTTTCGGCGATTCGACTGAACCACGGCGACAAGCCGCCGATGCCAAATTGGACCAACGACGAAATCCGCACCGCGTCGCAACGTCCACTGCTGAAAATTCCGTATGCCCCATGCCGTCTCCCGCCTGCGCGCCGCCCGTTTGGTGCGCAGCGCCAAACCCTTTCTCGCCCGCGGTGGCTTCAAGCGCGAGCGGTGTGCGGGCTGCCGGCTGCTACCCAGCCACTGCATGTGTGCCTTGCGCCCCTCGGTGCCCACACGCTCGGGGGTGTGCCTGCTGATGGCCGATATCGAGCCGCTCAAGCCGAGCAACACGGGATGGTTGATTGCCGATGTCGTGGCCGACACCTTTGCCTTCGGCTGGGCGCGCACCGAAACCGACCCCGCGTTGCTGGCCCTGCTGAGCGACCCGCAATGGCAGCCGTATGTGGTGTTTCCGGGCGAGTATGTGGCGCACGAGCGGGTGGTTCACAGCGTTCAGCCACCTGACCCCCTCCGTGGTGAGGCCGACAAGCGACCGCTGTTCATCCTGCTTGACGCCACCTGGTCCGAGGCGCGCAAGATGTTTCGCAAGAGCCCTTACCTGGACCACCTGCCGGTGCTCAGCCTGAAGCCTGACCAGATATCGCAATACAAGCTGCGCCGCTCCCGCCGCGACGATCACTTCTGCACCAGCGAGGTCGCCGCCCTGTGCCTGAATCTGGCGGGTGAACGCGTTGCCGAGCAAACGCTGGAGGCCTACCTGGACGTATTCACACACCACTATCTGCACGCCAAGAACCAGTTGCCTGTCGCATGGGATGACGCGGCACACCAGCGTTTGCGAGAACTGTCTGGACTGCGGCCATTGCGCGCTGCGCGTGACCCCGGAACGTGCATGAGGCCGTAAACGGACTGTCAGGACAGCCGGCACTGGCATTGCGTTTTAACGAAGCGATTGCGCCAGAAGCGCAACGACATTCGAGCGACAGTACCCGGTCCGCCGCTCACACCAGAGGTCGCATGCCCTTGCATTCGCGGCGACGCGAGCAGCGCCAGAACCCGCGTCCGGCATGCCTGCCGGGTGGCGCGGTGCGCAGCGACATCGGGGCCGAACACAGCGGACAACGGGGCAAGGCCGGAGCGGTGGTCTGCCGCGTGTCGACGGCGGGTTGTCGTGCGAGGTCGAAGGTGTCCTCCAACACGTCGGGCAGGGGCACGAGGACGGACTCCGGGGACCATTCAACAGGCTGTGGTCCGACGAGCGGCGGGGGGGCAGAAAAGGTCGCCGCAGCGGGCTTGCGGTTTCGGCCTTCATCGAGCATCGGCACCAGCAACCCGCCGTCGATCAGACTCAGGCTGAGGCCACGCACATAGAGCATCGCGTCGCGACTGAATCGACCCGTGGTCACGACAAAGCCACCGGCCGCGCGGCGCTCGGTCATCAGCGCATGGAACGCGCGCACCGCATCGACATCGATCTTGCGGGATTTCCAGTGCCTGCAATGGACGAGGTAGGCCTCGCGGTCCTTGCGCAACTCGATGTCCACGGCCCCGTCGGCACGCGGGCCAGTCAATCCCGACTCGACCACGTGATAGCCGCGGGCCTGGAATGCGTAGCCCACCAGTCGGATGAATTCACCGGTGCGCAGCTGGCGCAAGGCCTGGGCCGTCATCGGCGTCGCCGACGTCTTGCGAGGCCCGGCGCGTCGGGTGAGTCGCAGCAACGCGTAGGCCAGCCCGGCGACGCCGAGCCCCAGCGCGATGTACTGCATCAGCATGCGCACCGCCATCCGCTTGCGCTGCCACCCCGAAGTGCCCGTGCCATCGACATTCAGCCGATGAAGGTGCGGTTCTTGCCCGCCCGCTTCGCCTGATAGAGGGCGAGGTCGGCGCGCTCGAGCGCGTCTTCGATGCGCTCGCCAGGACGGTAGGCCGTGACACCTGCCGAGAACGTCACCAGGACCTGCTTCTGCTCGTGCATGAACAACCCGCCGGTGAGCGATCGCTGCAGGCGCGTCAGGATTTGCCGGCCTTCGTCGACGGGGGTATCGGGCAGCAGCACGACGAATTCCTCGCCGCCGTAGCGGGCCACCAGATCGGTCGGTCGCAGCGTCTTTCCAACGGTGGCGGCGAGCGCCTTGAGAGCCTCGTCGCCAGCACTGTGACCCAGTTCATCGTTCAGGCGCTTGAAGTTGTCGATGTCGAGCAGACCGATGGCGAGCCCGGCGGCGGCGGTTCCCGACGACTCGTCGACGGCGACTCGCTGCATCCGCAGACATTCGACATCGAAGGCCTGCAGCAGGCCACGACGATTCGCGACCTGGGTCAACTGGTCGGTGGAGACTTCGCTCGACAGGCGGCGCAATTCGTCTTCGAGTTCGGTCACGCGCTCCGACAGGCCGGTGGCGCGTGTGTGCTCCTCGCGCAATCGGCTCTGCGTCTGGTCGACGAGGCCCTGAACGGTGCGGCTTTCCTCGACCATCTCGCGCACCACGCCAGCCAGCCCTTCGAGCGTGTCGGCGCGTTCGATGACATCGGCATAGCGCCCGACGCTTTCATGAAAGCGCCCGGTCTGCGAACCCAGTTCACCGAGCTCGCTGAGCATGCGGTTGATCAGTTGCTTCAACGCATTGCGGGCATCGTCGCGCTCGACGCGCAGCTCAGTCTGCTTGGCTCGCGTGCTGCGCAGCAACTCGCTGACGGACTTGACGCCGCGCGCGGTCAGACCTTCCTCGACCGTCACGCGCATCGCATCGCACTGCCCCTGCGCCCAGCTGTCGTCTTCGGCAAGGTCGGTCAGGCTGGACGTCAGCTCCAGGCACAGGCCGCTGATCTGTCCGAGCAGGTGATCGCGGTGTTGCAGCACCCAGTCGGCGCGTTGACACAGGTCTTCGACTTCGGCGGCACCGGTGTCGGTAGCCCCGTCGCGCTGGAGGCGCTGCGACGCCTGCATGATGGCATCGGAGAGCTCGCGACTGCCCGTTTCGGTTGACGGAAGCGCACGCACCACGGTCTGGCCGAGCGCGGCGACGACGCGACACGAAGCCTGCATCGAGGAGTCGCCGGGATCGCTGCGGGGAGCTGGTTCAGGCGATGGCGGTGCGGGCCGGGCCTGCACCACCGAATCAGAGCGCGCATCGAGGTTGTCGACCGGGGCGGAATGCGCGTCGGCACTGGTGTCAATGTTTGCTTCGGCGCTCATGTCAACGTTGGCGTCGGCATTCGCGTCCGTTTCCCAATTGCCGACCAGCTGGCTCAGACGCTGCTGGAGCCGGACGGAGTCGCCACGGCTGCCGCTCAGCACACGCTGCAGACTTTCCTTCTTGCGGGCCAGGGTCCACTGCTTGCCGCCCCGTTCGATGCCGCGAACGATGCTCTCGATCAGGGTCGCGAGCGAATCCCCGCTGGACGGCGTCTTGCCTTGTTCAAGCTGGTAGGCGCGTGCATAGTTTTCCGGGGTCGGCTCCAGCTTT
This sequence comes from Pseudomonadota bacterium, assembly GCA_030271615.1. Taxonomy (GTDB): domain Bacteria; phylum Pseudomonadota; class Gammaproteobacteria; order Burkholderiales; family Burkholderiaceae_C; genus PBB1. The sequence continues at coordinate 7,397 of JARXKP010000017.1, forward strand.
TCCAGTGCCAACCGGCGCAAGGCGGACTTGGCGAGCGCGCCGACGGGCTTGCCATCGGCAGGTGCGGTCGCGTCAGCGGCAGTGACCACGGGTGCGGAGGTGCCCCCTCCCTTTTCAGGAGGTGCCATGTTGCCCATCGTTCAGCTCGCGTTGTTCGGGGTACGTACTGGCCGTGACATCGCGCTGCGCGAGGGCTCGGTCGACATTTCGTCGGAGGACGTTCCTATCCACGATGCATTTCTCGGCAGCACCGTGTCTTCGAGCCAGGCCTGGATCTCTTCGGGCGGCTTCGGCTTGCTGAACAGGAAGCCTTGCATCACGCCGCAGCCGAGGCGATGCAGCACTTCCATCTGCCGCAGGTTCTCGACGCCCTCGGCAATCACACGCAGGCCGAGCGATCGTGCCAGCGCGATGATGGCGGTGACCACGGCCGAACTCTGCGGTGTCATGCCCAGATCTCGGATGAAGCCGCGGTCGATCTTCAACTCGCTGATCGGCAAGGTGGTCAGGTAAGCGAGCGAGGAGTAGCCGGTGCCGAAGTCGTCGATCGAGATCTCGACACCGATCTCGTTGAGCCGGTGCAGCGATGGAATAACGCTTTGCAGGTCCTTCATCAGCGAGTTCTCGGTGATCTCGAGCACCAGCGAGTGATGCGGCACACCGTTCTGGACCACGGCCTCGTGAATCATTTCGACCAGATCGCCGCGATCGAACATGCGACTCGGCAGGTTGACTGCGATCGAATCGGTGAAGCCGAAAGCATCGAGCCAGACCCGCGCCTGACGCGCGGCTTCGCGGATGGCCCACTCGCTCAGCGGCCGGATCAGCCCGCTTTCCTCGGCCAGAGGAATGAAGTCGCCCGGCGGCACCAGCACGTTGCCACGCTGCCAGCGCATCAAAGCCTCGACACCGACCATGCGCGCCGCGCGCACATCGATCTTCGGCTGGTAGTGCAGCACCAGTTCGTTGCGCTCGATCGCCTTGTGCAAGGCGCTTTCGAGCTCGAGCTTCTCGCGACCCTTGCCCGCCAGTTGCGGCCGGTAGACGGTGGCCGCGTTTCGGCCCTGCGCCTTGACCGCGAACATCGCCACGTCGGAGTTGCGGATCAGATCGGCGACGTTGATGCCGTCGCGCGGGAACAGCGCAATGCCGACCGACGCCGTGACGAAGCACTCCTGTCCGCCGACGTGAATCGGCGCACGCATCTGTTCGAGTACGCGTGCCGCCACGATCTCGGCGTCGTGCTCATCGATCACTTCGGGCAACAGCGCCACGAACTCGTCGCCGCCGAGACGGCACATCGCTTCGAGCGTGCGGAACGAGCGCGTGCCCATCGAGTCGAGCAGGTTGTCGGTGACCTGCTCGGAATGCCGCACGCAGGAGCGCAGGCGCCGCGCGACCTCGATCAACAGTTCATCGCCCGCGCCATGGCCGAGCGTGTCGTTGATGACCTTGAACCGGTCGAGGTCGATCAGCAACAACCCGACCTGGTGCCCCATGCGACGCGCCGCTTCAAGGGCACGCTCGGTGCGCTCGATCAGCTGGTTGCGGTTCGGCAGGCCGGTCAGTGAATCGAAATTCGCGAGCTGGCGAATCTTGTGCTCGGCATTCCAGCGGTCGGTTACGTCCTGCACGATGCCGGCATAACCGACCAAGTGGCCCTGATCGCTGTACTCGGGCGATGCCTCGGTGTGGATGATGTGCACCAGGCCATCGGCCAGAACCAGCGGAATGTCGCGGGTCAAACCGCCCCGGCTTTGCAGTGTTTCTGCCAGCAGCGCACGTTTGCCGCGTCGTTCCTCCTTCGGCATCATCCGCAGCAGGTCGCGAAATGGCAGCGTGGTGCCCGGGCCGAACTGAAACACCCGCAGGGCCTCGGCCGAAAACGCCGGGGCTGGCGAACCGATGCGCCAGTCGAAGCTGCCCATGCGGGCCAGATCCTGCGCGCGTGCCAGACGGCTCTGGCTCAATTCGAGCTCGAGCCGGGTGCGCGACGATCTCAGCAGGTAGCGCAAGCGACCGGCCAGCAGACTCCACTGGTTGGACTTGACAAAGAAATCGGTGGCACCGGCCTCATAGGCCCGGTTGATCGAGGCATCGTCGTCAAGCCCGGTCAGCATCAGCACCGGAAGCGACACGCAGGCTGGCATCTGGCGCAACTCGCGGCAGGTGTCGAAGCCGTCCATGCCCGGCATCAGCGCATCGAGCACGACCACGTCGGGCTGCCAATCGGTGAGTATTTCAAGGGCACGCTCGCCGCTCGCCGCCTCGGTGATCAGGAAGCCGCGTTCGCGCAGCGCAATGGACGTCAACAGCAGGTTGACTTCGTCGTCATCGACCAGCAGCACGCGCGTCTGGATCGTGTCGTCGTCTTCGGTGGGCTGGCTGGAATTCATGCGGCACCCGCCGTGGTGTCCGACGTGCCGGCAAGACAACGCAGCGATTCACGCACGGCTTCGGCCTCCAGCAGCATTTGCTCCATGCCGCCGACGGCACGGTCCAATTGCAACTGGCGAGCCTGCACCTCCACTTCGGCGCACAGACGCGACAGTTCCAGGGCACCGACCGTGGCGGACGAAGACTTCAAGGTGTGGGCGACCAGACGCACGCCCGGTGCATCGGCGGCGTCGAGCGCCTGAATCAATTGGGGCAACAAGCGGTTCAGCGAGGTTTCGAAGGCGTTGAAGACGCGCATCAGCAAATGGCTCTCTCCAGTGGGGTCGAGTTCACGCAGCCGTCGGATGGCGCCATCGTCCAGCAGGCCACGCACCGGATTGATCCCGGGTTGCGAAATTCCGACCGGCTCAGCTTCGGCGGCAAAGAGTTGAGGGCGTAAGGGTGCGCTCGTCATGAAAAAATCCCCGCACGGACGACTGGGGTCAGCAGTTCTTGACGCATACCTGAGTGTGCCTCAGACACCGGTGCTGCCGTAAGACTTGCGATGCATGCACGGTGCGTGGCGGTAGACGCACGGCCAACCGCACCCGACGGTTTGTCGAGCAGCTGGGGTCGAACCGGAATGCCATGGCTAAAGGATCGCATCAGAACAGGGCCGTTCAGGTTGAAATCGGGATGATGGGACTGTCGTGATCGTTGTATCGACCGGCGGCCCCGCAACTTGAATTCGAAGGAGCCGGTCACGGTGTCGGTCACGAGATTCACTCATCGTGGAGCCCCGTCGCTCGCCGAGGCGAAGCGCTGTCAGGCCCTGCCTACAATCCGCCGCTATGAAAACGGGTCTCGGCCAGCACACGTCAGCCGGTTGCCGGATCGGTGCCCTGCGGGGGCGCCGATCGGCATGCGGCGTGTGGTGGCAGGCCAGCATGCTGACGGTCTGGACCGATGCGGCCTGGGCTGATGGCTCCAGCGTTGCCGTCGAGGCCGCCGGGTCGATAGTCACCGGCCTGGGCTTCGCGCTCGGGATCGGCTTCGTCGCACTGGGGCTGCTGGTGGCGGGCGCCTTGTATCGCCGGGCTGAACGGTATCGATTCGAAGCGAACGATCTGCGGCTGCGACAGGCTGAGAGTGCGGCACTCGGTCGCCTGCTCGATGTGTGGCAGTGGCGCACCGACCGTCATCACCGCCTGCTGACATTGAACGCGCCGACGGGCTCGGTCAACGCCCGATCGCTCACCTTGCAAGACGCCGACCCGCAACCCCTGTGGACCCATTTCACGGCTGTCGACGCCCGCACCGGCGCAGCCTGCAGCACCGGGCACGCCACCCTGAGACAGCGCATCGAGGCACAGCAATCTGCGGAGGACGTGCTGGTCCGCTTCGACGGTGACGGCCACGCCGCGCAATTCGGGCTCTTGCGCGCCCTGCCCTTGCACGACGAGCGGGGCGATTTCATGGGTCACGTGGGTACGGTGCGCGAGCAGCCCGCCGCAGCGATCGCGCTGACACCGGCCCTCGAAACCGTGGCGACGGCCTCGGCCGCCAACGCGGCGGCGCCCTCCACCGCAGACCGCAGTCCGGCCATTCCGTCGCTGACACCCCTGGCCATCCCGGCCGAGCAGGATGCTGAGTCGTTCAGCTACACCGTTTCGCACGACCTGCGGGCGCCGATTCGCGTGGTCGAGGGCTTCACGAAAATCGTCAAGGAAGACTACGGGCGGCTGCTCGACCGCGTCGGCAACGACCACCTCGATCGCGTGCTCGGCGCTGCGGCGCGGATGAACAGCATGATCGATGCCCTGCTGGCACTGTCGCAGTTGTCGGCAAAACCGGTATCGCGACAACCGGTCAACCTGTCTCAGCTGGCTGGCTTCGTCGTCGACGACCTGCGGCGGCAGTGGCCGCAGCACCCGGTCACGGTGCACATCGACCCGTCGATGCAGGTGCATGGAGACCCGACCTTGCTGCGCGTGTTGCTCGAAAACCTGCTGGGCAATGCCTGGAAATACACCGGCAAGTGCCCCACCCCGCAGGTCTGGTTCGAGCGCTGTACCGACACCACCACGCCGAGCTTCACGGTACGCGACAACGGCGCCGGATTCGACATGCGTTTCGCAGACCGCCTGTTCGGCGTATTCCAGCGCCTGCACAGCGCCAGTGAATTTCAAGGGACCGGCATCGGCCTGGCTTCGGTGCGCCGCATCGTCACCAAGCACGGGGGCGAGGTGTGGGCCGAGTCGGAAGCGGGACTGGGCGCAAGCTTTCACTTCTCGCTCGGAAACCCGCCCACCTGACGACCGAAGACGCAGCGATCGTCCGATCGCTGCCTGTCAGTTGTCGGCAGTACCTGACAAGCGCTCGACAGCTTCGAGCAGCCGTTCGGCTTCGTCGGCGGTTACATGCCCGCTGGCGGTGGCCATGCGCTGCAGACGGTCGAGCGCAGCGTCGCGAGCGAGCGAAAAGCGGTGCATCAGCACACCCACGGCCATGGCCTCGGCGGGCAACAGCGAATCGGTGCGAGAAACCGTTGGCGCCGCCGGCGCCGGGCCGTCCGTCACGGCCAGCGGAGTCGCCCTGAGACGGGCAAACACCGCCTGGACCGCCGGGACGATCTGCCCGATGTCCAGCGGTTTGACCAAGTAGTCGACGGCGCCGAGTTCATGCACCTGCCGCACCGTGTCGTCATCCGAAAATGCCGACAGGAACATGAACGGCATCTTGCAGTACTCGCGCAGATAGGCGGCGACATCGAAGCCGCTCATGCCTTCCATGCGAATGTCGAGCAACGCGAGATCGGGACGATGCTCGCGCGCCAGCAGGATCGCGTCATCGCCGTTGTCGGCGTCGATCACTTCGTAGCCGGCTTCAGTCAGGCCGTGCGCGAGGGTGGCGAGCACGAGCCGGTCGTCGTCCACCACGAGTATCTTGCCGGCCTGGCCGGACTGCACTTGCACGACTGCCAACTGTGAACCCCGCTGCCTTGGTCGTCTGGCGACCTGCCCTGTGAACCTGACGTGCGCGCCGCCGGCGTCAGTAGAGGATTTTGTCCGAAAGCCCGTGGCGTGAACAGCGAAACCGATCACCGGCCCGGGGCCGCTGGGTCGCGCGGCTAGGCGCTGGTCGTGCGAGGACCGGTCAATACCACCCCTGGCGGACCGATCGACACCGTCGCAACGACGTGGTTGTGGTCCGGGTCGGACTCGATGCTGAGCTTGGCGCAGCGCCTCGGCAGCAGCGCACGCACCAGGCCGAGACCCGACACCCCGCCGGGTACACGCGCCAGGTTGAACCCGTCGGGCAGGCGCGCGCGGTTGCGGATCACGATGCGCACGCCGCTGTCTTCGCAGATCAGGGTGCACTCGACTGCCGGTGCCGCGCTGTCGCCGGCCATGCTGTCACCCACCAGGGAGGCTTCGCGGTGCTGCATAGCGCTGTGCTTGACCGCGTTGGTCAGCAACTCGTTGAGGGTCAGCGCGATCGGGATCGACTCGGCCTCGGGCAGCACCCACTGCGCGGCTTGATCGCCCTGCACCGAGAACCCGATCGGGTGACCGAAGGTGCGTTGCACCGAACCGGCGATGGCTTCGACCACGCCGGTCACCTGCAGCGGCCCGCCCGCCCCCACCTGCAGTCCGTAGACCTGCGCGATCGCCTGCACCTGGCCCACCACCTCGGACATCGCCACTGCCATCTCGGGCTTGCGTGTGGCGATCTGCTGCAGGAGCCCGGCCACGCCCTGCAGGTTGTTCTTGATGCGGTGATGCACTTCCTTGACCAGCATCTCGCGCTGCGCGATGGCGGCGTCGAACTTGGCCTGTTCGGCGGCCCGCTGCTCGGTCACGTCGGTGGCCACCATCAGCAGTTGATCGGGCGGCTGCCCTAGTGCGGCCAGCGGCAGGTAGCGCGCGTCCCACACCCGCGTGTCGCCATGCGCCGTCATCCGGTACTCACGCTGCGTCACCACGCTGGCACGCAAGGCGCTCTCCATGTCGAGCCGGTGCTGCGCAGCGTCCTCGACGCTGAATATCTCCTCGGGACTGCGGCCGATGATCTGCTCGGTCGTCAGCTCGACGCTGCGGGCCGCGACCACATTGGCTTGCAGGATGCGCAGCGTGCGCGCGTCGCGCACGGTGATCGCCATCGGTGCCGCCTCGATGATGCGTTGCAGCGACGCCTGCGCTTCCGCGATGCGCGCCTCGGCCTGCCGACGTCGTTCGATGTCGAGCAGTGCGTAGGTGAGCTGGCGTCCGCGAGATTCGCGGCCAGTCACCACCGCGTTGCCGACGATCCAGAACTCGCGCCCGTCGCGCGCCTTGACGCGGCACTCGAAGGTCTCGGCCTCGCCCTCGACCAGGTCGTCGAGGTACTGCGTGCGCCGGAACGGGTGATCGGGCTCGGGCGTCGCCACCGTGCTGATCGGCTGATCGATGAAATCACCCAGGTCGGCGCCGAACATGCGGCGCGCCGACCGGTTCATCCATTCGATGCCCCGCGGGCCGACCGTGACGATGCCGACCAGAACCGAGTCGAGGATGGCGCGCGTTCGGTGCGCCTGCAAGGCCACCGCGTGCTCGGCACGGTGTCGCGCATCGACATTGACGAAGGACGCGATGACCCCGCCGGAAAGATCGTCGCCCACCAGCCGCGTGCTCACCTGCACCCACACCACCCGCCCGTCGCGCTGATGCAACTGGCGCTCGCCGATCCAGCGGCCGTGCTGGCGCAACGCGTTCTGCTCCTGCGCGGACAGGCGCTCGTGCTCTTCCGCATCGGCGAACAGCGAGCCGAGCGCCAGGCCGTGCAACTCCGCCGCCGGGTAGCCGGCCAGCTGAGCCAGCGCGTCGTTCGCGCGCTGCAGCACGCCGTCGCGCAGGAAGGCGATCCCGACCTCGGACAGGCTGAACATCAGCTCGCGGTCGCGCGCCAGCTGCTCCAGTTCGACCTGCTGCGATTTCAGTCGCGTGATGTCGGACAACACCGCGATCGCCTCGATCTGTTCCGACACCGGGCCGGTGCGACGCACCGACAGCGCGTACCAGCGCGTCGGGATCGAGGCTCCGGTGCCATTCAAGGCCGTCGCGCCGCCCGCTGTGGCGCTGGCGCTCGGCTCCATCGAGAACTCGGTTTCGAAGATCAGCCCGGCGGTCAGCGCCTGCAAGGTTTCACTGGCGATGCGCTGGCCCTGCGGCGAGCTGCCAAACAGTTCCTGGATGCCGCTGCCCGCCACACCCACCGAGTGCAGGCCGAGCATCGCCTCGAAGCGGCGATTGCAGCGCACCAGAACGTCGCCGCGGATGTAGGCGATGCCGGCCGACGTGCTTTCGAGGATGGTCGTCAGTTCGCGCAGCAACTGCTCGCTTCGCTGCTGCGTCTGGTGCTGTTCGGTGATGTCCAGCGTGACCACCGACGTGGTGCGCTTGCCCGAGGCCAGCGTCGCCGGCTCGACGCGCGTCAACAGCCAGCGCAGACCGAGTTGCGGATGCCGGATGGCGTAGCGCACCTCGGCGCGCTGCGCAGTGCGCAGGGCCTGCTGCAGCACGTCGTATTCGGCCATCGACTCGTCGACCACGATGTCGCGGCTGATCGATTGCAGCGCAGCCGAGGTGGGCACCGCCGACGCGTCGGCGTGCGCCTCGACGGTGGCCGGCGAGCGGCGCTGTCGCACCCAGCCCGACGTTTCCTGAAAAGTGGCCAGGCCGACACCGGCGGTGTCCATCAGCGCACCGATCTGCATCTGCGCCAGATCACGTTCTTCTTCGATACTGCGGTCTTCGAGGATCGCCATGTGGCGCCGTTGGCCGCTGGACGTGGTGTAGCAGCGCACGATCGACCGCAGTCGGCGCAGACCACCCTGCGCCTGCGGCAGCCAGCCGTGCGCGACGACCGGCTTGGCAGACGGTTCCAGTTCGGGCGATGGGCCGTCGTCGGTCCAGCCCAGCAACTGGCGCAGCTCGGGCGAGGCCTCCGACAACACCGCCGGCACCACGCCGGCCAGCGCGTCGAACGCCGGATTCGTGCGCACCAGCAGGCCGGCCTCGTCGAAGAGCACCATGCCGATCGGGCTCAGGTCGAACCAGTCGTCGATCTCGCGCGCCGAACGGTCGGCCCGCTCGCGGGCCACGTGCTCGGCGGTGCTGTCCTGCAGCACGGACATCGCGAAAACGCGCCCGTTCTCGTCGGTCAGCACGCTGCGCGTCGCACGGAACCAGCGCTCCCGGCCGTCCGCTGCGACGATGCGGCGGTTCACGAGCGCCGGTTCGGCATCGCGCCGCGCCGGGTCTCGCCAGCGTTCGCGAAGTTCGAGACTGCTGGCCCGATCTTCCTCGGGTTCGAGCCCGATCGGGTCGCTGCCGATCAACTGCTCGCGCGCGTAGCCACTGAACGAGACGAAGGCCTGATTCACATCGACGATGCGCAGCCGGCTGTCTTGCAGCATGGCGGGAAACGGCGAGTTCCACAGCACCTGCATCAGCTCGGCGATCACGGGGCCGGCGATGGTGGGCGGCAAAGCGGCGACGGTTCGATGCGCAACATCGAACGCGGCATCGCGCAGTCCGGTGTCGTGCGCCGAAGCTTCGGGCAGGCGCGGGTCACGTGCCGCTGTCGAGTCTCGTGCATCGTGTGTGCCCCGCCAGTGCAGACGCAGCGCGTAGAGCCCCGGCCCGAGCGCCTGCCACGCCGCATCGGCAGATTGCCCATCGGCCAGCGTGACGAGCGGAGGCGCCTGCGCAGCCGTGCGGCGCGACGCCACCACCGAACGCGCCGCGGCCTGACCGGGCATGCGCATCGCGCCGGGCGACGCCACGATGGCGTGCCGCAGCCACTCGACCAGCGGGGCCCCCAGCGCCTCCTGCCATTCCCCGAGGGCGGCACCCACCACGCCGGGCACGCGCCGCAGCGCAGCAGTGTTGGCAAACGTCACCTGGCCGCGCCGGTCGAACAGCAGCACCCCGTCGGAGAGGTGGTCGAAGAACTGTTCGAGGGAGGACAGGCTCGCGGTGGCGTCCATCGGGGTCACCACGGCGTGGTTCGTTGGGTCATGTCCCCGAATCTATCGCGTCACCAGGCCGCCTCACGCAACAAGAAGCGTCACACCGCCTCAGTCGAGGTCGGCAGCGGCAGCCAGCGCACGAAGTTCGGCCTGGTTGATCTCGCGCACGTCCATCATCAACGCTTCCGCGCTTTCCCGAAAATCGTAGAGCGACTCCGACTCGATGGCCTGCACCAGCTTGAAGTAAGGGGCGTACGGTCCGGTGCCATCGATCAGCGTATCGTGCACTCGCTGCGGCACAGGGATGGTGCGCAGGAGTTCCGCCAGCGGCTGCTGGAACAGCCGATCGAGCAGGGAAAACACGCCGCAGATGAACAGCTCGTTGCGCATTTCCTGGTCGCCGTTGTGGCGCGCCAGTTCCTCCATCAGCAGCCCGCGCCGCACCGAGGCGAACATGGCCGCCCTCATGTTCGGCTCCTTGCTCGCCGTGGCCAGCAGCAGCGCGAGCCACCGCTTGAGCCGCTGGTAGCCGAGCAGCATGACCGCGTGGCTGAACGAGCTGATTTCCACCGACAGGCCGAACGCCGGCGAATTGATGTAGCGCAGCACCTTGAAGCCCAGCGATGGATCACGCTTGAGTGTGTTCTCGAGCCTTTCGACCGGCTCCTCCCGATCGACCTGACTCATCAGCTCGACGACCGTTTGCAGATCGATGGGCGCCGATCTTTCGCGAGCACCCTTCGGACGCACGGTGACCTCGTCGCCGATCGGCCAGCCCAGCACGGCCACCGCACCACGGTCGAACGCGCCGTCCATGTCGGCGACAGAGTGGATGCCCGCCAGCACGTGCGGAATGTTTCGCGTGACACCGGCAGGTGCCGACGAGGCGACCTGGGCGATGCGACGGTCGTCCGCCAAGTCGATGATCGACTGCTTGAAGCAAGGCAAGACCTCGCGCGGCAGCTCCTTTAACGGACGGCCCTTGATCAGCAGCGTGGTGCCGTGGGCGTGCAGCGCGACGATCGATTCGGTGTTCACCGGATCGGCGGCCATGAACGCCGGTACCTCGACCATCAGGTTGTGCGAGGGCGCCGAACGCAGCAGGTCCTGCAGCAGGCTCTCGCTGGTGACGTTCAGTGACACGCGGCCGCCTTCGGGCGGCCACACCGAAGCCACGGCGCTCAGCAGCTGCGCCGCATCGAGCACCGCATCGGGTTTCAAGGGGAAAACGGTCAGCCGGGTCGCCGTGACCGCCCGGTTGCGATCAATGAAGGCGGAGTAGCCCAGCGCCACCTGACCCAGGATCTCTTCGTCCGACACTGAAGCTCCTACGCTGTGGAATACAAGACCCGCGAGACGGATCAGGGGTTGAGGTACTGGAACAGCGACATCTTCTGAACCAGCGAATACGATTTGAGCGCCGCATCGTAGCCGGTCTGCTGGTTGCTGAAGTCGGAGTACGCCTGCACCATGTCGAGATCCTCGGCGCTGGCGCGCTCGGTCTGCGCATTCAGTTTCTGGGCCGACAGCCGGGTGTCTTCGTTGTCGATGCGATTGAGCACATCACCGGCGGCCGACCGCACCGAGCGCAGCGGGATCATCACCGCGTCGACGTCGCGCAGGCTGTCGGCGGTGGCCTGGGCGCGCTGGGCGCCTGTCTGGTTCGGCAGTCTCAGCGCTGCAATCGCGTCATCGAGCGCGCCGAACACGCTGCGTGAGGGTGTCGAGGGCTGGATCTCGAATTGGTCGCCGTTGATCGGCGACCCCGCGACATTGACGCTCATGCCGTGGAGCTGGATCGCGCGTCCGTCCTGGTACGCATTGCCGGAGCTTTCGGTGGTCACGACGCTGGGCGTGGCCAGCGGAAAGCTCTCCACATCGTAGGCGGTGCTGCTGGTGAAGTGGATGCGGTAGCCGGTGGCGGCGACCGGGAACAGCGACGACGGGTCGGTGACGCTGCCGGCGTTGACCCAGGCTCCAGTGACCGACGCGCCATTGACGCTGTTGCTGGCCGAACTGGTCACGAACACGCCGTTGCCGCTGCGCGCGTTCAGCCAGGCTTCTGCGCCATCCGTGCTGAGCGGCAGCAAGGTGTCGGCATCGGTCCGGACCTGGCCGCCGACCCCGAGGAATTGCACGCCGGTCGGCGCCGGAGCGTCGACGAATGGGGGTTGGGTCGAGCCTTGGCCACCGAACAGGTAGCTGCCGGCACCGTCGGACCGATTGGCCACCGCCAGCAGCGCCTGACGCAGGCTGTCCAGCTTTTCAGCCTGCACCTTTCGCTCGCCGTTGGAGAACGTCGCATTGCCCGTGGCGACCAGCGCTTCCCGCGCCTGTTGAAGCAGTTCTTCGGCATCGCCGAGCGCGCTTTCGGTCTGGGTGGCGACCACCCGGCTGGCCTCGACGCTGCGCTGCGAGGTCGTGCTGCGCATCTCGCTGGCCAGGGCACGCTCCGCGCGCGATGCCGCGGCGGGGTCGTCGCTGGCCTTGAGCAGACGCTTGCCGCTCGTCATGCGGGTCTGCAGATCGCTCATCGCGGCCTGACGTCTCTGCAGGTTGTCGATCGCCGCTTCGTAACTGTTGGCGGTGCTGATGCGCATGGCAGATCTCGCTCGATGAAGTGTCAGGAAACGGCAGGGGTCGACCGTGTATCGGTGGAGGCGCAGACGCCTCGACGTGAGGGCGCGTCGTCTTGGCGGCAGGGGCAAGGCGTTGCAGCGGCCATCGTCAGCCCGCGACCCGCAGCAGTTCGTCGAAGATCGACTGCGCCACCTGCAGCATCTTCGCGGCAGCCTGGTAGGTCTGCTGATACTGGATCAGGCGTGCGGCCTCCTCGTCGAGATTGACGCCGGACTTGGCGGACCGATTCTGCTCGGCCTGCTTGGCCACCGTGCCCGACTGCACCGCGGCCGCCTTCGCACTCTGCACGCGCACGCCGACATCGGCGAGGATGTTGGCGTAGGCATCGGTCAAACTGCTGCCCGGCTGAAGGCTGCCACCGCTCCAGATCGAGCCCACCATCGGCGAGTCGCGCAACGACAGCATCGCGTTGACATTGGTGTTGTCGGCCAGCGTGTAGTTGTTGCGTCCGAAGGTGAAGCTGTCGCTGACGACCGCCGGCGTGACGCTCGCATCGGCTGCCACAGGCACGCCGGTGATCGTCACCTGGAAGCCATTGGTCGCGGTGGTGCCCGGGTAGTCGATCGGCTGGCCGGGAACCCACGTGGCCGGCGTGCTGGTGCCGGCACCGTCGGTCCAGGTGTAGGTGTATTGACCGGGTGTCGCGGTGACCTGGAATTTCAACGCTGCCGGCAGATTGGGATTGCTTGCGGATGCGGTGCTCTCGGCCGTCAGCGCGGCCACGGCGCCAGTACCGTTGTTGAGCGTGCTGACCGTCGCGCTCAATGGCGACGCCGCGGCGATCAGTTTGGGATTGCTCATGTCGCGGCGGATGTCGCGCGCCGCACTGCCGGCCGGCTGCAGCAGGAATCGGTCGTTCGCGGCGGGCGTGCCCGTGACACTGATCTTGAATCCGTCGACCACATCGCCGTTGACGACGGCGACAGGCGTGAACAACGGATCGGGCGCGCCGCCGCTGAGCCGGGTCAACTGGAAACCGCCGAGTCCGTCGGCCGTCAGTTCATAGTCGCTCGCCTGCACGCCGCTGACCTGAGCCGCTGCCAGCGTGGCTGGAGCCTGAAGCGTCAGGGAGACACTGCCGGTTCCGGCATTGGCTGTCCATGCCCGCGCCGCCACCACCGGCAGCCCGGAGGTGGTGCCGAAGCGAAACATCGCGGCGCCAGTCTGGCCGAGCAGGTCCAGGCCGAGGCCTTGCTGCTCGTTGACCTGCTGTCCGATCGACAACGCCATCTGCCCCAGCAGGTTACGCGCGTCGGTCAGGTCACCGTTCTGGAACCGAACCAGGCCGGAAATCGAGCCGGCGCTGAGCAGCGACGTCGGCAACTGCCGGTTGCCGCCCGGACCGGTGACGCCTATCGCCACACGGGTCAGGTCGTAGGGATCGGCCATGGCCACCAAGGGCGTGGTCTGCGCACCCAGCACGATGGCCTGTCCGCCACCCATGAACACCGACAGCGTGCCGTCCTCGGCGCCGATGGTGGTCACCTGCACGTACTCGCTGAGGTTGTTGATGGCCAGCTCACGCTGGTCGAGCAGGTCATTGGGAGGCTGCCCGAGCCCCCGCACATCGGAGATGCGCTGGTTCAAGCTGGCGATCTGCTGCGTCAGGTCGTTGACCGCGGACACCGAGGCACGCAGATCCTGCGTCACGCCGCTCTGCAAGTCGTCGATCTGCTGTGCCGAGGTACTGAAGCGCGAGGCCAGCTCGCCGGCCCGCGACAGCACGACCTGGCGGGCCGAGCTGTCCTGCGGCTTGGTTGCCACGTCGGCAAACGAATTGAAGAATTGCCCGGCGGCATATCCCAGGCCGGATTCACCGACGCCGAACACCTTTTCGAGCTGCATCAACTGGTCGCTGCGCGCGCTGTCGGATGCGGCCAGCGATCGAGACAGCGCCGCCTCGCGAGTCAGGAAATCGTCATGGGCCCGCGAGACGGTCGCCACGTTGACACCCTTGCCGAAGAAGCCGGCGCCCGTGTACTGGCCGCCAGCGGACTCGAGTTCGGCTTGCTGGCGCGAGTAGCCAGGCGTGTTGACATTGGAAATGTTGTTGCTGGTGGTCTGCAGCTGGGCGTAGCTGGCGGCCATCGCCCGCACGCCCAGGGACATCAATGCACCGGTTCCCATGTTGCTTCGCCTTCCGTCGCTTCAGATCGTCATCAGGTCGTCATCACCCGCTGCAGGCGCAGCGTGGTGTTGATGACGCGAGTGAGCTTGTCGGCGTAGGCCGGGTCGGTGGCGTAGCCGGCGCGTTGCAGGCCCTGCGCGAACCCCGCCGCCGTGACCGTGCCTGCGCTGGCGCTGGCCATCACCTGGCCGTAGCGCGGGCTCGCCTTCATCATCCGGGCGTAGTCGTTGAACGACGCTTCGTAGGAGTCGTAGGCGCGGAATTTCGCCGTCACCTTGCGTGCGGCGCCGTTGACGTATTCGGTGGTCGTCACTTCAGCCACCGGGCCGGTCCAGCCGGCGCCGGCCTTGATGCCGAACACATTGAACGAGTTGGATCCGTCGGCGTTCCTGATCTCGCGCTGGCCCCAGCCCGACTCGTGCGCGGCCTGCGCCACCATGTACCCGGCCGGAATGCCGGTCTGCGCCTCGGCCGCGCGGGCAGCGTCGGTGTGCCGTTGCACGAAATCGATCTGGCGCGCGCTGCCCGACGTCGGGAGCGACGAGACCGGCGCCGGTTCAGACGTTGGCTTGACGCCGGAAGGTTTGGCGCCTGGCTGCGTCGCGGCGGCTGGTAGCGACGTGCCCATCTGCCGTTCGAGCTGGCGCGCGATCACGTCGGCCAGTCCGCCGGGCGCGCCGCTCATCTGCTTGGCGTACTCGGAGTCGAGCATTTCGGTGCCGAGCTTCGTGCCCGAGTTTTCCATCATCCCCGACGACATCGTGGCCTGGGCTTCGCGCATGCCTTTCAGCAACTGCTGCATGAACAGCGTCTCGAACTGCTTCGCGGTCTCCTTGATCGCGGCCTCCGGGTCGCGCGACGCAGTGTTGCGCAGCGCGGCCAGACCCCGTGTGTCGACGGTCGACGAAGCGGCCGATGCACCCGGCCCGTTGACCGAGCCCGTCAGCACGCCGGACAGGGAAGTCGGCGAAGTCAGTGTCATCAGATCACCTCCAGTTCGGCGTTCAGCGCACCGGCCGATTTCATCGCCTGCAGGATCGCGAGCAGATCCTGCGGCGTCGCGCCGAGCGAGTTCAGTGCCTTGACCACATCGGCCAGCTTGGTGCCGGCCGGCAGCTGGATCAGCGAGCCCGGCTCCTGGCGGATCGTGATGTCGCTCTTCTCGGCCTGCACGGTCTGACCCTGCGCCAACGCGTTGGGCTGGCTGATCACCGGCGTGGTGTTGATCGTCACCGACAGGCTGCCGTGGGCCACCGCGCAAGCAGACAGCGTGACCGATTCATTGACCACCACCGAACCGGTGCGTGCGTTGATGATGATGCGCGCCGCCGGGCTGGCCAGAACGACGTTCAGGTTCTCGATCTCGGCCATGAACGACACACGCGCATCCGGCGACTCGGGCATGTGGACGTGCACGCGTCGACCGTCGACGGCCTGCGCGATGGCGCCACCCATGCGGTTGTTGATGGCACGCGCGACCTCTCGGGCGGTGTTGTAGTCGTTCGAATTGAGGTCGAGCTGCAGGCTGTCGCCCTGGTTCAGCGGGGTGGGCACCGCGCGTTCGACGGTGGCGCCTTCGGGCACGCGCCCGGCACTGAGGTGGTTGATCTGGACCTTCGAGCCGCCAGCGGATGCCCCTGCGCCCCCGACGATCAGGCTGCCCTGCGCCAGCGCATAGATCTGTCCGTCGGCGCCCTTCAGCGGCGTGGCGATCAGCATCCCGCCGCGCAGGCTCTTCGCGTTGGCGAGCGACGACACATTGACGTCGATCGTCTGCCCGGGTTGCGCAAAGGCCGGCAGCTGCGCGGTGACCATCACCGCCGCGACGTTCTTCAGCTGCATGCTGGTGCCCGCTGGCACGGTGACACCCATCTGCTGCAGCAGCGAATTGATGCTCTGCGTGGTGAACGGCGCCGAAGTGGTCTGGTCACCTGTGCCGTCGAGCCCGACGACCAGGCCGTAGCCGATCAGCGGATTGCTGCGCACCCCCTGGACAGACGCCAGTTCCTTGATGCGGGCGGCAGACGCCGGTGCGGGCCACCACAGGGCGGCGCTGGCTGCGAGAAAACCCAGCCAGAGCGTCACGCGTATGAGTCTTTCGGTCCTGTCCATGTCCGGATGCACCCCTTGTTGCATCCGATTCTGGGCAAACTTAAATCGGCAGAACGCTCAAAAAGAACCGTGCCAACCAGCCAATTACCTGCGCATCGGCCTGGGCGCCACGCCCCTTGTGCTCCAGGCGCACATTGGCGATCTGTGCGGAAGCGACCGAGTTGCCCGGCTGGATCGAACGCGGATCGACCTGGCCCGAGAAGCGCAGCACGTCGACGTTGTCGTTGACGCCGATCTGCTTCTCGCCCGAAATCAACAGATGCCCGTTCGGCAGCACACCGGTGACGGTGGCCGTGATCACGCCGGAGAAGTCGTTGGTGTTCTCGGTGCTGCCCTTGCCTGCGAAGGCGTTGCTCGAATCGCCCGTGGCCTTGGCGCGGCTGAAGGTGCTGCTCGGCAGGAACGGCACCGCACTGAGGCCGGCGCTCACCTTGCCGGTCTTGTCGATGGAGCTGGTGCTCTTCTGCGTGGCCGATACCTTCTCGACGATCTGCACCGTCAGCGTGTCGCCGACCAGCCGGGCGCGGTGGTCCTCGAACAGCGGCCGGTACTGCGCAGCCTGGAAGATCGCTCCGTTGTTGGTCTCCGGGGCAACCTGAGGCAGTGGCACCGCATGGGTCGGCACGGCGATGTCGACAGAGGGACGCATGCCGAGCGCTTCGCAGCCGCACAGCGCAACGACACCCACCGTCAGCGCGGCACGACCTGCGCGACGGACCCAGGACACGATGCGGTCGGTCATCACGGGCTCCTTCATGTCGACAGCGATGCTCACAGCTGGGCCAGCTTCGCCAGCATCTGGTCGGAGGTCGAGATCGCCTTCGAATTCAGCTCGTAGGAGCGCTGGGTCTGGATCATCGAGACCAGCTCCTCGACCACGTTGACGTTCGAGGTCTCGACGAAACCCTGCGACAGCGTTCCCAGCCCGTTCTGTCCGGGAGCGCCGGCGTTGGGGGTGCCCGAAGCCGCGGTTTCCGTGTAGAGGTTCTGTCCCCTCGGCTCGAGGCCGGCCGGGTTGATGAAGCTCGCCAGCTGCAACTGGCCGACGGTCTGGTTCTGCCCGGCCACGACCACGCTGACCGTACCGTCGTTGCCGATGGTCACGCTGCTGGCGGTGGTCGGGATCGTGATGCCGGTGCCGACGGTGTAACCGTTGTTGGTGACCAGCTGACCGGTCGCGCTGACCTGGAACGCACCGTCGCGTGTGTAGCCGGTGGTGCCATCGGGCATCTGCACTTCGAAGAAGCCCTTGCCGCTGACCGCCACATCGAGCGGGTTGCTGCTTTGCTGCAGGTTGCCCTGGCTGAAGCTGCGCGAGGTGGCCACGGCACGCGTGCCGAGGCCGAGCTGCAGGCCGGTCGGCAACGTGGTCTGGTCGGTGCTGTTGGCTCCGGCCTGTC
>JARXKP010000259.1 GCA_030271615.1 Pseudomonadota bacterium
GGCAGGCCTGGCGGTCGGCAGCTCTGGCGGGTCAGGCCACGCTGCTGCCGCCAGCGGCACGCTCGGCGAACGGCTCGATGCCATCGAGGCGATGGTGCTGCGCGAGACCTTGCTGCGCCACCGCTGGAACAAGACCCGCGCCGCGAAGGAGCTCGGGCTGTCACGCGTCGGCTTGCGCGGCAAGATGCAACGCTTCGGTCTGGAGGGGTGATGGGTGCTGCTCGCGATTCATCGACGGGGCTGAACGTGCTGTGGCTGCAATCGGGTGGTTGCGGCGGTTGCAGCATGTCGCTGCTGTGTGCCGATACGACCGATTTCCACGGCCAGTGGCGCGATGCCGGCATCCACCTGCTGTGGCACCCCTCGCTCTCGCTGGAGAGCGGCAGCGAAGTCATCGAGATGCTGAACCGCGTGCTCGACGGCACGCTGCGCGTCGATGCGCTGTGCGTCGAAGGGTCGCTGCTGCGCGGACCCCACGGCACCGGCCGCTTCCATGTGATGGCCGGCACCGGCGTGCCGATGATCCAGTGGGTGACCCGTCTCGCAGCCAGGGCGCGACACGTGATCGCGATCGGCAGCTGCGCGGCCTGGGGCGGCATCACCGCCAGCGGGGACAACCCGACGGACGCGTGCGGACTGCAGTACGACGACGATCGCCGAGGCGGACTGCTCGGCGCCGCGTTCCGCTCGGGCAGCGGGCTGCCGGTGATCAATGTCGCCGGCTGCCCCACGCACCCCGGCTGGGTCAACGACACGCTGATGGCGCTCGCCGCCGACGGGCTCACCGAGGCCGATCTCGACACCTTCGGCCGGCCGCGCTTCTATGCCGACCAGCTCGTGCACCACGGCTGCACGCGCAACGAGTTCTACGAATTCAAGGCCAGTGCCGAGAAGCCCTCCGACCTGGGTTGCATGATGGAGCACATGGGCTGCAAGGGCACGCAGGCGCATGCCGACTGCAACACGCGGCTGTGGAATGGCGAGGGTTCGTGCACCCGCGGCGGCTATGCGTGCATCAGCTGCACCGAGCCCGGATTCCAGGAGCCCGGCCACCCGTTCCACCAGACGCCCAAGATCGCCGGCATCCCGATCGGCCTGCCGACCGACATGCCCAAGGCCTGGTTCGTGGCGCTTGCATCGCTGTCGAAATCAGCCACGCCGCGGCGCGTGAAGGTCAACGCCACGGCCGATCACATCGTCGTGGCGCCCGCAGCGCGCAAGACGCGGCTCAAATGATCGGGCACATCGCGTCTGAGTCAGCGCTTTTGGTGAGCCGCACATGACCCGTCTGTTGGTCGGGCCGTTCAACCGGGTCGAGGGCGACCTCGAAGTCATGCTCGATGTGGCCGATGGGCGCGTGAATTCGGCCCACGTCAACGCCACGATGTATCGCGGATTCGAGCAGATCCTGCACGGCAAGGCGCCACACGATGCACTCGTGGTCGTGCCGCGCATCTGCGGGATCTGTTCGGTTTCGCAGTCGGTCGCGGCAGCGCGTGCGCTGGCCGATCTGGGAGGCATCGAGATGCCTCCCAACGGCCAGCACATCACCAACGTGATCCTCGCCACCGAAAACCTCGCCGACCACCTGACGCACTTCTACCTGTTCTTCATGCCGGACTTCACCCGGCCGGTGTACGCGGCGCAACCGTGGCACGCCGAAGCGCTGCGGCGCTTTGCGCCGCAGACCGGCGAGCAGGTGCGCGCGGCGATCTCGGCTCGCCAGCGCTGGTTCGAACTGCTGGGCACGCTGGCCGGCAAATGGCCGCACACGCAAAGCCTCGAGCCGGGCGGCTCCACGCGTGCCGTCGAGGCGGCCGAGCGGACGCGGCTGCTGGCCCGCGTGCGCGAGTTCCGCGGCTTTCTGGAGCGGCAACTCTTCGGCGCTCCGCTGGAGCAGATCGCCGCGCTGCGCAGCGAAGCGCAGTTGCAGGCATGGCACGCGCAAGACCCGTCGCGCGGCGATTTCAGGCTCTTCCTGAACATCGCGCACGACACCGGTCTGGCTGCGCTGGGCCAGGGCCCCGGGCGTTACCTCAGCTACGGCGCGTACCCGCAGCCCGGTGGCTCGCATGTGTTCGCGAGTGGCCTGTGGCAGTCGGCCCTCAATGAGTTCGCGGTGCTGAATTCCGACGCGATCCGCGAAGACGCCACCCATGCCTGGCTCGCCGACGCCGGCGGCCCGCTGCATCCGAGCGCTGGCATCACCCATCCCGAGCCCGACAAGCCGGACGCCTACACCTGGAACAAGGCACCCCGCCTCGACGGCCAGGTCGTCGAGACCGGCGCCATCGCCCGCCAGCTGGCGTCGGCGCACCCGCTGGTGCGCGAGGTGGTGGCGCGGCACGGCGGCACCGTCTACACGCGCGTGCTGGCGCGGCTGCTGGAGCTGGCGCAAGTGGTGCCGCTGATGGAGCGCTGGCTGCAGCAACTCGTCGTGAACGACGCCTATTGCGTGCCGACCTCATTGCCCGAAGAAGGCGTGGGCGTGGGCCTGAGCGAGGCGGCTCGGGGCAGCCTGGGCCACTGGATCGAAGTGCGCCGCGGCCGCATCGCGAACTACCAGATCGTCGCCCCGACGACCTGGAACTTCTCGCCGCGCGATGCCGCCGGCACGCCGGGCGCGCTCGAGCAGGCGCTGGTCGGCGCTCCGGTGCGCGACGGCGAGACCACGCCAGTGGCGGTGCAGCACATCGTGCGGTCGTTCGATCCCTGCATGGTGTGCACGGTGCACTGAGCGCATTGCCCACCATGGCCGACACCGACCCCGTTAGCAAGCTGCCGAGCCGCAGTCTCGAAGGACTGATGCCGCACATCGGCATCGAAGGCGTCGACGAATCAACGTGGCTCGACGTGATCCGCAAGATGGACGAGGTCTACTCGCAGCTGGTGCATGACGAGATTCAGCTGGAACAGAAGAACGTCGAGCTGGAGCAGTCGCAGCAGTTCATCTTCAGCGTGCTGTCGGCGATGTCCGACGTGCTGGTGGTGTGCGACGAGCACGGCCGCATCGAGGAAACCAACGCGGCGCTGTGCGAGCTGGTCGGTCGCAGCGACGACGAGCTGCGCGGCACCTCGTTCTACGACCTGCTGGCCGATGTACCGAGCGCCGAGCGGGCGCGTGCCGTGCTGTCGCGCAGCAAGCCGTCGCGCAGCGGCGAGGCGATCGAACTGAATTTCCTGAACGGCACCGCAGAGCAGGGGCACAGCGTGCCGGTCGATGCCAACTGCACACCGCGCATCGCCGCCAGCGGCCGCCGTGTCGGCACGGTCTTCGTGGGCAGGCCGACGGCCGAGATCAAGCGTGCCTATCACGAGCTGCGCGCGGCTCACGAGTCGCTGAAGCTCGCGCAGCAACAGCTGCTGCATTCCGAGAAGATGGCGTCGCTGGGTCGCCTGGTGGCGGGTGTGGCGCACGAGCTGAACAACCCGATCAGCTTCGTGCTCGGCAATGTGCATGCGCTGGCCCGCTACAGCGACCGGCTGCGACAGTACCTCGCTGCGGTGCACGCGGGGCAGGACGCCGAGGCGCTGAAGTCGTTGCGCGTTTCATTGCGCATCGATCATGTGCTCGACGATCTGCCGTCGCTGATCGAGGGCACGCTGGAAGGCGCGCAACGCACCGCCGACATCGTCGGCGGCTTGAAACGTTTTTCGGCCATGGACCCGGAAGCGCGCGTGCCCGTGGCGCTGAACGAAGTGATCGAGCGCGCGATCCACTGGATACGCAAGGGGACCGGGCCGGGTTTCGACATGCACTGGCAAGCGGGCCCGCCGTGCACCGTGATCGGCAGCGCCGGGCAGCTGCAGCAGGTGTTGATGAACTTGCTGCAGAACGCCTGCGACGCTGCGGCGGGCCCAGGCGTTGCCAGACCCACGCTGTGGATCTCGACCGAACGAGACGGCTCGCTGGTGCGCACCCGAGTACGAGACAACGGCCCGGGCATTCAGGCCGAGCACCTGTCGCGAGTCTTCGACCCGTTCTTCACCACCAAGCCGGTGGGCATGGGCACCGGACTGGGCCTGTCGATCAGCTACGGCATCGTGGAGCAGCACGGGGGGCACCTGACCGCGCGCAACCATCCCGACGGTGGCGCCGAGTTCGTTCTCGAACTGCCGGCCTGTTGAGGCGACACCGACGACGCAGTCGGTCCGGGACTTGCCGCGCGATCTGGCGGCTGCCTTCGGCGGTTCGCCGGTGTCGGATCCGAAGGCCGGCGCTGCCTTATGTATCCCATCGCACAGACGGCCACGCTGACGTCTACCATCATCTCGGGAATTCCGAAGAGGCGCGGGGTCAATCGACATTGACGACTGCGACCTTCTGTTGGCAGCGCTGCAAACGCAGTTCCCATTCCGGATCGTTGTTCGCTCCACTGGGAATCCGTCATGCCCGTTGCAGGAAATGGTTCCACGCTCGCCGACGACAGTGGCGAGGCCAAAGACCCCGCCGAGACGCGGCGGCAAGAGGCGTTGCTCAAGACGTGGGCGCTGCAGAACGCGATCTTCAACAGCGCCAATTTCTCCAGCATCGCCACGGACGCCAATGGCGTCATCCAGATCTTCAATGTCGGGGCCGAGCACATGCTGGGCTACGCTGCCGCCGACGTGACGAACAAGATCACCCCGGCCGACATCTCGGATCCTCAGGAATTGATCAAGCGTGCCAAGGCATTGAGTTTTGAACTCGGCACCCCGATCACGCCCGGCTTCGAGGCGCTGGTGTTCAAGGCCTCGCGCGGCATCGAAGACATCTACGAACTGACCTACCTCCGCAAGGATGGCAGCCGCTTTCCGGCGGTGGTGTCGGTCACGGCGCTGCGCGACGTGCGACAGACCATCATCGGTTACCTGCTGATCGGCACCGACAACACCGCACGCAAGCAGGCTGA
>JARXKP010000260.1 GCA_030271615.1 Pseudomonadota bacterium
GACGACCCGGACACCGACGCCGTCATCATGATCGGCGAGATCGGCGGCCCGGACGAGGCCGAAGCAGCGGTCTGGTGCAAGGCCAACATGAAGAAGCCGATCGTCGGCTTCATCGCGGGTGTCACCGCACCGGCCGGCAAGCGCATGGGCCATGCGGGCGCGTTGATTTCGGGCGGTGCCGACACCGCCGACGCCAAGCTGGCCGTCATGGAAGAGTGTGGCTTCACCGTGACGCGCAACCCGTCCGAGATGGCCAAGTTGCTCAAGAAACTCCTCTGATGATCCACACGCGCCGGGCGATCGCGATCAACGCGCCGCCGCCCGGCGCCCCCAGTGCCCGCGCGCTTCTTGGGCGGGCCCTGATCGACGACGCATTCCTGCGCAATCCCTATCCGACCTACCGCGCGCTGCGCGAAGCGGCACCGCTCGTCTGGAGCGACGAATTTTTCGGCGGTGCCTGGTTGGTATCCCGCCACGCCGACGTCGAAGGGGTGTTGCGCGACGCGCGGTTTTCGGCGCAGCGCACCGGCGGTTGGGTCATGCGCAGTGACGATTCGCGCACCGAGTTGCGCGGTTTCCAGCGCCTGTTCGCCAGGGCGATGATCTTTCTCGACGCCCCCGACCACGCTCGCGTGCGTCAGGTGATGTCCGCCGCTTTCCGTCCGACGGATCTGCAAAGGCTCGCACCGCGCATCGAACAGGCGGTCAGTGATCGTCTCGACGCGGTCGACATTCGCCGGCCCTTTGATTTCGTGTCGGCACTGGCCCGCCCGCTGCCGGCCCAGGTCATCGCGATGCTGATGGGGATGGATGACACCGAGGACGACCAGCCGTCGGAGATCGTCGATTGGTCGGACGAGCTGGCCGCCTTCATCGGCGCGCCGGCGCCCAGCCTCGCGCAGGCGCTGAGCGCGCAGACTGCCCTGCTGGCGATGGCGCGGCACTTCGAATCGTTGCTGGCGCGCCGTCGTGCCGGTCTCGAAAGCGACGGCCATCGAAACGAACCTGCCCGCGACGATGTCATCGGCCGTCTGCTGCAGGCCGAGTGCCTTGGCCAGATCCGCGGTAGCGCCGAACTGCTGGCGCAATGCGTGATGCTGCTGTTCGCCGGACACGAAACCACGCGTCACTTGCTGGCCAACGGCTTGCGCACACTTCTCGCGCATCCCGCCCTCTGCCAGCGTCTGCGACGCGAGCCGGCCTTGCTGCCGGACGCGGTGCGCGAGTTGCTGCGCTACGACAGCCCCGTCCAGTACACCGGGCGCCGGGTGGCCTGCGACCTGACGCTGCACGGACAGGCGTTGCGCCGCGGTGATCTGGTGGTCGTGCTGATCGGCGCCGCCAACCGCGACCCGGCCCGCCACGAGCGGCCGGACGAGCTGGACATCGCACGCGGCCCCGGCGCGCCGCTGGCCTTCGGGAAAGGGCCGCACGCGTGCATCGGCGCCGCGCTGACCTTGATGGAAGCGCAGACCGTCTTCGCGCAGGTGCTCGAGCGCTGGCCCGATCTGGCCCTGGTGCAGCCGGACACGGCCTGCGGGACCGCGAGCCCCCTCTACCGAGGCCTGACCGAACTTCCCCTGCGGGTCCGAGGTGTCGGCGGGTCGGTGACAGGCCCCGCCTACACTGCCGCCTCTCCTGCCTGAACATCCCTCAGAAACCGCATGCAAGCCCTGTTAACCCCCGAGTTCTGGATCGCCGTCGGTCAGATCATCATGATCGACATCCTGCTCGGCGGCGACAACGCGGTGGTGATCGCACTGGCCTGCCGCAAGCTGCCACCGGCCCAACGCACCAAGGGCATCCTGTGGGGCACCGCGGGTGCCATCGTGCTGCGCGTCATCCTGATCTTCTTCGCACTGCAATTGCTGTCGGTCCCGTTTCTCAAGCTGATCGGCGCGATCCTGCTGGTATGGATCGGCGTCAAGCTGCTGCTGCCCGAAGATGATGGCGGACACGCCCAGATCGAAGGCAGCGACAAGCTCTGGGGTGCGGTCAAGACCGTCATCGTGGCCGACCTCGTGATGAGCGTCGACAACGTGATCGCCATCGCCGGTGCGGCCGAGACGGCGGGTGGGGAGCACACGATGCCGCTGGTCATCTTCGGTTTGCTGGTGAGCATTCCGATCATCGTCTGGGGCAGCCAGCTGGTCATCAAGCTGATGGACCGCTATCCGGTGATCATCACGCTCGGCGCGATGCTGCTGGGCTGGATTGCAGGCACCATGGCTGTCAGCGACCCGGCGCTGATCAACCCTGATGTGCTGCCGCAAGTGCCCAAGCTGCCGCTGTACGACGGGGTCAAGTACGGTGCCGGTGTTGCCGGTGCGCTGCTCGTGCTCGCCATCGGCAAGGGCCTCCAGGCGCGGCGCGCGGGCACCGGTTGATGCCCATGCTCTCCAGCACCTACGCAGCGGTTCTGGGTGCGGGCCTGCTGGCTCTGTTCGCAGGCGTCTATCTGGCCTTCGTGTTGCCGAGGGTGTCGACCGTTGCGGGCTGGGTGGCGACCGGGTTGCTGACTGCGGCGCTGCTGGCGGCAACGGTCATCACCGCGCTGATGGCGCCGGCCGCTGCGGTGTGGATCACGCTGCTGCCGGCCTGCGCCGCTGTCCTGCTTGCCGGTCACGCGGGCTGGTCACTGGGCCGCGCCGAAGAGCGCCGGGCCCGCACACAAGCCCCGGCTCGACTCCTCCAGGCGGCAGCGTCGCCGACCCTGCCCCGCACACCGGTCTCGACGCCCATGCCCGCGGCGGCGCCGCTCGTTCCCGACCACACCACGCTCGGTCGCTATCGCATCGAACGACAGATCGGTCGTGGCGCGATGGGCGCGGTGTATCTGGGCCGCGATCCGCAAATCGGTCGTCAGGTGGCCATCAAGACCATGGCGCTGGCCTCGGAGTTCGAAGGGGCCGAGCTGGTGGAGGCGAGGCAGCGCTTTTTCCGCGAGGCAGAAACGGCCGGCCGACTGCAGCACCCTGACATCGTGACCATCTACGACGCCGGTGAAGACCACGACCTGGCCTACATCGCGATGGAGTACCTGCGCGGGCATGACCTGCAGCGCTACACGCAGTCGGTCCAGCTGCTGCCGGTGCCGGTGGTCGTGCACATCGGCGAGCGCGTGGCCGGTGCGCTGGCGCATGCGCACAGCCAGGGTGTGGTGCACCGTGACGTCAAGCCGGCCAACGTGATGGTCGATCTGGCGAACGGCGTCGTGAAGGTCACCGATTTCGGCATCGCGCGTATCACCGACTCCAGCCGGACCCGAACCGGCATGGTGCTCGGCACGCCGTCGTTCATGTCGCCCGAGCAGATGTCCGGGCGTCGCGTCGACGGGCGTGCCGATCTGTATTCGCTCGGTGTGATGCTGTTCCAGCTGCTGACCGGACAGCTCCCGCACCGCGCCGACTCCATGGCCAAGCTGATGTACAGCATTGCCAACGAGCCGGCGCCCGATGTGCGCACCCTGCGCCCCGACCTGCCGGAGGCGCTGGCGCAACTGGTGGCACGCGCCCTGTCCAAGCAGCCCGAAGCGCGCCATCCCGACGCTCGGCATCTGGAGACGGCCTTGCGCGAACTGTCCTCGTTGTGGCCCGACAGTCCTCTGACGGCGGTCAGCGATGTCGCTGCAGCGGCAGCGCTGGCGGCCCCCCCCGATCCCGATGCTTTCGCCGCCACCGTGAGAATCTCCCGCACCGATCCGGGGCACAATCCGCGCCTGTGATCGCTCTCGCGTGCGTCGCTCACGAACCTCAGCGTTCGCGCTGACGCGTCGTAATCCTCTGTTCGTGCCGGTCCGACACCTTATGCCGTTCGAGTTTTTCAGCGCCACCGACACAGGCCGCGCACGCAACAACAACGAAGACTCCGTCGCGGTTGACACCGCCTCGTCGCTGGTCGTCCTGGCCGATGGCATGGGCGGCTACAACGCGGGTGAAGTGGCCAGCAACATGGCCACCTCGTTCATCCTCACGGAACTCGGTCGCTGGCTCACGGAAGCGTCCTCCAACGCCACCGATGCCGACGTGCGACGTGCCATGGACATCTGCGTCGACAACGCCAACCGCGCCATCTACAACGCCGCCAACTCGAACCCGCAGTACGCCGGCATGGGCACCACGCTGGTGGTCGGTGTCTTCCGGGAAGGCCGACTGCTGCTGGGCCACGTGGGCGACTCGCGCGGCTACCGGCTGCGCGCCGGCACTTTCTCGCGGATCACGCACGACCATTCGCTGCTCCAGGAGCAGATCGACGCCGGCCTGATCACCGCAGAACAAGCGGCTTTCTCGTCCAACAAGAATCTGGTCACGCGGGCGGTCGGTGTTGAAGACACGGTGATGCTGGAGTCGCACCTGCACGACCTGCTGCCCGGCGATCTGGTGCTCCTGTGCTCGGATGGCCTGTCGGACATGCTCGACGACGAGCGCATCGGCGCGCTGCTGCAATCGTGCGAAAGCGTCGAATCGGGCGCACGTGCGCTGATCGATGCAGCCAACGAGGCCGGCGGAAAAGATAACATCGCTGTCATTTTGGTGCGAGCTCAGGGCACGGCGGGCGCGTCGCGCTCCTGGTGGCCCTTCAAGCGCTGATCGAGCGGTACCGGCCTTTCCTTCGACCGCCAGAGCGGACATTTCCCGCCACGAAGACACAAGAACAGACGAGGTCAAGCATGGGCAAACTGGTGGTATCGCTCGATGGCGTGGTGATCAAGGAAGTGCAGATCACCAAAGACAAGACCACGCTCGGTCGCCGGCCCTACAACGACATCGTCATCGACAACCTGGCCGTCAGCGGTGAGCACGCCGTACTGCAGATGCTGGGTGCCGATGTGTTCATCGAAGACCTGAACAGCACCAACGGCACCTACATCAACGGCAAGGCCGTCA
>JARXKP010000261.1 GCA_030271615.1 Pseudomonadota bacterium
GTCGAGGTCATGCTGCGCTGCACGGGCCGGGTCGTCGTGATGGGCATGGGCAAGAGCGGCCATGTGGGCCGCAAGATCGCGGCCACGCTGGCGTCGACCGGCACGCCAGCGATGTTCGTGCACCCGGCCGAGGCCAGTCACGGCGATCTCGGCATGGTGACGCCGGGCGATGTGGTGCTGGCGATTTCCAACTCGGGCGAAAGCGACGAGATCGCCGCGCTGCTGCCGGCCTTGAAGCGGCTGGGCGTGACGCTGGTCAGCATGACCGGGCGGCCCGACTCGGTGCTCGCGCAGCACGCCGACATCGCGCTCGACTGCGGGGTCGATCAGGAGGCCTGTCCGCTGAATCTCGCCCCCACGGCCAGCACCACCGCGCAGATGGCGCTGGGCGATGCGCTTGCGGTGGCGTTGCTCGATGCGAGGGGCTTCCGCGAGGCCGACTTCGCCCGCTCGCACCCGGGCGGCAGCCTCGGGCGCAAGCTGCTGATGCATGTACGCGACCTGATGGTGTCGGGCGATGGCGTGCCGCAGGTCGCACCCGATGCGAGCTTCAATGTGCTTCTTCGCGAGATGACCGGCAAGGGCCTCGGCTTCACGGCCGTGGTCGATGCACAGCAGCAGGTGCTGGGCATCTTCACCGACGGTGACCTGCGCCGCCTGATCGAGCGGGGGCAGGACCTGCGCTTGCTCACGGCGCGCGAGGTCATGCACGCCAGTCCGAAGGTCATACGCGACGACGCGCTGGCGGTCGACGCTGCCGGCCTGATGGAGCAGCACCGCGTGACGAGCGTGCTGGTGATCGGGGCGGAGAGTCGTCTGGTCGGCGCGTTGAACCTGAATCAGCTGATGCGAGCCAAGGTGCTTTGATGACGTTGATGAGCGTCCGCGAACCCCGACGTTTGAGCCCGGTGCTGTCGTTCACGCCCGAATTGCTTCTGTCCGCCCAGGGCATCCGCGCCGCCATCTTCGACGTGGACGGGGTGCTGACCGATGGGAGCCTCTACATCGGCGAACACGGGGAGCAGTTCAAGGCCTTCAACAGCCTAGATGGTCACGGACTCAAGCTGCTCGCGCTAGGTGGCATCACGCCGGTGGTGATCACCGGCCGCGACTCGCTGGCCGTGCGCCGCCGGATCGCTGATCTCGGCATTGCACACGCCGTCTATGGCGCGCACGACAAGCTGGCTGCCGCTCTCGGCGTGATGGGCGCGCTGCAACTCGGCTGGGATGCGCTCGCCGTGATGGGCGACGACTGGCCGGACCTGCCACTGATGACGCGTGCCGCCTTCGCCTGCGCCCCGGCCAACGGGCATGTCGAGGTCAAGGCCGTGGCGCACCATGTCACGCAAGCCATCGGTGGCGCCGGGGCGGCGCGAGAGTGCTGCGACTTGTTGCTCACGGCGGCGGGTCGCTATGCTGCGCTGCTGCGAGGGCACCTGACCACCCTCGACCACGCACCATGACTCGATCGTTCCACGGGTCGCCGAGGTTGCATCCTTGACCTCCGCAGCCGACTCGACCCTGCAGCCTGTTGCCGAGCCCGCCGCGCGGCGGTTTGTGCTGCCGTGGTACCGGCGTGCCGTCAGCAGCCTGTCGACCTACTTGCCGCTGGTGCTGATGGCCCTGCTGGCATTGGCCACCTGGTGGCTGGTCAAGAACACCCCGGTGTTCCAGGGGGAGAAACCGGTGGTCACGCTGCGCCATGTTCCCGATTACACGATGCGCCAGTTCGTCGTGCAGCGCTTCGCCGTGGACGGCAGTTTGCGCGTGCAGATCGAGGGCGACGAGTTGCGCCACTACCCTGACACCGACACACTGGAAATGGACAACGCTCACATCCGCTCGATCTCCCCGGATGGGCGCGTGACCTTGGCCTCGGCGCAAAAAGCACTTTCCAACGGCGACGGATCCGAGATGCAATTGAGCGGCCATGCCCATGTGGTGCGCGAGGCCTACGCGGTCGGCAACAGCGTCGAGAGCGAGATCGATTTTCAGGGCGAATTCCTGCATGCCTTCTTGCGGACCGAACAGGTGCGGTCGCATCTGCCGGTGACGATCACCAGAGGTGGTACGCAGCTGCAAGGTTCGGCGATGACCTACGACAACCTGTCCCGCGTGGCCGAGTTAACCGGCCGCGTGAAGGCGAGCTTCGTGCCGGCGCAAGTGCCGCCGCAGCAGCCCCCGGCCCGGGCCGCAGTCAAGCCTGCAGTCCGACTCAAGCGCTGACGCCGCGGTCGTGGACTGCCAGCAAGACCGGGTTTTGTGACTGCACCGCTCGTGTTCATCACTGGAGCCTCCAGCGGCATCGGGCTGGCCTTGGCCGAACGCTTCCTGCATGCCGGGTACCGGCTGGCGTTGGTGGCACGCCGCGCCTCCGAAGTCACCTCTTGGGCGCAGGCCCGGGGCTGCGGCCCGGCGCAATGCGGTGTGTATGCGGCCGATGTGCGCGACATCGACCGCATCACCGGCGCTGGCCGCGAGTGCCTTGCCCACCAGGGCCTGCCCGACGTGGTGATTGCCAACGCCGGCATCAGCATCGGCATGGACACGGCCGAGTTCGACAACCTGGAGATGATGCGAGCCATCTACGAGACGAACAACCTGGGCCTGGCCGCCACGTTTCAGCCCTTTGTCCGCGGCCTGTGCGAGCGCCGACGAGGTACGTTGGTGGGTATGGCCAGCGTCGCCGGCATCCGGGGGCTGCCCGGGCACGGGGCCTACTGCTCAAGCAAGGCGGCTGTGATCAGCTACTGCGAAAGCCTGCGCGGCGAATGCCGACCGTTCGGCGTCAAGGTTGTCACGCTCAGTCCTGGCTACGTGGACACGCCGCTGACGCGGGAAAACCGGTATTCGATGCCTTTTCTGATGCGACCAGATACCTTTGCAAGCCAGGCTTTCCACGCGATTGAAAAAGGCGTCAGTCACCGGGTGATTCCGTGGCAGATGGGTGTCGTGGCGAATTTGCTTCGCATCTTGCCGAACGCCGTGTTCGATCGCGTGCTGACGGGGCGTCCGCGCAAGCACCGCCAGGACGAAACTCACCGCTGAAAGCAAAACGGCTGCACTTTGCAGTGCAGCCGTTCAGTTTGTCAGCGTACCGGGTACAAGGTGGCCCGTTCAGGCCGGAGCGTGACCGCTACCGTGTGACCCGAGAAGATGACGGAGTCGATCAGTAACCGCCGCGGCTTCCGCCACCACCGCCACCACCGTAACCGCCACCACCGCCGGAGCGACCGCCGCCGCCACCACCGCCGCCGGAGCGACCGCCGCCGCCACCGCCGTAGCCACCACCGCCGCCGGAACGACCTGCGCCGCCGCCGCCACCACCGAAGCCACCACCACCACCGCCGCCAAAGCCACCACCGCCACCGGAGCGACCACCACCACCACCGCCGAAGCCGCCTGGACGCTCTTCGCGCGGACGGGCTTCATTGACGACGAGCGCACGGCCGTCCATCTGTTGACCGTTCATGCCGTTGATGGCCGATTGAGCTTCCGCATCGGAGCCCATTTCCACGAAGCCGAAGCCCTTGGATCGACCGGTTTCACGGTCCATCATGACTTTCGCTGACGACACGGTGCCGAACTGTGCGAATGTTTGTTGAAGATCGTCGTCTCGTACGTTGTACGAAAGATTACCGACGTAGAGTTTGTTGCCCATTGAGAGCGCCTTTCTTTCCAGAAAACACAGAATATCTGTGCAGCTTCAACCTATCCTGACCCATTCAAGCAAAGGCGCTGCTACTGAACACAGAATTTTCATTATCGATTAATTGATCGATCTTCGGCAAAGGCTTCTCAAATCCGCTGTCAACAAAGTGTTGTTTTGGAGATACCCGGCTGAAGTCTGACCCCCGCTGCGGGAATCCGAGGTGTTATTGGTGGGCGCTTCGCCTCGAAACGGCACTTCACAATCAGCCATGGAGATCTTCAAGCCCCTGATCGCGCTGCTGGCGATCGTCAATCCGATCGGGGTGGTGCCGTTTTTCATCCACTTCACCCAGAACCTCAGTGGCGAGCAGCGACGCCGCACGATTCGTGTCAGCGCCTTCAGCGCCTTTGTGGTGATCGCTGCCAGCGCGCTGGCCGGCTTGCAGATCATCCAGTTCTTCGGCATTTCGCTAGCTTCTTTTCAGGTCGGCGGTGGCTTGCTGCTGCTGATCTCGTCGATCCAGATGCTCAATGCGCAACCCGCCGAAGCACGCAAGGAAGACCTGAGCGAGGGCAGCAGCAAGGTCGATGCTGGCGCCAGTATCGTGGTCGTGCCCTTGACCATTCCACTGCTGACCGGTCCGGCGACCATCTCGACGATGGTGATCTACGCCGAGAAAACCCGCCATTGGTGGCAGCTGGCGGTGCTGGTGGGCTATGGCGTCGTGGTGGCGCTGGCTACCTACGCCGTTTTCAGCGCCTCGGGTCGCATCGCTCGCGCACTGGGACAGACCGGAATTGACATCATGACCCGCTTGATGGGACTGATCCTCGCCGCCCTGGCGGTCGAGTTGCTCGCAGACGGGCTGCAAAAGCTGTTTCCCATTCTTGCCAATTCGATCCGCTGACGGATCGACCTCCCGAGCGGACCCATACATGAGCGACGTCATCTACGACTACATCATCTGCGGCGCTGGCACGGCTGGCTGCCTGCTGGCGAATCGGCTCAGCGCCGACCCCACGAAACGCGTGCTGCTGATCGAAGCCGGTGGCAACGACGACTACGCCTGGATCCACATTCCGGTGGGCTACCTGCGCTGCATCGGCAATCCGCGAACGGACTGGATGTTCCAGACCGACGCCGACCCGGGTCTCAACCGGCGATCGCTGCGCTACCCGCGCGGCAAGGTGCTGGGCGGCAGCAGCAGCATCAACGGCATGATCTACATGCG
>JARXKP010000018.1 GCA_030271615.1 Pseudomonadota bacterium
TCTCGAGCTCGCCGTTCAGCGAGCCTCGGTCGAACACCTCGCCGGTGTCGGTGTCACGGTACTCGTGGTCCTGGATCCAGTAGTCGGCGTAGGTGACGTAGCGGTCGAAGATGTTCTGCCCGTACTCGCTGTAGCTTTCGAGATAGGCGGTCTGGATCTCCTTGCCGATGAATTCGGCGTAGCGAACCGACAGGTGCTCCTTGATGAACGCGAGGTACTTCTGCTCGGTCTCGGCCGGGAACTGCTCGCGCTCGATCTGCTGTTCGAGCACGTACATCAGGTGCACCGGGTTCGCGGCTACCTCGGTCGAGTCGAAGTTGAACACCTTGCTGATGATCTTGAAGGCGAAGCGCGTGCTGATGCCGCTCATGCCTTCATCGACACCGGCGTAGTCGCGGTACTCCTGGAAGCTCTTGGCACGCGGGTCGGTGTCCTTCAGGTTCTCGCCATCGTAGACCAGCATCTTCGAATACAGGCTCGAGTTCTCGGGCTCCTTCAAGCGCGTCAGCACCGCGAACTGGCTCATCATCTTCAATGTGCCTGGCGCGCAGGTGGCCTGCGCCAGCGACGAGCCGCGCAGCAGCTTCTCGTAGATCTTGACCTCTTCGGACACGCGCAGGCAGTAAGGCACCTTCACGATGTAGATGCGGTCGAGGAAGGCCTCGTTGTTCTTGTTGTTGCGGAAGGCCTTCCACTCGCTCTCGTTGCTGTGGGCGAGCACCACGCCATCGAACGGAATCGCGCCGAAGCCTTCGGTGCCCTTGAAGTTGCTTTCCTGCGTCGCGGTCAGCAGCGGGTGCAGCACCTTGATCGGCGCCTTGAACATCTCGACGAATTCGAGCAGGCCCTGGTTGGCCAGGCACAGTCCGCCCGAGAAGCTGTAGGCATCGGGGTCGTCCTGCGCGTAGGTCTCGAGCTTGCGGATGTCGACCTTGCCGACCAAGCTGGAGATGTCCTGATTGTTCTCGTCGCCCGGCTCGGTCTTCGCGATGCCGATCTGCTTGAGCACCGACGGGTAGCGCTTGATCACCTTGAACTTGCGGATGTCGCCGCCGTATTCCTCGAGCCGCTTGACGGCCCACGGCGACAGCACGCGCTGC
Organism: Pseudomonadota bacterium; assembly: GCA_030271615.1. Classification (GTDB taxonomy): domain Bacteria; phylum Pseudomonadota; class Gammaproteobacteria; order Burkholderiales; family Burkholderiaceae_C; genus PBB1. Next base: position 1,101 of record JARXKP010000018.1, read on the forward strand.
AGGTAGCGGCTCGGGATGCCGTATTCCTTTTCGAGGATCGGGCCGTCTTCGGTCGCATCGAACAGACCGAGCGGGGACTCGTTCACCGGCGATCCCTTGATCGCGTAGAACGGCACCTCCTGCATCAACTGCTTCAGGCGTTCGGCGATGCTGCTCTTGCCGCCACCCACGGGGCCCAGCAGATAAAGAATCTGCTTCTTTTCCTCGAGCCCTTGCGCGGCGTGGCGGAAGTAGCTGACCACCTGTTCGATGGCGTCTTCCATGCCGTAGAACTCGGCGAAGGCGGGGTAGATCTTGATGACCTTGTTGGCGAACAGGCGCGACAGGCGCTGATCGTTGCGCGTGTCGATCGTCTGCGGTTCACCGATGGCCTGCAACATCCGCTCGGCCGCGCTGGCGTAGGCCACGCGGTTGCGTTTGCATTCGGCGAGGTACTCTTCAATCGAGAGTTCTTCTTCGCGTGTCCGCTCGAACCGAGCGGCGAAGTGGCTGATCACGTCCATGTCGATCTCCTGGCTGACTAGGAGGCGATGACGAGGCGACGGGCTCCGTCATCGTCTAGGGAAGTTCTGATGAAGTCCTAACGTCAGGGCTCCATCAGAGCTTTCCGCGATATCAACACCGACGGTTTCTAGCTTGTGCCAAACCTCCAGAAACGAAATCAAGAGAAGCTGGTGTACGGCACCTCAGTTCCCAGACTTCATGCTCACAGTACCAGCAATTTGTATGCCCTGGGCACACAAGGAACTTCGGAAATCCTTTGAAAGGGAGACTCTGCAACGCTGCATTCGGTTCCTTCGAGGAATGGTTCACACCTGCATTCAACGCGTCAGCCACGGGAGGCGCTGACATCCCGATCAAACGAGATGACAACGCAGGTGAAGCACGTCAGTCGCCGGGCGAACCGTCACCCGCGGGCGTCGAATGCCCGGATCGCCGAGGACATCTGCGACAGGGGCAGGACCTCGTCGACCCCACCGAGCTTGATGGCTTCCTTGGGCATGCCAAAGACGACGCAGGTTTCTTCGTTCTGCGCGATGGTGCGTGCGCCCCGGTCGTGCAGCAGCTTCATGCCGCGTGCGCCGTCATCACCCATGCCGGTCAGGATCAGCGCGAGCAGGTCCTTGCCAGCGCATTCGGCCGCCGAGCGGAACAGGACGTCCACGGAAGGCTTGTGCCTGTTCACGGGCGGGCCGTCGGCGACCACGGCGAAATACTGGCCACCGGCCTTGCGCAACTGCATGTGGCGCCCGCCCGGGGCGATCAGCACGACGCCGCGTTCGAGCCGGTCTCCGTCCTTGGCCTCTCGGATGTTCATCTGGCAGAGGCCGTCGAGGCGCTGCGCATACATCGCGGTGAATTTTTCAGGCATGTGCTGCACGATCGCGATGCCGGGGCTGTCGCCGGGCAGTGAGGTCAGCACCAGTTCGAGCGCCTGCGTTCCACCGGTCGAACTGCCGATCACCACCGGCTTGTTCATCGACAGGGCATGCAGACCGGCAATGGGCGGCCTGGGCGCGATGGCTGCCGCAGACGTGTTGACGCGTGGTGCCGACATGCCGGCGCGTGGTCGCGAGCGGGCGGCTGTCTTCAGCGTCTGAAGCAACTCGCGCCGCGAGTCCTCGAGGAACTGCTTGAGTCCCAGGCGAGGCTTGGCAACCACCGCCACCGCCCCGGCCGCCAGCGCGTCCAGCGCAATGCGGCTGCCGTCGGTGGTCAGCGTCGAGCAGATCACCGTCGGGATCGGCGACTCCTCCATGATCTGGCGCAGGAACGTGAGGCCATCCATGCCGGGCATCTCGATGTCGAGCAGCAGCACGTCGGGACGGTTCTTGCGTATCGCCGGTCCGGCGATCAGCGGATTGGGCGCACTGCCCATCAGTTCGATCTCGGCGTCGCCCTGCAGCAGGTGCATCAGCGTCTGACGGACCACGGCCGAGTCGTCGACCACGTAGACCTTAATTGCCATGAAAGTGGTTTCCTCAAACCGGCACCGCAGTGACCTGCGGTGCATTCGGGCCCACGGTCCACGACAGCCGGCGGTAGGTATCGCCGCCGAGATCGTGGAACAGCACGCGCACCCCGTCCTGAGCCAGCGCATCGAGCGCCCAGCGGGAATTGCGCTCGCCGACGTGCGCCGCGTTGGTGAACAGCTGCGGGAACATGTTGCCGCCTCCGTAGACGTAGGCTTCGCATTGCCTGGGGTCGATGCCACGTTCCTGCAACAACGCGTACATGGTGTCGAGCGCGACTTCGGCGTAGACCCCGGTCTCGGCGACGCCGGCAACGGGCCGGCTCGCATGCACGATGTGGCACATCGCACCCAGAGTGCGCCGCGGATCGGTGAGCACGATCGCCACGCATGAGCCCAGCAGCGTCTCCAGGCGCTCGCCACGCTCCGCGCAGACGACATCACCCGGATGCAGCGTGTGCAACGGCCCCAGAGGTTCCAGAATCATCGGTTGCATCGTGCGTCGTCAGCCATGATTCATGCGGAGGTCTTGCGGAACGCGCCGGGCGCCAGGGCCTGCAGCGGCGTGTTGCACGCCACGCGACCCTCGGCGGTGCCGATGAAGAACAGCCCGCCGGGACGCAGCTGGGTCAGCACCCGGTCGACCACGTCGCGCTTGGTCGGCGCGTCGAAGTAGATCAGCACGTTGCGCAGGAAGATCACGTCGAAGGGCCCGATGTCCTCGATCGGCTGGCACAGGTTGAGCTGTCCGAAGCTGACGTGCGTGCGCAGCTTCGGGCTGATCTGGGCCAGGCCTTCGGAGGCACCGTCCCCCCGCAGGCAGTGGCGGCGCAAGCGCTCGGGCGAAACGTTGCGCAGCCGGTCCTCAGGGTAGACCGCTTCGATCGCGCTGCGCAGCACGCGGTCGCTGATGTCGGTGCCCAGGATCTTCCACTGGCTGCCGATGCGACCTTGCTGCTGCAGGTCGGACAGCAGCATCGCGGTGCTGTAGGCCTCGTCGCCGAACGACGAAGCGGCGCTCCAGACTGAAAGCTGCTGCGGCTTGTTGCGCGTCAGCTCCCGCTCCAGCAGGTCGTAATGCGCGGGCTCGCGGAAGAAATAGGTCTCGTTGGTGGTGAGCAGATCGACGGCGACCTGGAACTCTCCGCCGTCCTCGTCCCCGGAGATCAGCGCGAGGTAGTCCTCGTAGCCGCCGAGGCCGAGCCGCTGGATGCGCGGCCCGAGGCGCGACGAGATCAGCGGCTTCTTGCTGTCCGCGAAGGACAGGCCGATCGCCGAATACATCAGGTCGGTGATGCGGCGGAAGGTGTCGTCACGCAGCGCTTCCATGGATTCCTTCCGGATGGGGTGTCGGGCGGTGCGATGCGGTCGGCTCGTTGCCGTTTCCGCGTCACCCACCGCGTGGACTCAGGCCGCCATCGGCTCCTGTGCTGCTTCGCAAAGCTGGGCCATCTCGTTCACGTCGAAGGCCTTGTCGGGCTCGAGGATGATCACGAAGCGGTTCGCCACCTTGCCCATGCCGCGGATGAAATCGCGTCGAACCGAGGCACCGAAATTCGGCGGCGGTTCGATCTGATCGTTGGCGATGTCGATCACCTCGCTGACGGCGTCGACGAGCAGGCCGAGTTCGACGCGTTCGCCGTCGCGCACCGCGTCGAAGATCACGATGCAGGTCTTCTTGCCGATGCAGGCGGCCGGTCGGCCGAAGCGCGCCTGCAGGTCGATCACCGGAACCACCGCGCCGCGCAGGTTGATCACGCCGCGCACGAAGCCCGGCATCAGCGGGACCGTGGTCATCGGCCCGTACTGGATGATCTCGCGCACGGTGCGGATGTCCATCGCGAACACCTCGCTGCCGAGCATGAAGGTGAGGTACTGGGACGGAGCCTCCTCAGCCGAGGGGCCGCCGCGAGTCGGGGCGTGCGTGCTCATGGCGCCCTCCTCAATAGGGACGGAAGTTGCCGTGCGTGCCGGTGGCAGCAGGTCGGCTTGCGCCGCCCTTGGCCACGCGCAGCGGCGAATTCGGTGCGCGGCGGTCGTTCGCGCCACCGGCGTCGGGCTTGCCGCGGCGCGCCGGTGCGGCGTCGCCACCGAGGTTGAAGAACGCCACCGATTGCTGCAGCTGCTCGGCCTGGCCGGACAGCTCTTCGGAGGTCGCGGCCAGCTCTTCGGAGGCCGAGGCGTTCTGCTGGGTCGCCTTGCTGAGCTGACCCATCGCTCCGCCGATCTCGGTGACCGACTGGCTCTGCTCCTGCGAGGCGGCGGCGATCTCCTGCACCAGCTCGCTGGTCTTCTGGATGCTCGGCACGATCTCGTCGAGCAGCTTGCCGGCGCGTTCTGCCGTGCTGACGCTGTTGCTGGCGAGGTCACCGATTTCCTTGGCGGCTTCCTGGCTGCGCTCGGCCAGCTTGCGCACCTCGGCAGCCACCACGGCGAAGCCCTTGCCGTGCTCGCCGGCGCGGGCTGCCTCGATCGCGGCGTTGAGCGCCAGCAAGTTGGTCTGGTAGGCGATGTCGTCGACGATGCTGATCTTCTGGGCGATCTGCTTCATCGCGCTGACCGTCTGCGTGACCGCCTGGCCGCCGTCGCCGGCTTCCTTGCTGGCCTTCGTCGCCATGCCGTCGGTGACGCGGGCGTTGTCGCTGTTCTGTGCGATCGACGCAGACATCAGGTCGATCGACGCAGTGGTCTGCTCGACCGACGAGGCCTGCTCGCTGGCCGATTGCGACAGGCTCTGGGCCGTCGCGCTCACCTGGTTGGCGGCACCGGTCAACGCATCCGCTGCGGCACGCACCTCTTCGATGATGCTGGCGAGCTTGTCGCAGCTGGAGTTGGCGTCCTGCTTGACCTGGTCGAAGGTGCCTTCGGCATCGCGGGTGATGCGTTGCGACAGGTCGCCGTTGGCGAGCCCCGAGAACACACGGCCCACGTCCTCGATGATGCCCGCCAGCTTCTCGCTGGTGGCGTTGGCATCGTTGCGCACCTGACCGAACGTGCCTTCGTAGTGGCGGGTGATGCGCTGCGACAGATCACCGGCGGCGAGCGCGCCGAACACGCGACCCACGTCGTCGAAGATCACCGAGGTGGTTTCCATCAATGAGTTGACGCCGGCGCACAGCTCGCCGATCGGGCCGCTCTTGCCGTCCAGTGGGATGCGTTGGGTGAGGTCGCCGTTGCTGGCTGCGGTGGTCACTTTCTGCGCCTGTTCCACCGCCTGGGTCAGCATGGTGGTGGCATTCACCTGAGCGGTGACGTCGGTGGCGATCTTGACCACCTTCACGACCCGGCCCATCTCGTCCTTGACCGGCGCGTAGACCGCCTGGATCCAGACCTCCTTGCCCGTCTTGCTGATGCGCTTGAACACGTCGCTCTGCGCGTTGCCGTCGTTGAGATCGCGCCAGAACTGGGTGTACGCATGCGATGCGGCCTGCGCCGGGTCGACGAACATCCGATGGTGCTTGCCGACGATCTCGCCAAGCGAATAACCCAGCGTCTGCAGGAAATGGTTGTTGGCACTCTTCACGTGGCCACCCAGATCGAACTCGATGTAGGCGTACGACGTGTCGATGGCGGCCAGGATGCCGCGGGCGTTCTGGCGCTCGATCTCGGCTTCGGTGATGTCGTAACGCACGCCGAGGTATTTCATCGGCTTGCCGTTGTCTCCGAGGATTGGCGCGATGACCGCGTCGACGTAGTACGGCGTGCCGTCCTTCGCGCGGTTCTTGACGATGCCGCGGAAGATGTCGCCGCGGCCGATCGTCGACCACATCTGCTTGAACACTTCCTTGGGCATGTCCGGGTGGCGCGTCGTGTTGTGACCGTGCCCGATCAGTTCGTTCTTGGAGTACTTAGATACCTCGAGGAACTTCTCGTTCACGCAGAGGATGTCGCCCTTCTTGTCAGCCTCCGAGACGATGCTCGTCAGGTTCATGATGTCGGTTCGCACCTTCAGCTCGGCCTCGACCTCGTCGAGCCGGGCCTTCACCTGGGCCAGCGTCGCCTCGGCGTCCACGCGCGCAACTTCCTGTGCCTTCAGTTGTTCTGCGACTTGCTGAAGTTCGGCGCCGGCCACAAGGCGCGCCATCCATGAGGGGGTGGAGGGGTTCATGATGCTTGTCCTTGTGTTTCGTTGGATGGGTGCGGGGAGGGGCTGACGAAGGGCGGCGTGGGTCGTCGGTGACCGGGAGGTGGCTGTTCGGCCAGCTGGCCCAACGATGTGACGTCGAAGATGAGGGCGACTTCTCCGTTGCCGAGGATCGAGGAGCCGGACATGCCGCGCAGGCTGCGGAACATGCGGCCGAGCGGCTTGATGACGGTCTGGTGCTGGCCGAGCAGTCCGTCGACCCTCACGCCGAAGCGGCGACCGCCCGACTGGATGACGACCACACTGCTGCGCTCGGGCTCGGGGGAGTCCAGCGCATACAGCGCGCGCAGGCTCACGACCGGCAGCACCTGGCCGCGCAATTCGACGACGCTGCGGCCGCCGGCGTCGAGCACGGTTTCGGGCAACCGGTTCTCGATCACCTCGACCACCGCATCGAGGGGGAAGATGAACTTGGAGGGGCCCACGCCGACCAGGAAGCCGTCGATGATGGCCAGCGTCAGAGGCAGGCGGATCTCGATGCGCGAGCCTTCGCCCGGCTCGCTGAACAGGTTGACCGAGCCCCGCAGCGCCTCGATGTTGCGGCGCACGACGTCCATGCCGACCCCGCGACCGCTGAGGTTGGTGACCTTCTCGGCGGTGGAAAAGCCGGGCTCGAAGATGAGCTTGAGGATGTCGGACTCGGGCGGTGTGACGCCTGGCTCGACCAGTCCGCGATCCCAGGCGCGCTGCAGCACCTTGTCGCGCTGGATGCCGCGCCCGTCATCGAGGATGCGGATCAGGATGCTGCCCGATTCGTGGCACGCGCTCAGTGTGAGCTTGCCCTGTGCCGGCTTGCCAGCCGCCGCGCGCTGCTCGGGTGTTTCGAGTCCATGGTCGAGCGCGTTGCGCACCAGGTGCATCAGCGGGTCGGTGATGCGTTCGACCACCGATTTGTCCAGTTCGGTCTCTCCGCCGACGATCTCCAATGCGACATCCTTGCCCAGCTCGGCGGCGGTGTCGCGCACCACGCGGCGAAAGCGCGAGAAGGTCTCGCCGATGGGCACCATGCGCAGCTGCAGCGTGCCGTTGCGGATTTCCTCGACCAAACTGCCGATCTGCGCGGTGGCCTCGATCAGGGATCCCTGGCGAGTCTGGCGTGCCAGCAAGGAAGCGCCGGCACCGGCGATGACCAGCTCGCCTAGCAGGTTGATGACGGCGTCCAGGCGGTCGGCATGCACGCGGATGAAGCGGTTGTCGTCGCTGGCCGCCGGGGCGGGCGTGCCTTTGCCTTCGCGCTGCTTGCTCTGCTTTTGCAGCGCAGCATTGATGATCTGCGGGCTCAGGCCGCTCTTGGCTTGCAGGATTTCGCCGAGCGCCTGCGCTTTCCCGCGGGCCGATTCGGCGGCCTGTTCCTTCAGTGCCTGCTCGAGCTGTCCGCGGCTGATCGCACCAACAGACACCAGTATGTCGCCGAGCCGCGGGTTGTCGGGAATCACCTCGATCAGTTGCGCAATGTCCTGCGGGGTGGCGTTCGGCTCCGTCACGTGCAGCGTGCAGTCGTCACGCACGAAGCTGAACGCGGCCTCGATTTCCTGGCGAGATGCCGCGGTATCGAGGCTGAACTCGAAGCCGAGGTGACAGCTCTCGGGGTCGATCGTTTCGAGCGAAGGCACCCCAGCCAGGTCGCAGACCAGACGCGGGATCGCGCCGAGCCCACTCACATAGGTGAGGATGGCCAGCGGGTCCATGCCGTTGCGGTAGGTGTCCTCGCCGAACTTCACCCAAATGTGCCAGCGACGCATGCCTGCTGCGGGGGATGCGAGTGCGGCGGTGTGGTGCGCAGCGAGCGCGTCTGCCGTTTCGTCGCCGCTGGTCGCCTGCAGGCGCACCACCAGCGCGGCGCGAGCCTGCGCTGCGTCGGCGTCGTCGGCCTGCGGGTCCTGGGCGGCGTCGATCAGCACGCGAATCTGGTCGTTGCACTGCAGCAGCAGCGTGCTCAATTCCGGTGTCAGCGCGACGCGGCCTTCGCGCAGCCGGTCGAGCAGGGTTTCGACGTGGTGTGTGAAAGCCACCACCCGATCCAGCCCGAAGATGCCGGCCGATCCCTTGACGGTGTGCGCGCACCGGAACAGCGCGCCCAGCAACTCGCTGTCGTCCGGTGCGTCTTCGAGCTGGAGCAGCAGCTGCTCCAGCATCTCGATCTGCTCCCGCGCCTCGCTGATGAAGGCGGGCATCGCTTCGGCGATGAAGCTGTTGTCCTGATCCAGTTGCTTGCTCATGCAGCACCCCCGTTGGCGACGGGCGCTGCCAGCGGCAATGGAAGGCCCAGCGCCGAACAGGCCTCGGCCAGCACCGGGCTGGGGCCGAGGAACTGCAGCGAGCGCTGCGCGACCATCAGCGAGCGCGACAGCGCCACCAGCAGCTGTACACCCGCCGCATCGATCTGGTCGACCGCCGAGCCGTCCACCGCTGCATCGGCCGGCGCGTCGTCGTCGGCGAAGCCGGCCAGCCAGGTCAACCACTGAGGACGCAGTTCACCGACGGTGTAGATCGTGAGTTCCGCGGGCAGGGACAGGGTGTGCGTCATGGCGCGCTCCTACGGCAGGATCAGCTTGGACACGGCGTCCAGCAGCTGCGGAGGGTTGAAGGGTTTGACGATCCAGGCCTTGGCGCCGGCGGCGCGGCCCTGCTCCTTCTTGGCGTCCTGACCTTCGGTGGTCAGCATGATCACCGGCGTGAACTTGTGGCGAGGGTGCGCCTTGACGTGCGTGACGAACGTGATGCCGTCCATGTTGGGCATGTTCACGTCGCTGACGATGAGGTTGACCTTGCCCGCCTTGTCGAGCTGGGCCAGGCCTTCCTTGCCGTCACCGGCTTCGATCACGTCGTAGCCTGCGCGCACCAGCGCGAGCTTGACGATCGTGCGCAGGGAAGTGGAGTCGTCGACGATCAGGATGGTCTTGGCCATGATGGGATAGAGGAAGTCAGAAGAAGGTGGTGTCGTTGCTGGACGGCGCGGCGGCAACCTGTGCCCCGGCTTCTGAAGCGACGCGCTGCTCGTCGGTCGTGTAGCCGGCCCTGAGCAGTTCGGTCCATTCCTCGGCGTTCGGTGCGGTGCCGTCGATCAGCGACTGCTGAAGCCGTGCGACGGCGCGGTTGATCGACGAGTTGACCTGATCCACGATCTGCTGGACCCGGTCCTGGAACTGGAAGGCGATCATCAGCTGCTCGACCTGCGCGCGCACCGCCTCGCCGCGTGCGCTGAGTTCGGCTGCGCGTTCGTTCAGCTGGGTCACGGCCGTGTCGACCTGCGCGACCACCTCGTTGATGGTCTGCTCCGACGCCTGAATCACCTGCGCGTCGTGGGCCGTGTGCTCCGACGCCTGCTTCAGGGCCGCGTTCATGCGCTGGCCGAACTCCTTGACGTGATCGCCGATGCGCTTGCCGGTATCGCCCGACTCGGTGGACAGACGACGCACCTCCGTGGCGACCACCGCAAAGCCGCGCCCGCTCGGGCCGGCCCGGGCTGCCTCGATAGCGGCGTTGAGGGAGAGCAGATTGGTCTGCCGAGCGATCTTGGCCACGTCCTCGGCCATCCCGCCGAGGCTCGCGGATTCGCCGGCGAGCAGTCGTACCGACTGCATGACCTCGTCGCGGGATTGGACGAAGCCCTGGAAGTTCTGGATCAGCCCGCGCAGACGCGACTCGCAGGCTTCAAGCACCTGAGCACGGCTGTCGAGTGAGCTCGCCGTCACCGGCCGACCCGTTGTACCGCTGCGATCGGGGTCGGTGATGGCGTCGAGCTGCTCGAGGATCTGGGCGAACCCCGACAGCAGTTGCTCCGTGGCTTCCCGCATCTGCGCCTGGGCGGTGCCCAGGTGCGTGGTCCAGGTGCGGGACGCCTCGTCGAGGCGGTCGCGCAGCACTTCGGCCGCAGGGATCGCGGTGGGAGCGTCACGCCGCCGGCCGAGGTTGCGCATGATGGCCTTGGCGAATGTCGCCATGACTCCGCCAGACTGACTGGAGGTCAGGTCGGATGGTGCGATCGTCGAAGCGTTCATGAGGTTTGTAGGGGTAGTCGGAGGCGGGAGCCCTTGCCCCTGCGTCAAAGGCCGGGGACGTCGCTACCAGGTGTATCGACCGACTTTCTGGCTACTGAAGGGGGCACCGGGAAACCTCGGAACAGGCGTGACTAATCTGCGCTTCTGGTCGAAGCCGGTTCGGCGGAAGTGCGCAGGGTTCCCGGCGCATATCGGTTCCGGCGTCAAGCCGCTGGCTTGCGCCAGATCAAGCTACGGGTCGAGCTTCGGGTGTACGAGGGATGGAAGCACGACGCCCGTGGTTGACCGCTCCCGCCGGTTTGCGAGTCGACGTGCCAGGGGGCAGAGGTGTCAGGCGGGAGCGTGTGTCGGCGTGCTTCGGCACGCGGCCTCCGGAGGGAGGCCGGCCGGGCAATCGCGCTGGATGGAGGGCGATGCGGGTGCCGCCGCGCCGGTGGAGCCGCCAGGGGCCTCGACCCCGAGCGCGTCGAGAGGTCAGCGCTTGGGCAGCCCGAGCTTGTCGAGCAGCCCGTTGAGCTCGTCGAGCGATCCGAACGCGATCGAGATCTCGCCCTGTTCGCCCCGCGCGGTGCGCTTCTTCACGCGCACCTCGACGCGCGCGGTCAGCGCGTCCGACAGTTCCTGCTCGATGCGCATCAGGTCGCGTGACTTGGCATCCATCGCGCGTGCGGCCGGCCTCTGGCGGTCGTGGTCATCGGCGCGGGCGACCAGCCTCTCGGCCTCGCGCACGCTGAGTTTCTTCGCGACGATCTCGCCTGCCGCGAGGATCTGGCGCGCACCGTCGAGCGGCAGCAGCGCGCGCGCATGGCCCATGTCGAGATCGCCGGCCATCAGCAGTTGCTGCACCGGTTCGACCAGATTCAACAACCGCAGCAGGTTGCTGGCGGCACTGCGCGATCGGCCCACCGCCTGCGCGGCCTGCTCGTGCGTCAGGCCGAACTCGTCGGTCAACCGCTTCAGGCCTTGCGCTTCTTCGAGCGGGTTGAGGTCTTCACGCTGGATGTTCTCGATCAACGACATGGCCGCAGCGGCCTCGTCGGGCACATCCTTGACGAGCACCGGTACTTCTTCGAGGCCGGCCAGCTTGGCCGCACGCATGCGGCGCTCGCCAGCGATGATTTCGTACGGCAGCAAGTCGGCCGAGGCGCCCTCCACCGCATCGTGCACCCGGCGCACGAGGATCGGCTGCATGATCCCCTGCGCCTTGATGCTTTCCGCCAGCTCGTAGAGCGAGCCTTCGTCCATGCGGGTGCGCGGCTGGTACTTGCCGGGTCGCAGCTGCGTCAGCTTCAGGGTGCGCGGCGCGCGGTCCGCACCGGACAGCGCCGCGTCGATGGGCTCCTTGACGCGGGGACCGAGCAGCGCTTCGAGGCCGAGGCCGAGGCCTTTGGGTTTCTTGGTGACCATGGGCGGATTGTCCGGTATCGCGTCGGAGCGACCGCCGGGGCGTTGCCGTCAACTCGACATCAGCGAGCGCAGCAGCGCGTGTCCTTCAGCCCAATCGCCGAGGTTCGACTCGCCGTTGATGTGGCCGTGCGCGCCGAGCAGCCACCACGCACTGCCCCAGTCGGCCGCCATCTCGGCGGCCCGCGCGAGATGGCAATAGGGATCGTCGCTGCTGGCGACCACCAGCGATGCAAATGGCAGGCGCTGGCGCACGATCGGTCGCCAGTTGTAGAGGTTGGGCGGCATGTCGTCCCGCTCCGGGTCGGGGGGCGCGACCAGCAGCGTGGCATGAACGCGCGCCGCATGCTGCGTGTGCGCTGCCCAGGCCGCCACCAGATGACAACCGAGGCTGTGTGCCACCAGCACGGCCGGTGTGTCGTCATCGAGCAGCACTTCGTCGAGCCGTGCCATCCAGTCGCCGCGTCGCGGCCACAGCCAATCGTCCTGCTGAACGCGCGGGTAGCCATGCAGAGCCTCCCAGCGGCTTTGCCAGTGGATCGGACCGGAATCCTGCCAGCCCGGCAGTAGCAGCACGCGCGGCCGGGACGTTAAAGCAGTGAAGTCGGTGTCGATGGGTGCAGAGAGGCTCGTCATCGTGCTCGCTTATCCTCGCCGGTCCATCTTTGGGAGAGCGCCATGAAGCACCGCGTGTTTGTCGACGGCCAGGAAGGCACTACCGGCCTGCGCATCCACGAGTATCTCGCGCAGCGGGATGATGTCGAGGTGCTGCGCATCGAGCCCGAGTTGCGCAAGGACTTGGCCGAGCGAGCCCGCCTGCTGAATGCCGCGGACGTGGCCTTCCTCTGCCTGCCTGACGCTGCGTCGCGCGAGGCAGCCGCGCTGGTCACCAACCCGGCCACCTGCCTGATCGACGCGAGCACCGCCCACCGCATTGCGCCCGGCTGGGCCTTCGGGCTGCCCGAACTGGCGCCGGGGCAGCGGGCGGCGATTCGCGCGAGCAAGCGCATCGCAAACCCCGGTTGCCACGCCAGCGCCTTCATCCTGCTGCTGCGGCCGCTGGTCGACGCAGGACTGGTGTCCGCTGCGACCCCCGTGACGGCGACCTCGATCACCGGGTACTCCGGCGGAGGAAAAAGCATGATCCGCGAATACGAGGCGGCTCTTTCCCTGGTGCCCGGCGGCGATGCGGCGGCGCCGTATACGCCACTGGCTGCACCGCGCCCCTATGCGCTGGCGCTTGCCCACAAGCACCTGCCCGAGATGAAAACCCACACCGGTCTGGTCGCTCCGCCGGTCTTCATGCCGATCGTGGGGCCGTTCTACAAAGGTTTAACAGTCAGTGTGCCCTTACATCTTTCGCAACTGGGGGGTGCCGCCCATGCCGCCGACCTGCATTCGGCGCTGGCGCAGCGCTATGCGGGAGAACGTTTCATTCGTGTTATGCCGCTGTGCGACGAGGCCACGCTGGCCGACGGCTTCTTCGATGTGCAAGCCTGCAACGACACCAATCGGGTCGATCTGTTCGTCTTCACGAGCGAGACCCAGGTGCTGCTGATGGCTCGGCTGGACAACCTCGGCAAGGGCGCGAGCGGAGCAGCGGTGCAATCGATGAATGTGCACCTTGGTGTCGAAGAGGCGACAGGCCTGTGATCTTTCGCCAGTCATGTGCCGGACGTAAGCGATGGCTCACATCGAATCGATGCGCCTGACCATTTCCTGTGCAAAAGCGACAAAGGCCTGCGCGCCTTTCGAGGCCGGATCGAAGATCACGCCTGGCAGTCCGTAACTCGGCGCTTCGGCCAGACGGACATTGCGCGGAATCACGGTGTCGAACACCTTGTTGCCGAAGTGCGATTTGAGCTGCTCGCTGACTTGCTGCTGCAAGGTGATGCGCGGGTCGAACATGACCCGCAGCAAACCGATGATCTGCAGGTCGGGGTTCAGGTTGGCGTGCACCTGCTTGATGGTGTTGACGAGGTCCGACAAACCTTCGAGCGCGAAGTACTCGCACTGCATCGGAACGATCACGCCGTGAGCGCTGCACAGGCCGTTCAGGGTCAGCATGCTCAGTGACGGCGGGCAGTCAATCAGCACGAAATCGTATTGATCGGCAACGGCTTCAAGGGCTGTCTTGAGGCGTTTGTCTCGGCGTTCCAGTTCGACCAACTCGACCTCGGCGCCGGCCAATTCGCGGTTGGCACCGATCACGTCGTAGCCGACTTGATCCTTGCGCTGGCGAACTTCGGCGATCGACGCGTTTTCGAGCAACACGTCGTAGACGCTCAGTTCAAGAGAGCGCTTGTCGATGCCGGAGCCCATCGTCGCATTGCCTTGCGGGTCGAGATCGACGACCAGCACGCGCTGGCCGACCTGCGTGAGTCCAGCAGCAAGATTCACGGTTGTCGTCGTCTTGCCGACCCCGCCTTTTTGATTGGCGATGCAGAAAATTCGGGCCATGGCTGGGATGTGGTTCGGAAAGAGAGTGGGGCGATCAGGCGGATGTGGAAGATGCGCCCGTGCCGGCCCTGACCTGCGTGGTCGATTATAGGAACCGGGTTGGTGTCAAGCTGCCGCGGACGCCGCCGACCGCCTCAACAGCGAGCGTTCCCGAATCAGTTCTTGACGGCCGTTCCCGCATTCGCCGCGGCTCTGTGCATCCAGACCAGGCATCGCTCGGCATTCAGCCCGGGAACCGACAGCGGTTCCACGTGAAACACGTCGATATCCTCAGGCAGTGCAGACAACTCGTCTGTGGGCGCCTTGCCCTTCATTGCCATCCACACACCATGCGGAGCCAACAGCGCCCGGGTCAACCGCGTGAAATCGACCAGCGAGGCGAAAGCCCGCGAGGTAATCACATCGAACGGTGCTGCGCGCAGAGCTTCGACACGAGCGTGCTCGGCACTTAGGTTGCGTAATCCCAGTTCGGTGGCCGCCTGCTGTATGAATGCGGTCTTCTTGCCGACGGTGTCTACGCACACCACCTGCCATCGCGGAAACATCGCAGCCAGGACCACACCGGGCAGGCCACCGCCACTGCCAACGTCGAGCACACGAAATGCACGGTCGTCCTCACCCTCCTCGCCTGATCGCCAACCCAGCTGCCGCACCATCGGATTCACCACCGCCAGACAGTCGGCCAGGTGCTGTCGCAACATGTCCTGGGGGTCGCGGACCGCCGTCAGGTTGTAGGTGGCGTTCCAACGTTGAAGCAGGTCAAGGTAAGCCAGCAGTAGGTCGACGGGAGTCGACTCTGTGCTCAGACCGAGGTCGGCAACGATCTCGGTCAGGGGGCCGTGCAGAGGATGCATTGGATGGTCAAGCGGCCTGGACCCAGGTCGGTGTGCCAGATTTATCCAGGGTGGCGGGGTCTGCCGCTTCCACGAAACCGACAAATCGCCCTCTTTTCAAGTGAACCAGCAACAACGACATTGCCGCCGGTGTCACGCCCGACATGCGAGAGGCTTGTCCCAGCGTCTCCGGCCGATGCCGACTCAACGACTGCCGCACCTCAAAACTCAACGCCGACACCAGCGCGTAGTCGAGGTCGACCGGCAATCGCAAGTGCTCATATCGCGCCGCTCGTTCGATCTCGTCGTTCTGTTTGACGATGTACCCGGCATATTTGGCCGTGATCTCGACCTGCTCAATCACGGCATCGGCGAGCACCGCACCCAACTCGTCACGCAGTGTTTCACGTGAAACGCAAAATCCTGGGCAGGCGATGGCCGCAACCTGGGTCAACACGTCGTGGGTCACTTCGGGCCGCCGCAGCAAATCGAGCAGGCTGTACTCATGTTCGAGCGCCTTGCCGAGCAAGTGCACGGCGGCGTCGGACCCCAGTGTTTGCGGCCGCACCCACGTCGACTTCAGCCGCTGCGTTTCACGTGAAACAGCCTCGCGCTTGCGGCTGAAGGTGGCCCAGCGTTCATCGTCGACCAAACCAAGTCGACGGCCGTGCTCGGTGAGGCGCAGATCGGCGTTGTCTTCGCGCAGTTGCAGCCGGAACTCGGCGCGACTGGTGAACATGCGGTACGGCTCGGTCACGCCCTTGGTGATGAGATCATCGATCAGCACGCCCAGGTAGGCTTCGTCGCGGGCAGGCGTCCAGGCGGGTTGGTCACGCACCTGCAGTGCGGCGTTCAGGCCGGCAAACAGGCCTTGTGCCGCCGCTTCCTCGTAGCCGGTGGTGCCGTTGATCTGTCCGGCGAAGAACAGGCCACGGATCGACTTCGTCTCGAAACTCGCCTTCAAGGCGCGCGGGTCGAAGTAGTCGTACTCGATCGCATAGCCCGGCCGCAGGATGTGCGCGTTCTCCAGTCCCAGCATCGAATGCACGGCCGCCAGCTGGATGTCGAACGGTAGTGAGGTCGAGATGCCGTTCGGGTAGAACTCGCGGGTGGTCAGGCCCTCGGGCTCCAGGTAGATCTGGTGCGAGGTCTTGCCGGCAAAGCGATTGACCTTGTCCTCGATGCTCGGGCAGTAGCGCGGCCCCACCCCTTCGATCACGCCGGTGAACATCGGGCTGCGGTCGAAGCCCGAGCGGATGATCTCGTGCGTGCGCTCGTTGGTGTGGGTGATCCAGCAAGGCACCTGAGCCGGGTGCTGCGAGGCATCACCCAGGTAGCTGAAGACCGGCATCGGTGTCTCCGGCGCGGCACCGTCGGCGCCCGGCATGCCGTCGCCGAACTGCGGGGTCAACCGGCTGAAATCGATGCTGCGGCCGTCGATGCGCGGCGGCGTGCCGGTTTTCAGGCGCCCTTGCGGCAGCTTCAGCTCTTTCAGGCGCGACGACAGCGTGATCGCCGGCGGGTCGCCTGCACGCCCGGCCGCGTGGTGGTCGAGGCCGACATGGATCTTGCCGTTCAGGAATGTCCCGGCCGTCAGTACCACGGCGTGGGAACGAAAGCGAACGCCCACTTGCGTGACAACACCTGTCACAGCGTCACCTTCGATGATCAGGTCATCGCAAGCACCCTGGAACAGCCACAGATTCGGCTGGTTCTCGAGCCGGCGCCGGATCGCCGCGCGGTACAGCACGCGATCGGCTTGGGCGCGCGTTGCCCGCACGGCCGGACCCTTGGAGCCGTTCAGGATGCGGAACTGAATGCCCGCCTCGTCAGTCGCAGCCGCCATCGCGCCGCCCAGCGCATCGATCTCCTTGACCAGGTGGCCCTTGCCGATGCCGCCGATCGACGGGTTGCAGCTCATCTGTCCCAGCGTCTCGATGTTGTGGGTCAGCAGCAAGGTGGCGCAGCCGAGACGCGCCGACGCCAGTGCGGCCTCGGTGCCGGCGTGGCCGCCGCCGATCACAATCACATCGAAGACTTGAGGGAACCACATGGCGGTGCCTGTTTTTTGAGCAATCCGGGATTGTAGGGAGCCGCCTTCGCGAAGTCACCCCGGTCTTCGAGAGTCCGCCGGACATCACCGGAATCCACCCGATGCCACGCTTTGCCATTCCGTCGCACGCCAGACACGCTGCTCCGACCACGGTGTACTGCCGTACCGGCTGCGGCGCATGCTGCACCGCGCCGTCGATCTCCAGCCCGATTCCCGGCATGCCGTTCGTCGACGGCATCGGCAAGCCTGCCGGAGTGCCCTGCGTCCAGTTGACCGCCGACGCTCGCTGTTCTCTGTTCGGTTCGCCACAACGGCCGGCCGTGTGCGCGTCGTTGCGCCCCAGCGCCGAGATGTGCGGTGACACGCGGGATCAGGCGGTCGCTTGGCTGGCCACGCTCGAACTCGAGACTGCGCCCGAGCGTGCGCGACCCACCGATCACCGGGCTGATGGATTCGACCGAGGCTTGTAGCGTCAGCGGCCTGTCGCGCCGCTGCCCGGAACGCTGCGCAGGTCCTGCGCCACCCGCCCTTCGTGCAGCACGATCACGCGGTTGGCCGTGGCGATCGTTTCGGGCCGGTGCGCGACGATCACGCGGGTCAGATCAAGTTGCCGCACCGCCTGGTTGACGAGGCGTTCGCGATCGACATCGAGCGCGCTGGTGGCCTCGTCGAGGAACAGGATGCGTGGCCGCTTGTACAGCGCACGGGCCAGCAGGATGCGCTGCTTCTGGCCGCCGGACACGCTGGTGCCCATGTCGCCGATCAGCGTCTGGAAACCCATCGGCATCGCCTCGATCTCGTCGTGGACGGCCGCCAGCCGGGCGCATTCCTCGACCCAGTCGGCATCGGGTGCGGCGTCGAAGAAGCTGATGTTGTCGGTGATCGATCCGGCGAACAGCTGGTCGTCCTGCATCACCGTGCCGATCATGTCGCGCCAGGCGCGCAGACCCAGCCTCGCGATCGGCATGCCGCCCACCCGAAGCTCGCCGGATTGCGGTTCGAGCGTGCCGAGCATCAGCTTCAGCAGCGTCGTCTTGCCGCAGCCCGATGGCCCGACGATCGCCACCGACTCGCCGGGCTCGATCGTCAGGTCGAGGCCATCGATGACCGAGGGCTCGCCATCCGAATAGCGAAACCCGATGTTGCTGAGCTGGATCTGCCCGCCGACCTTGTGAATGTCGACCGGCATGGCCACCTCGGCCTCGGGCGCGGTCAGCACGATGTCGGCGAGTCGCTCGCCCTGCAGCTTCAGCATGCGCAACTCGACGACCTTGTCGATCAGGCCGCTGACCCTTAGCGCGAACTGTTCCTTGTAGGCGAAGAACGCGAACAGCATGCCGACCGAGAAGCTGCGATCGAGCACCAGCAGCGCACCGACCCAGATCACCGCGACGCGCTCCAGCCCGAACACCAGCTTGTGCGAGACCGCCAGCGTCAGGTCGAGCTTGCGCGTCAGGATGTGGGCATTCAGCGCGTCGACCGCGCGGTTCATGAACTGCGCCTGCCGATCCTCCTGGCGGTTGAACAGCTTGATCGACTGCACCCCGCGCAGCGATTCAAGGAAATGCGTGGCCATGCGCCCGTCGTGCACGATGCCCTCTTCGGTCGCGTCGCGCAGCGGCCGGAAGAAGGCCCAGCGCAGCAGCGCATACAGGGCGACGGCACCGAGCGCAATCAGCGTCAGCTTGACGCTGTAGAACGCCATCATCGCCAGCGTCAGCACGACCAGCAGACCGTCGAGCACGACCTCGATGAAGCTGGTGGTCAGCGTCTGCTGGATCTTCTCCACCGCGCCGAATCGCGACATCACATCACCGGTCTGCCGCTTCTCGAACCAGACCACCGGCAGCCGCATCAGGTGCGCGAACACATTCGACAGCCATTGCAGGTTCAGCGTCGACGACAGGTACAGCACCGCCCACGAGCGGATCGCACCGGTCGCCACCTGCACCAGCACCAGCAATGTGAACCCCAGCCCCAAGGTCACCAGCAGGTCGCGGTCGGCGCTGACCAGCACGCTGTCCACCACCCACTGCATGAAGAACGGCGATAGCAGCATGAACACTTCGAGCGCCAGTGCCAGCACCATGATCTGGAACAGTGAGCGCTTCAACCCGGTCACGCGGCCGAGTAGCTGCCGCACCGACACCGACTGCTTCTCCTCGCGCGGGCGGAAATCCGGGGTCGGCGTTAGCTCGAGCGCCACGCCGGTGAAGTGTTTCGACACCTCGTCCATCGACAGGTGCCGGATGCCGTGCGATGGGTCGTGGATCACCGCCTTGCCGCCGCGCAAGGCGGACAGCACGACGAAATGATTCAGGTTCCAGTGCAGCACGCAGGGCAGCTGCAGTTGGGGCAGGTGTTCGAGCTCGACGCGCAGCGCGCGCGGTGTCAGCTGCAGCTGGCCGGCCATGCGGGTCAGGTCGAGCAGCGTCGAGCCTTTGAGCGACAACGAGAAACGGCGGCGCAGGGTCGGCAGATCGGTTTTCAGCCCGTGGCAGGTGGCCAGCATCGCCAGACAGGCGAGGCCGCATTCGGCCTCTTCGGTCTGCAGCAGCATCGGCACCCGGGCGCCACCCCAGCCGAAGCGCAGTGCCGACAGCGCCGCCGCGCCGAAACCCTCTCGGCCCGTTCCCATCACAGCCGTCCGGTGACGCTCAGCAGCGGCTCGAAGATCCACTCGATCAGACGTCGGCGGTCGAGCAATACGTCGGCTTCAAGCTGCATGCCGGCGACCAGGGGCTGGGCGATGCCGTAAGCCTGCACCGTCTGCTCGTCGAGTGCCACGGTGATGCGGTAGAGCGGCTCACCGGCTGGGGATGTCGACCCTGGCGACAGAGGCAGGCTTGCGAGTTCCGCGGCCTGCAAGGGTGTGCGTGATACCTGCAGCACCCGTCCTGGGTGATGCCCAAATTTCTGAAACGGAAAGGCCTGATATCGCAATTGCACGGCCTGAGCGGGTCGCAGGAAGCCCACCGCACTTGACGGTGCGAAGAGCTCTGCCTGCATCTTGGCCCCTTCGGGCAAGAGGCTCGCAAGAGCGGCCGAGGGCGACACGCTGTCGCCAGGCGCGGCGAGCACAGCGGTCAGCAGACCGGTCTGCGGTGCGCGCACAACAATGCGCTGCAAGGCATCACTCACGGCCGATTCCTGAGCCAGCTCGGCCAATCCTCGCTCGATGGCACCCTGCTGTGCCAGCGCCTGCAAGGGCCGTTCACGCCGCTGCGCTTCGAGCACACCGATTTCTCGCTGGTGGACGGCGCGCTGGCGAGCCAGTGCCTGCGCCTGGGCGCGCAAGCCCAGAATTTCCTCGGCCTTGGTCTGCACATGGGCCGAGGACACGAAATTGTCGGCCTGAAGCGACTCGAGCCGCGTCTGCGCCTTTTGCGCAAGCGCCAGCCGCTGTTGCTGCAGGTCGGCCTCGGCATCCATCTGCTGCAACTCGTGGCGCATGTCCTCGATTTGTCGAGTCAACGCCGAGACTTGCGCCTGCTCGAGACTTTTGCTCTGTCGAGTCGCGTCTTGAAGGCTTCGCTGCCTTGCATCCAGGCTTCCCTGAACGGCGGATTGTGCGTCGCCATTGAGCGTGGACCGATCGACCGAAATGACGAAGAGCACGTCTCCAGCGCGAACCGAATCGCCCTCGGCCACTCGTCGCTCGACCACTGTGCCGACCGCCGGTGAAGGCAGGCGCAGCAGGCCTCGGTCCGGAACGACGACGCCCAGTACATGCGCCTTGCGCGTGTACTCGCCCTGGAACAGGAACAATCCGGCCGCGACGGCCGTGCAGGCCACCAGACCGGTCAATACCACCAGCGATACCGGTCGAACAAGCTGGATGTCGCCCAGCCACGAATGGCTCTGATGTTCGACGGACTCGGAACGAAAAAGTCCTGACATCGCTCAGCGCATCGCCGATCCCGGACGTGCCGGGATCGGCTTACCAAGTCCGATTGGGCAACCGTGTTCCGGCGCCGCTGACTTGGCGCAACTCATCGGCACCCAATTCGCGCGGCGCTGTCGGCGCTGCGCGACGCGCATCGCACTGAGCGTCGACACGGGTGGATGCAGGGGTTTGACGAAGCACCGGAACGTTGAGGGGCAGTTGCCGCATGTGAAACTCCTGAAAGAGTGGATGCACACCGTGTGCACATCTGGATTCCAGCAGCACTTACCCACGGCCGTAACTGTCAACTCTTACAGCTTGTGCTGGATCCAGCTTGCCATTACCCCCTCCCCTTGCACTCATCAACGTATGAGTTTCAGACGCAAGGCCTTCAAGACCGCTTGGTGTTTGTTCACGCAGTCGAGTTTGTGCGTGGCATTGTTCAGGTGCAGTACAGCGGTGCGCTCGGTGATGCCGAGGATGTTGCCGACCTCCCATGCGGTCTTGCCTTCCATCGTCCAGCGCAGGCTTTCGAGCTCGCGCGGGGTCAGCGAAATCGACGTGGAATCAGGGACTGCCGGCAACAAGACGCGCAACGCCGCATCCTGCGCCAGTACCGCGAACAGTTGCAGGTCGGCCACCATCCGCGTGAGTTCCTGCGAGCCGGCAGGCAGCGGCCGATCCCGGTCGACGCCGAGCAGGAAGTGGCGGCCTTCGGGCATGTGCAAGGCCAGGGCAATACCGGTGCGATAGCCGTAGTGCGCCTGCCGCTCCCACTTGTCGGCCTGACCGGCGGAGATGTAGGTGGTCTGGTCCCAGATGATCGGCACGCTCTTTTTCTTGCAGTGCTGCATCACCGGGTCGCGGCGACCGTTGTTCTCGTCATCGAATGCGTCCCGATACGCCGCAGGTGCGTTGTCGAGCGAGATGAATTCAGGTTGACCGAGGAAATGGTCGATCACGGTCGTGGCCGAGACCGTCTCGAAACCCAGGCCACGGGCGAAACGGACGATCTCCGATTGGAGATCGTCGCGGCTCTGGGCCTCGAACACCGATGAAAAGCCGCTCTGAAGCATCAGAAACCGATCACTCCCGGAAGCCTCGTTCTTGCTGTCTCACTTGCGCACACCTGCAAACATTGACAGGTGGCAAGCTCGACAAACCCGACCACACTGACGCCAGCGGCAGCCTGGTGACTGCCCTATGGAAGGCGGTAAACCCAATGACTCCCCCGTGGACAGTGCGTGCATGGCCCCCCCTATTGTGGCAGGCGGACTCTACGATGGATTTGCGACTGACCCACCTGCATACCCGCGTGGTTCAGTCGGGGCTGCACGACACCCCGTGCTGTGGGCAAACCTTGTGGGCACGCACCGGTGATGAAGCGACGGCCGGCGTGGCCTGGGACTGGATTCAACTGCATCAAGGCGTCGTCGCGCTCGCCGATCCGATGGGCCTGGTGACCAACCTGATGCTGCTCGATGCGCAAGGCGATCCGATCCCCACCTTGCAGGCCGCGCTGCACCTCAACGAGATCGTCCACGCACTGCCGTGGCAAACCGAGGTCGAGCGAGCCCTGGCGCGCATGGCCGCCTGAGACGGTGTTCGGAGCGATCGGCATGGGGCTCCAGCGCGCTCAGCCCTTGCGCAGCATCTCGGTGTGCGGAATGCCGTCTTCGAGGTAGCGCTCGCTGGCGATGGCGAAGCCGACGGCCTGGTAGAACGCTTGCAGGTGGCTCTGCGCCGAGATGCGAATGCCCTGGCCGGGGAACGCTTCAACGGTCTGCGCGACAGCACGCTGGATCAACTCCCGCCCCAATCCGGCGCCGCGGCCGGCCGTCGTGGTGATGACACGGCCAATCGATGGCTCGGCGTACTTGACTCCCGGGTCGACGATCCGCGCATAGGCCAGCGGCACGCGGTGCTCGGGCGCCCACGCCGCCAGATGGAAGGCCGGCTCGTCGCTGCCATCAGCGTCGAGATAGACACAGTTCTGTTCCAGGCTGAAGACCTGCTGGCGCGCCATGTAGATGAACTGCAACTCGCGCAGGCTCAGCGCATCGAATCGGCACCAGCGCCAACGGGCCGTGGGAAATATCGAAGACGGTGAGGACATCCGTGGATCATGCCGTGAGCAACGCATGATTTCCAGCGTCGCCCCGACGCCAGCGACGATCGCGGCCGCTCAGCGTACCGCCGCATCGTTCAGCCGACGCGCCACCCACCGCAGGCCCAGCAGCGTCAGCACGACGCACACCACCCAGGGCACCAGCAACTCGGCGGCGCCGAGTGCTTCGCCCTTGAGCACGCGGGTCATCAGGGTCGATTGGGCCAGCGCCGGTACCCACAGGTGCCATGGCGACTCGCCGCTCTGGTCGAACACCGTCACCAGCGGCAGCAGCGACACGACCGCCAGCACCACGGTGCTGTTGGCCTGCGCCTCCTTGAAGGTCCTGCAGCGGATCGCGATCGCCATCAGCAGCGCCGACATCGCCGCCGCGAACGGCAGCAACACCGCAATGAACAGCAGGGCCTCGCGCAGCCCGTACTGGAACATCGCCTGCAGCGTATCGCTGCGCAACAACCACTGAGCCGGCAGGAAGCTCAGGCAGCTCAGGGTCGCAATCAGCACCGCCACGCTGGCCACCGCACCCCATTTGCCCAGCACCACTGAGCCGCGCCGTGCCGGGTTCATCAGCAGCGGCTCCAGCGAGCCAAGCTCGCGCTCGCCGGCTGTCGTGTCGAGCGCCGCATTCAGCGCACCGTACAGCACCGCCATGATCACGAAGAACGGCAGCATGCCGGTGATCTGCGCGGCGCGCGTGCGCGAGCTGGCGAGGTCTCGCTCCTGAATCTCGAAAGGCGCCAGCAATTCGGGCGACACGCCGCGCAAAGCCAGGGTGAGCGTCGTGCGTTCCTGCGCAAAGGCCGCCAGCAGACGTTGCACTCGTGCTGCGCCTGCCTGAGCCTGCGCATTGCCGCTGTCGCTGACCACCTCGAGGGTCGGCGCGTCACCGCGCTGCAGGGTCGCGTCGAAGCCGGTCGGCACCACCACGACCGGATCGGCCCACTTGCGCGTGCGAAGTTGTGCTTCGTAGTCGGCGGGCGGTGCCTTCACGATGCGGGTCTGCCGCTGCA
>JARXKP010000262.1 GCA_030271615.1 Pseudomonadota bacterium
TTCCAGAACTTCGTGCTGTTCACGAACTACCAGTTCTACATCGACGAGTTCGTGCACCTGGGCCACGCAGCGATGAGCGACGCGGCCAGCGAGTACACCGCGTTCGTCGAACCGGGCGGCGTGGTCACGCGGCGTGTCGGCCTGCCGGCCCAGGCGGGTGACGAACTCGGGGTACCGCCACCGCGACTGCCGCAGATGCCGGCGTATCACCTGCGGCGCGCCGACGGCGCCGGCATCACGATGGTCAACATCGGCGTCGGTCCGTCGAACGCAAAAACCATCACCGACCACATCGCGGTGCTGCGCCCGCATGTGTGGATCATGCTCGGCCACTGCGCCGGGCTGCGCACCACGCAGCAGCTTGGCGACTACGTGCTGGCCCACGGCTACGTGCGCGAAGACCATGTACTCGACGAGGACCTGCCGCTGTGGGTACCGATCCCGCCGCTGGCCGAAGTGCAGGTGGCGCTCGAAGCCGCGGTCGCCGAGGTGACGCAACTGCAAGGCTACGAACTCAAACGCATCATGCGCACCGGCACGGTGGCGAGCACCGACAACCGGAACTGGGAGTTGCTGCCGTCGCACCATGTGTCGACGACGCCGGAGCGGCGCTTCAGCCAGAGCCGTGCGGTGGCGCTGGACATGGAAAGCGCGACCATCGCGGCCAACGGCTTCCGGTTCCGCGTGCCCTACGGCACCCTGCTGTGCGTCAGCGACAAGCCGCTGCACGGCGAGATCAAGCTGCCCGGCATGGCCAATCAGTTCTACCGCGAGCGGGTTGACCAGCACCTGCGCATCGGCATCCGTGCGCTCGAACTGTTGCGCGCGCAGGGCTTCGACCAGCTGCACAGTCGCAAGCTGCGCGGCTTCGCCGAGGTGGCGTTCCAGTGACCCGGGCGACGCGCGGATGAATGTGCCGGCGTCAACTGCCTCGGCGATCGTGCTCCGCGACGTCGGCAAGCGCTACGCACGGGGACCGGTGGCGTTGCAGAGCGTGTCGTTCGAAGTCGGCGCGCGCGAGTTCGTGTCGCTGCTCGGTCCGTCGGGATGCGGCAAGAGCACGGTGCTGCGGTTGGTCGCCGGGCTCGACTCCCCGAGCGGCGGGCACATCGAGTCGCCCGCGCTGGTAGGCGCAAGAACAGGCCGAGCCGCAGACACTGCCTTCGTGTTTCAGGACCCGACGCTGATGCCGTGGGCCAGCGTGTTCGACAACGTCTGGCTGCCTCTGCGACTGGCCGGGCAGTCGAGGATCGACGCCGCGCGTGACGTGCGGCGGGTGCTCGCGTCGGTCGGTCTCGCCGAGTTCGAGACGGCCTTCCCCGCCGAACTGTCCGGCGGCATGCGGATGCGTGCGTCGATCGCGCGTGCGCTGATCACCCGACCGCGCGTGCTGTTGATGGACGAACCTTTCGCCGCGCTCGACGAGATCAGCCGCCAGCGGCTCAACGCCGATCTGCTGGCCTGGTGGCAATCGACGGCGCTGGCGGTGCTGTTCGTCACGCACAGCGTGTTCGAGGCGGTGTTCCTGAGCGAGAGGGTGCTGGTGATGGACGCACGGCCCGGCCGAGTCGTGGCGGAGGTGGTGATCAACGAGCCCGCTCCGCGCACGAGCGAATTCCGCACTTCACTGCGTTATGCGCAGGCCTGTCGAGAGGTGTCGCTGGCACTGGAAGCAGATCAATCGGCGCAGAACGGAATCGGCACATGAACGGTCAGCGAGGCTCCTCGGTGAGATGCGATCTCGGTGTGTCCAAGAACCGGCGCCGAACGATGTCGAGATGGCTGCCGCTGCTGAGTCTGCTTGGCTGGTTGCTGGCCTGGGAAGCGCTGGTTCGGCTTGCGCAGATCCCGCACTACACGCTGCCCGCACCGAGCCTGGTGCTGCAGACGCTGGTTTCCAATTTCGGCTCGCTGGCGGTGAGCTGGTGGTTCACGCTGAAGATCACGTTCGGCGCGTTGGCGCTGGCCTGCATCGGTGGGGTGCTGATCGCAGCGGTGTTCGCGCTGTCGGCTCCGCTCGAAGCCATGCTACTGCCGCTGGCGGTGGTGCTGCAGGTGACGCCGATCGTCGCGATCGCACCGCTGATGCTGATCTACGTCGACAGCACGACCGCCGCGCTGCTGCTGTGTGCCTGGATCGTCGCGTTCTTCCCGATCCTGTCGAATACCCTGGTGGGCCTGCGTGCGACCGATCCGTTGCTGCGGGACCTGTTTCTCCTGTACCGGGCGAAGCCTCTGCAACGATTGCGCCTTCTGCTGATGCCGAGCGCGCTGCCGTACTTCGTGGCGGGGCTGAAGGTCTCCGGCGGTCTCAGCTTGATCGGCGCGGTGACGGCCGAGATGGTTGCCGGCGCAGCAGGGCGTGAAACCGGACTCGCCTCGCGCATTCTGGAGGCGAGCTTTCGCACCGAGACGCCGAAGATGTTCGCCGCGCTGTTGCTGCTGGTGCTGACCGGGCTGATGATCTACGGGGCTTCGAACGCACTGTCGTACCGGCTGCTGGCGCGACGGCACGCGAGCGAGCAACAACCGTCTTCTGCGCCGTCAGGGTTGTGACCCCGTCGTCGCCCGCTGAAACGAACCTCCGACATCAAGGAAAGCTGAACATGTTTGCGTCTGCTCGCGCTTCGATGTGGCTCTCTGTCGCGCTGACGTTTCTGTCGACGACGACGGCACACGCCGAAGACAAAGTCAGATTCGCCACCAACTGGAAGGCACAGGCCGCTCACGGTGGTTTCTATCAAGCCATCGCCGACGGCACCTACCGGCGTTACGGGCTCGACGTGACCCTGCTGCAAGGCGGACCGCAAGTGAACAATCGTCCGCTGCTGCCGGCAGGGCGCATCGATTTCCTGATGACCGGCAACCTGCTGCACAGCTTCGACAACGCCAAGAACGGCGTGCCAACGATCGTCGTAGCAGGCATGTTCCAGAAGGACCCGCAGGCGCTGATCGCGCACCCGGGTCAAGGCTACGAAAACTTCGACGCGTTGACGGCGGCGCCGCTCGCGTTGATCGCGAAGGACGCCCAGTTCAGCTGGTGGCAGTGGCTGAAAGTGACGCACGGGTTCCGGGACGAAGCACTCAAACCCTACAACTACAACCTCGGCCCGTTCCTCGCGAACCCGAAGGCGATCCAGCAGGGCTATTCGGTCGCCGAGCCGATCTACGTCGAGAACCAGGGCCACTTCAAACCAGTCGTGCACCTGCTGGCCGACCATGGATTCAGCACCTATTCGACGGTGATCGAGGCACGCACCGAGACGGTCGCGAAGCAGCCGGGGCTGGTGCAGCGATTCGTCGACGCCTCGATCATCGGCTGGGTGAACTACCTGTATGGCGACCGCAAGGCAGCACACGCATTGATGAGGCACGACAACCCGGAGATGACAGAGGCCGAGCTGGAATCGTCAGTGACGTTGATGAAGCAGCAGGGCATCGTCGACTCGGAAGACTCGTTGACCCAGGGCATCGGCACGATGAACCCGGCCCGCATTCGAGATTTCTACGAGCAGATGGTCAAGGCGGGCTTGTACAAGCAGGGCGACGTCGACTTGAGCCGGGTCGCGACGGTTCAGTTCGTCAACAAGAAGGTCGGCCTGGACGAGAAGGCACGGCTCGGTGGGCGTTGAATCGGTAGCGAAAACAAGCTGCCTGCGGCCGAATCTTGCCTAGTGGCTTCTAATTTTGGCGTATCAGATCAACCGCCGATAACGAGCCCAGACTGATGTCACCGACCCATCTTTCTGCCGGGGCTTCCATGCCGAACCCAACCCTGACGAGTCCATTCTTGCGACTGACCCAGCCGCTGGCCGACCTGAACGCATGGGTTGCCTGCTTTCGCGACGCTGACATTCCGGTGACGGCCGAAACCGACCGTGCGCTCGAGGCGATGCGTCAGAACGAAGACAGCGTCGACGCCAACCTGATCGGCGAAATGATCTCCTGCGATCCGCTGATGACCTTGAAGGTTATGGCTTTCGCCTCCAGAAACCGTTCCGCGCGCTTGCTCACCGATCCCGAGACGGTGACCTCGACCCTGGTGATGATGGGCATCTCACCGTTCTTCCGATTCTTCGGCCCACAACCTGTGCTCGACGCGGTGCTGGGAGACCGTCCCGACGCGTTGGCCGGTCTCAACGAAGTGCTTCGTCGGGCGAATCGAGCCGCCAACTTCGCTCTGTCGTTTGCCGTGCACCGGGCAGATCCGGATGCGTCGGTCATCCATCAGGCGGCGCTGTTGCACGATTTCGCCGAATTGTTGCTGTGGTGCCATGCCCCGGATTTGGCATTGTCGATTCGCGAATCCCTGCGTCTCGATGCATCGCTGCGCTCAAAGGACGTGCAGCAGCGAGTGCTTCATGTCGAGTTGACAGATCTACACCACGCACTGATGCAGGACTGGCGCCTACCCGAGTTGCTGGTTCGCATCACCGATGACAAGCAGTCGCAGCATCCAAACGCGCAGTGCGTGATCCTGGGGGTGGGACTGGCAAGGCACACAGCGCTCGGATGGGACAACGCTGCGGTGCCGGACGACGTGACCGACATCGCTCACCTGCTTAACCTGTCTCCGGTGGCGACACTTCGCTTTCTGCGTAGCCTGGACGGATGAGTAGTCGATTGTGTGAAATCGACTTGCTGTAGCCCCTGGCGGTTCCTCGATCTAGAGGGCCTGGATGCCACGCTTACGGTTCTCGTTCACGAATGGGTTCTAGATCGACTAGGCAGGGTAGGTCGATCACCCTGGTCAATATTCGGTCGGTATCACCCTCGATGGATGGTCAGTTTTCGGCCGGCGTCAACACCTCGAATCAATTGGGCCGCAATCCTGCAATCTCCGCCATCGGCGTTCTCCCCGAAACGCC
>JARXKP010000263.1 GCA_030271615.1 Pseudomonadota bacterium
CCCGGTCTTCATGATGAAGGCGCTGTGCTACGCGATCTTCGCGTGTTCCTTCAACCTGTTGCTGGGCTATACTGGCCTGCTGTCGTTCGGCCACGCGGCGTTCCTGGGCGCGGCGGCCTACGCGACCGGCTGGCTGGTGCGCACGGCCGGCTGGTCGCCCGAACTCGGCGTGCTGGCCGGTACCGGCGTCGCTGCGCTGCTCGGCCTGGGCGTCGGTCTGCTGGCGATCCGCCGCCAAGGCATCTACTTCGCGATGATCACGCTGGCGCTGGCGCAGATGGTTTACTTCGTCTGCCTGCAGGCGCCGTTCACCGGCGGCGAGGACGGTCTGCAGGGCGTGCCGCGCGGCAGGCTGTTCGGCGTGATCCCGCTGGCCAGCGACATCACGATGTACTTTGTCGTGCTGGCGGTGTTCGTCGCGGTGTTCGCGCTGATCGTGCGCGTCGTCCACTCGCCGTTCGGCCAGGTGCTGAAGGCGATCCGCGAGAATGAGCCGCGCGCCATCTCGCTCGGCTACGACGTCGATCGCTACAAGCTGCTCGCCTTCGTTCTGTCGACCGCGCTGGCCGGTCTGGCCGGTTCGCTGAAGACGCTGGTGCTGGGCTTTGCCACGCTGTCCGATGCGCACTGGTCGCTGTCCGGCGAGGTGGTGCTGATGACGCTGCTCGGCGGCATGGGCACCTTCGCCGGCCCGGTGATCGGCGCGTTCACCATCATCGGCCTGCAGGACTACCTGTCCGACCGCGTCGGCTCCTGGGTCACGGTGATCATCGGCGCGATCTTCGTCGTCTGCGTGATCGCGTTCCGGCGTGGTTTCACCGGCGAATTGCTGGCGTGGCAACGGCGGCGATCGAATCGGCGTTGAGTCCGGTCACCCGCTGCGGGCCGCGGGACTTCACAACCAGTAGGCCCACAGGCGTGACAACCATTCCTTCAGACGCAGTTGAAGCGGTCGACGTTGCCACTGCGCCAGCGTGATCGCATCGGACGCCGACCGATCCTTGTCGAACATCGCCTGCACTTGGTTGCCGAAGTCGGCACCGATGACCACGGCGTTCAACTCGTGGTTGTGCAGGAAGCTGCGCCAATCGAGATTGGTCGAGCCGACGGTCGCCCACACGCCATCGACGAGTGCGGTCTTGGAATGCAGGATCACGCCGCGCCGCTCGTGAATCTTCACCCCGGCCCGCAGCAGTTGTTCGTAATAGCTGCGCCCGGCGTGGAACACCATCCATGAATCGGTTTGACTCGGCAGGATCAGGACCACGTCGACGCCGCGTCCGGCCGCCGCTTCCAGCGCGGCGAGCAATTGCGGATCGGGGGCGAAATACGCGTTGGTCAGGTGCACCGTGGTTTCGGCGCTGCCGATCGCCGACAGAAGCGTGGCGTAGATCTGGCTGTAGGGCTCGTCGGGCGAACTGCCGATCACTCGCACCACCTGCTTGCCGACGCCTTGAATAGGCGGAAAGTAGTTTTTCTGCACCAAGGTCGGGCCTTTCTGTGCGGCCCAGGTTTCCAGGAACAGCTTCTGGAGTTCGGCCACGGCAGGGCCCTGCAATTGCAGGTCGGTGTCGCGCCAGGCGGGCTCTTCGGTCGGCCGCGACTGCATGCCCTGGCTGGACGAGCCGCCGGAGTAGACGCTGCTGATGTTGATGCCGCCCAGGAACGCGATGCGTCCATCGGCAATCAGCAACTTGCGGTGATCGCGCTGATTCAGCGCCCACGTCTTGCGCGCCATCAACGGATTGATCGGGTTGAATTCGAGGATGCGGATGCCGCTGTCGGCCATTGCCTGGAAAAAAGCGCCGGGCGTGCCGAGCGTGCCGACGCTGTCGCGGATCAGGTTGACTTGCACCCCTTGCCGCTGCTTGTCGATCAAGGCCTGTGCAAAGCGTTGTCCCACATCGTCGTCGTCCAGGATGTAGGTTTCCATGTTGATGTGGTCACGGGCGGCCTCGATGGCGGCCAGCATCGCGTGGTAGGTGCTCGGTCCATCCTGGAGCAGCCGTACCTGGTTGCCGCTGGTCAGCGGGCTGCCGACGATGGCCTCTTCGAGCGCGAGGTGACGGTCGAAGATGCCGGTGTCCTGGCCACGGTTCTTCAGGCCTTGCAGGATGGCTTGGCTCTGCTGCACCGACAGCGGGCCGCGCGTGCCTTCAATCTGCACCGGAGCACCGTGCCTGTGACCCAGGTCCGGCACGATGGTGGGCAGGCTTTTGCAATCTGCGAGCAGCAGCAGCGCGAGCCCCATCGAGAGGGCCGTCAGGCTCCAGGTCAACCGATGCCTGCGTTGCCGCGGCGTGGATGTCGATGCCATGGGTTCAATGAATAAGACCAGCAGCTTTCGAATCCGACGTCCATTCGAACGTGGCTCGGCAACGGCGATGCGGGGTCCGCCTGCCGCTCCGATTTCAGGCTAGCCGCCGATCGGCTTGCAGTCTGTTCGACAGACCACACAGGCTCGGAAATCGCGGCACACATCGGTCGATCGGTGGGATTGCGCCTACATGCACGAGAGCACTCGGCCGCTTGTCCGCCATGGCCTGTCAGCGGATGCTCCAGTCATCACGTGCGCATGCATAGGGCATTCGCAGGGTGAGCTCTCTGGAGAACGACCGTGCTTTACACCATTGCAGTGATCTTGCTGATTCTTTGGGTTCTGGGCCTGGTGACGTCATTCACCGCCGGTGGATTGCTACACATCCTGCTGGTCGCAGCGGTGGTGGTCATCGTCTTCCAACTCATCACCGGCCGCAGCGTGGGCTAGCGAATGCTGTCGATGGCTTGCAGCGAGTCGCCCGGGCATCGCTGTCGGCAAGGGCCGTCCCTGTGCCCTGTCGTTTCACTGAACACCGGCGCGACTGATGCGAGTTGGGGTCGAAATTGTTTCCGGCAGCAGTTCGTATTCGAAGAAAGATTCCCATGGACATGCTTACCCTGAGTCGTTCGCTGGCGCTCGCCGGCCTGCTGATGCTGACCTTCAATGGCCCGGCCAGCGCCGAGCCTCCATCGCGCGCGGCGCGCCTCGGCTACATCGCCGGGACCGTGAGCTTCGCGCCCGCCGGGCAGCCCGACTGGGTCCAGGCGGTGGTCAACCGGCCGCTGACCACCGGCGATCGCTTGTGGTCGGATGCCGATTCGCGCGTCGAATTGCAAGTCGGTGGTGCGGCGATCCGGCTCGGCTCGTCGACGAGCGTGACGCTGCTCAACCTCGACGATCGCATCGCGCAGGTGCAGTTGTCGCAGGGCACGCTGAAGGTGCGCGTGCGCAGCCTGGCACCGGGCCAGACCTTCGAGGTGGACACGCCCAATCTCGCGTTCACGCTGCGCCGCCCAGGCGAATACCGCATCGACGTCGATCCGGCCAACGATTCGACCGAAGTCGTCGTGCTGAGCGGCGAGGGAGAGGTCTACGGCGAAGGTGCGTCGTATGCGGTGAGTCGCCGGCAAGGCTATCGCTTCTATGGCACCGGACTGTCCGACTACGAGACGGTGGAAGCGCGGGCGGACGACGATCTCGACCGCTGGGCGCGCGAGCGCGACCGCCGGGCCGACAACTCGACGTCGGCTCGCTATGTGTCTTCTGACGTGGTCGGCTACGAAGACCTGGATGCCAACGGCACCTGGCGCTCCGACCCGAGCTACGGCTACGTCTGGACACCGAGCCGCGTCGCCGCCGGCTGGACCCCGTACCGCGACGGCCACTGGGTCTGGGTCGATCCCTGGGGCTGGACCTGGGTGGACGATGCGCCGTGGGGGTTCGCCGTGTCGCACTACGGTCGTTGGACCAACATCCGAGGGTCCTGGGGTTGGGTGCCGGGACCAGTGCGTGAGCAGGCGGTGTATGCGCCGGCCCTGGTGGCCTTTGTCGGCGGCAAGAATTTCCAGGCATCGATTTCCATCGGCGGCAGCACCTCGTCGGCGGTCGGTTGGTTCCCGCTCGCCCCGCGCGAGGTCTATCGGCCGTCGTATCCGGTCAGCCGGCAGTATTTCGACCACATCAACCGCAGCAACGCGGTGATTCCGCCGACGACGATCACCAATGTCTACAACACGACCAACGTCTCCAACACCACCATCAACAACACAACCAACGTGACCCAGGTGGTCTACGTGAACCAGCAGGTGACCGGTGCCGTCGTTGCGGTGCCCACGCAGGCGTTCGTGGAATCGAGATCGGTCGCGAAGGCCGCGGTGCCGTTGACGAGGGCCGTGGCGATCGCCGCGGTGGCCGCTCCGGTGGCCGCGGTGGTGCCGGTGCAGCAGAGCGTGCATGGCGGCGCTGCCGAGGCGGCCGCCAAGCCGCCGGGGCGTGAGCGCACGGTCGTCGCCCGGACCGCGCCGCCGCCGCCGCCGGTGGCCTTCGCTGCGCAGCAGAAGCAACTGGCGGCGCAG
Source organism: Pseudomonadota bacterium (assembly GCA_030271615.1). Lineage (GTDB taxonomy): Bacteria > Pseudomonadota > Gammaproteobacteria > Burkholderiales > Burkholderiaceae_C > PBB1. The sequence continues at coordinate 4,396 of JARXKP010000263.1, forward strand.
CCCGGCGCTCCGATCGACGAAGCCCAGCGCATGCAGCTGAAACCGGCCGCGCCGGCCGCCACCGCGCCGAAGGTCAGCGTGGTGACCGCCGCCGTCCAGGCGCCGACACCGACGGCATTGCCGCCGGCCACCCCGCCCGCCGGCCGGACGCCGGGTGCCCGCCGGGCTGATGCGGCGAAAGCCGACGCAGCCCCCGGCCCCGTGCGCAAAGGTGACTCACCCGCCACCGAACCCGCGCGCCCTGCTGCCGTGCCAGCCGCCGCAGCCAAAGCGCCTGTCACCCCGGTCGATCCGGTGAACCCCGAGCCTGCGAAAGGCGCTGTGTCGATCGGTGAAGCACGCAGACCGGAGGCCGGGCCGACAGACGCCGTCCCCGCCCCACTGGTACGCCCTGGCGCTGCCGAGACCGACCGCCGAGGCGGCGCCGCCAAGATCGATGCGCAGAAGGCCGAGGCCGTCCGATCCGAACAGG
>JARXKP010000264.1 GCA_030271615.1 Pseudomonadota bacterium
GATCACCGCGCCGGCTTCGCGCAACCTTGCTGCAGGGGGTGCGTCCGCCGCGGCGGGCTGCAGTTCCGTGGCGGCGGTTCCCAGCGGAACTGGCACACCCCGCGTAGCGATGTTTTCCTTGATCATCGTCGGCACACCGTCGATCGCGCTGGCGGGTTCGCCTCGGCGCCAGCGCTTGTACGACGCCTCGGCCTGGACGAACGCCGCTTCGGCATCGAGCGCATACGTGGCACCCAGTGACGGCTCCCAGAGTGCCATGTGCCGGAGCACGTCACGGGTCACCTCGACCGGAGAAAGCGTGTTGTTCCGGTAGGCCTGCGCGAGTTCGTCGGCGCTGAGTTCATGGGACGGAGGCACGGTCGGTACTTTCTTCGGTCGGCGTGAGCGGGGGGTGGGCCGGCACCAGGCCGGATTGCGGTGCCGGCTTCGATTTGACCACTGGCCACAGGGTCGCTTGCAGAGGTGTCCGAAGGGCCTGTTCCAGGCCTGGGGCCGGGCCGCCGCATCTGCCACACTGCGCCAGAGAGTGGGCTGCGCTTAGCCCGAAGCCCCACGACAAGGAAATCGCATGAATACCCCTGCTGCCGGACCGTGCGCCCGATCGACGGGGCGCATACCGGTCTGGATGTGGCTGGTCTGGGCTTTGGCGGTCGCTGCGCCGCAGGTTCGGGCGCAGACATCCGCCCAGGCCGCCGGGGCCGACTGCCGGACGATCAAGAATGATCTCGATCGACTGGCCTGCTACGACCTTGCGTCAGGCCGGGAGTCATCGCCGGAGATCTCGGTGCCCGTTGCGGCGCCTGTCCTGCCTGCGACGCAACAGCCGCGGCTCGATCCCGATGCCCTGCGCCAGCGCAGCAGCAGATCGACACTCACCTCTCGCTGGGATCTTGATGGCGGCACCGCCGACGACGGGCTGTTCGTACCGCGGATCTACAAACCGGTGTACCTGATGGCGGCGATGTATACCGACCATGTCAACCGAGCGCCGAGCAGCCCCGGAGTCGGGACTTCGGTGTCCTCACCTGTCGACCTGAGCGCCACCGAGGCCAAATTCCAGTTCAGCCTGAAGACCAAGGTCGCTCGCGACCTGTTCGGAAGCCGCGTTGCCCTGTGGGCAGGCTACACGCAGTCCTCACGCTGGCAGGCATTCAACGCCGCCTTGTCGAGGCCGTTCCGGGAAACCAACTACGAGCCGGAACTGATGCTGGTGCTGCCCACCGACTACCAGATCCTTGGGTTCACCGGCCGGATGGCGGGGCTGAGCCTCAACCACCAATCCAATGGGCGCTCGCTGCCGCTTTCGCGCAGCTGGAACCGCGTCATCGCTCAAGTCGGCTTGGAGCGTGAGGATTGGCTGCTGATGCTCAGACCCTGGTGGCGGCTGGGTGCCTCGGCGGCCAAGGACAACAACCCTGACATCGAGGACCACCTTGGGCGTGGTGAGGTTCTGATCGCGCACCGATGGCAGGGTCAGGTGTTTTCTCTGCTGGCGCGCCACACGTTGCGCGGCGGAAGCCGCTCACGCGGGAGCGTCGAGTTCGGCTGGAGCGTTCCGATTGTCGGGAGCCTGAAGCTGCAGGTGCAGGTGTTCAGCGGATACGGAGAAAGCCTGATCGACTACAACCTGCGGCAGACGCGACTGGGCATCGGTCTGGCCATGATCGACTGGCTTTGAGTGTGGGTCATCGCCGGCGCGCTGTCACGTATAGCGCCCTTCATTCGCAACCAACTCGCAGCCCCCGATCAGGAACAACCCGTTGGGCTGACGTTCGAGGTGGTAAGTGGCCAGCCACGCAGCGCCCTGAGCATCGGTCATCTGCACGCCCAGAACCAGCAGACCATCGATCAACTGCGGTTTCAAGAAAGCCACCGAGGCGGGTCGATACACCACGGCGTAGCTCTTGCGGACCAGATTGATGAAATTGTCGGGCGTGCCGAGTTGTTTGCGGGCCTTGGGCGATGCCAGCAGAAACGCCCGGCGCGCGTCGTCGGCGGCAAAAGCGTCGAGCTGCGCTTGCACCACCGCGCGTGCCTTGGCGGCCTGAGCTTCAGGAACCTCGGTGGCGAGGGCCCAACTGGCGGCGAGACTCCATCCGAGGGCGATCAACGCACGGCGTTGAATGGATACGGCGTTCATGGCGATTCCTCGGAGGTTGAGGGTGCAGATGATGCCGCGGTCGCTGGAAAGACGTACCGGTCCAGGTCACAGACTCTCGGCGCGTTGTGCGCATTTGCCCGCTCATATCGGGGGGGAGGTCAGGTTCCAGGGGTGTTTCAACCCCTGAATGCGGGGCCCGAATCGGGCTTTCGGATGCGATGGGGCGGCTCGAAAATGTTACAAATACGTTCCCGGCAAGAGCCATCGAGCCATCCTCACAGGGGCGACAGCCAGACCCGCCCTCCCACCCATCGACGATGAATCCGACGGCCCGACTCCCACGCAGCAACACGCTCGCAGCTTCTGCACCCGACCAGCGCGAGTCGGCGTCCAGATCCTTGCGTCGACGTGACGACCGCGATCCCCTGGTCGAATTGCATTCGCTTTTGGACAAACTGCCCGGCATGGTCGTTCGCCTGCACCGCTCAGCCGAGGGCCGTTGGTCGGTTCCGTATGCGTCCACTGCGTTCATCGGCCTTTGCGGCATCGGATTGCCCGCTCTGCGCCGCGACGCTCGTCCACTGGCCGATGTCGTGCACCCGGAAGACCTTCGACGGCTTGCGCTGCTGGGTGCGCAGCACACACCACCACCGCAACCGATCAAGGAACTGGTGCGCATACGGCAGCAGCATGGACAGTGGGTCCATCTGGAAGCCAGCGCCATGGTCGATCGTGCCGCTGACGGAGGCTTGCACCTGAATGTGTTCTTGACCGATGCCGCGCCCCAGCCCGTGGTTGACACCGAACTGCAGCGCCAGCACAGCCGATGGCAGCGGGCGACCGCCGCTGCTGACATCGGTGTGCTCGAGATCAGTCTGCTGACGGGTTCGCTGCAACTCGACGCGGTGGCGTGCCGTCTCCAGGGGCTCGACCCGGCTCAGCCCAGGTTGGCATTCGAGTCCTGGCTTGAGCGCGTTGCCGAGGCAGATCGCCCGGCCGCGAGGTCGCTGCTCGCCAAGCCTGCCATTCCCGATGAAGTGACGCGTTTGTTGCTGTCCGTCGAGGCCGGTGATGCGCACGGGCCGCGCACCCTGGAGTTCGTGCTGCAAGCCGTGGCCGACGAGAGAAGACGTGTTGGAATCTGCACTGATGTGACACAACGGCAGACGCTCGATGCGTTGAAGCGCGACAAGCTCGATGCTGAAAAAGCGAGCCGCAGCAAGAGCGAGTTCATGTCTCGCGTCAGTCACGAATTGCGCACGCCGTTGAACGGCATCCTGGGTTTTGCGCAGTTGATGGCTTTGGACAGTGAACACCCGCTGGCTCCTGCGCAGTCGCAGCGTCTTGACGTGTTGCGGCAATCCGGATCCCGGTTGCTGTCGCTGATCGATCAACTGCTCGAGGTGTCGCGGATCGAGCAAGGTCGTCTGCGCCTGCGCAACCGCCCGATCGACGTGCGGCTGCTGGTCGAACGATGCGCCGTCGAGTTGATGCCCCTGGCTCAACAGCGCGGCATCGAACTCTTGGTCCAGATTCCGTTGACCTCCGGTCCGGTGCGTGCCGACCCGGACGCGCTGGAGCAGGTCGTGACGAACCTGCTGTCGAATGCCATCAAATACAACCGCCCCAAGGGTCGGGTGCGTGTCCGGTTCGAAGTGGCCGACCAGGGTGTGTTGACGGTCGATGACACCGGCATCGGGATGTCTGAGGAGCAACTCAACAAGTTGTTCGAGCCGTTCAACCGACTCGGTGCCGAGCGCACTGAAACACAAGGCAGTGGATTGGGCCTGGTCATCACACGCAAATTGGTGCGCGCCATGGGCGGCAGGATCGATGTGCTGTCGCGTCCTGGCCGGGGCTCTCGATTTGCGGTGTCGTTGCCGCTGGCGAAGGCGGGGCGACCGAAACCCCCGGACGTCCAGACGCCGCCTGAGGCCACGTCAGTGTGGGACAACGGCGTCGAGCAGGTGGTGTTGTATGTCGAAGACGATGAAGTCAACACCATCCTGATGGAGCAGATATTCCGTTCGCAACCGAACTGGCGTTTGCTCACTGCCGCCACCGGGCCCGAAGGATTGGAAATCGCGCAAGAGCACGATCTCTCTCTGGTATTGCTGGACCTGAACCTCCCAGGGCTGTCGGGCTTCGAGGTGATGGAACGTCTGAAAGCCCATGAGCACACTCGCCATCTCCGCTGTATTGCGCTCAGCGCCGACGCGTTGCCGCACCAAATCCAGCAGGCGCTGTCTCTGGGATTCGACGATTACTGGACCAAACCCATCGATGTGGCGACAGTGATCGGGAAATTGAAAGACGAATTTCGTCTGCTGTCTGAAGTTGCTTGACCGGTTTGTTCTGGTAATAGCCGTGTTCCGATGTGTCCGAGGACTGTTAATCTAGGGGGTGGTAGCAGTCATGCAGATCCCTCAAACCACCGTACCGATCAACGTCAAGGCTTTACGCCTGGGTATGTTCATTCACCTCGATGGTGGGTGGTTGTCGCATCCGTTCTCGCTGTCCAGTTTCAAGATCACCAGCGAAGAGCAACTGGCTACGTTGCGCTCGCTGGGAGCAACCGTGCTGCGCTGGAGCCCCGAACTGAGCGACCCGGAGTTGCGTCCTCCTGGTGCAGAAGCTGCGCGATCTGCCACGGCACCGGCGGTTGATTCGGAGCAGCATGCAGCTCTCGACGCTCTGCGCAGCCGTCGCGAGGCACTGCGTGCGCAGCGCCAATCGCTGGCGGCGTGCGAGCAGCAGTTTG
>JARXKP010000265.1 GCA_030271615.1 Pseudomonadota bacterium
CCCGGGTCGAGCGCCTGTCTGTGCGCTACGAGAGCTTCGCCGAGGAGTTCAGCTCGATCCTGCAGCGCCAGTCGCATCTGGACGAGACCTGACCCCGATGTCCGCGCTGGCTCGTTCCACTGTAGGAGCGGCTTCAGCCGCGATTCCTGATATCGCGGCTAAAGCCGCTCCCACAGGGTCAGCATGAGCGCCGCCTTCAAACGCCAGCTGCGCAAGCGCAAGCTCAAGTCCGAGATCAACGTCGTGCCCTACATCGACGTGATGCTGGTGCTGCTGATCATCTTCATGGTGACCGCGCCGCTGCTGAACCTTGGCGTGGACATCGACCTGCCAAAGTCGGAAGCCCGGGCCGTTGACCAGAACAAGAAGCCCCTGATGGTGATTGTGGACAGGGACGGCAACTACACGCTGTCCTCGCCCGAAGGCGGCCACAAGCCCGTGGACGCCGCGCAGCTCAAGGCCGAAGTTGAGGCATTGGTCCGCGCCGACCCGCAGCTGGGCGTGCTCGTCGCCGGCGACCAGGCGGCGAGCTACCAGCACATCTACCTGGCGCTGGGCATCCTGCAGAGCGCGGGCGTGTCGAAGGTCGGGCTGATGAGCAAGCCACCCGAGGCGCACTGAGATCGCGATGGAGTCCTCGTCCGACCGGGCCCGCGCGTTTTCGCTTGCGCTCGGCCTGCACATCGGCCTGTTGTTGCTGATCTGGGCCAGTGCGTCCTGGATCCTGCCGCGCACCGACGAAGCCGCGGCGGGCGAGCCGGTGCAGGCCACGCTGCAGCTGTCGGCCGCCGACCTCAGGCGTGCCGCGCAAGCTGTCGCCGCGGCGAAACGCGCACCGCCGACACCGAAACCGCCCGAGGCGCCCAAGCCTCAACCGGTTCCGACACCCAAGCCGCAGGTTGCCGACACGCCGCCGCAAGTCCTGCCGCAGGAACGCCTCGACAAGCCCGACACCGTCGACCAGCAGGCGGTGTCGAAGCTGGCCGAGCAACCGGCCGACAAGCCCGCGCCCGAGGAGCAGGAACAGAAGAATCGCCAGGCGCAGGTGGACCTCACCGAGCAGCAGGTCCGCCAGCGCATCGCCGAGCGGCGCCAGCAATTGCGCGCGCAGATCGAGGACATCCAGCAGCAACGCGACGCGGCAGCCAAGCACACGCGCCTGGAGGAGCAGCGCCTGCAGCAACTCGCCGATCACCGGGCCGCCGCCACGCCCGCGCCAAGCCGTGATCCTGCGCCCGAGGCGGCGCCAGCTGGCAATCGTGGCGTGGATGCGGGCCTGCTCGCGCGCTACAAAGTCGCCATGCTGATGACCGCCGACGGCAACTGGAATCACCTGGGCGTGCCCGAGCGCACGCACTGCCAGGTCCGTTTCACCCAGTTGACGGGTGGCGAGGTCATCAATGTCGAGTTCATCGCTTGCCCGTACGATGTCGGGGGCCGGGAAACCGTGGACCGCGCCCTGAGGAAGACCCCGATGCCCTACGCCGGGTACGAAACGGTGTTCGTGCGCCAGGTGACGCTGGATTTTTGCCATCCGAGAGAGGAATGCACTCCGTGAACAAACCCCGCTCCCCGATCAAGACACTGCTGGCGCTCTTGCTGCTCCTGCTTCCCGCCGCATGGGCCCAGGCACAGGGTCTCGACATTGGCCTGGTGTCGGGCAACGAAGGCTCGCTGCCGATCGCGGTGGTCGCGATGCCCTACCAGGGCCATGGCACGGTGCCCGACACCGACGTCGCCGCGGTGATCCGCAACGACCTCAACCGTTCGGGCCAGTTCCGTTCCGACGATACCGCCAGCTTCAAGAACCAGCCCACCCGCGGCAGCGACATCGACTTCGCAGAATGGCGCGCGCGTCGCCAGGACTTCGTCGTGGTCGGCCGCGTGCTGGATGCCGCCGATGGCGGCTATCGCGTCGAGTACGAGTTGTACGACGTCTCCAAACCCCAGGCCCGGCTGCTCGGCCTGGCGATCGGTGGCCGGCCCAAGGGCATGCGCGACGTCGCCCACCAGGTGGCCGACCAGATCTACGAGAAGATCCTCGGCGTGCGCGGCGCCTTCTTCACCCACATCGCGTATGTGACCGCGACCGGGCTGGGCGCAGGTACCCAGTACTCGCTGATGGTCGCCGACTCCGATGGCTTCAACCCGCAGAGCATCGTGCATTCGCGCGAGCCCCTGCTGTCGCCCGCGTGGAGCCCGGACGGCAAAAAGCTCGCCTATGTCAGCTTCGAGCGCGGCAATTCGACCATCTACGTGCAGGAAACGCTGACCGGCGCGCGCCAGGTCCTGGCCAGCTTCAAGGGCATCAACGGCGCGCCGGCGTTCTCGCCGGACGGCAGCCGGCTGGCGATGACGCTGTCGAAGTCCGGCAATCCCGAGATCTACGTGATGGACCTGGGCAGCAAGGCGCTGACCCAGGTCACCCATCACTACGGCATCGACACCGAGGCCATCTGGACGCCGGACGGCCGCAACCTGCTGTTTACCTCCGACCGTGCCGGCAAGCCGCAGGTCTATAGCGTGGCGGCGTCGGGCGGCGAGCCGACCCGCCTGAGCTTCCAGGGCGAATCCAATGCCCGCGCCACCGTCAGCTTCGACGGCAAGAAGATCGCCATGGCCCAGGGCACGGGCAACATCTACCGCATTGCGGTGCTCGATCGCAGCTACAGCGGCACGGGACGCTGGCAGACCCTGTCTCCTGGCAACCTGGACGAGTCCCCGAGCTTCGCGCCGAACGGCTCGATGCTGCTGTACGCGACCAAGGAAGGGCGCCGCGGCGTACTCTACGCGGTGTCTGCCGACGGCCGCGTGCGCCTGCGCCTGGTGACTGCCGATGGCGACGTGCGCGAGCCAGCCTGGTCCCCGTTCAGGCAGCGCTGAGCCAGCTACCCGCACACTCGCTGAACCGCTTCTCCCGGAAAAGGACAATCCATGAACAACACGACCCGCATCGCCGCGACCGTCCTGGCCTGCCTGGCCATGGCCGCCTGCACCAAAAAGGTCAAGGAAGCCCCGCCGTCCGACACCGGCACGACCACCACGCCGGGCGCCCAGACGACCCCCATCGGCGAGACGACGCCGGGCCGCTATTCCGCGTCCGACCTGGACACGGACTCCTGCCTGCGCCAGCGCGTGGTCTATTTCGATTTCAACGACGACACCCTGCGTCCCGAATTCCAGGCCGTCGTCGCCTGCCATGCCAAGTACCTGCGTGACCAGCCGCAGTCGCGGATGAACCTCGAGGGCAATGCCGACGAGCGCGGCACCCGCGAATACAACCTCGGCCTCGGCGAGCGCCGCGGCAATGCGGTGTCGGCGGCGGTGCAGGGCAATGGCGGCTCGGCCGCGCAGATGTCCGTGGTCAGCTACGGCGAAGAGCGGCCCACCTGTGCGGACTCGACCGAGGAATGCTGGCAGCGCAATCGCCGGGTCGAGATCGTCTACACGACGCGCTGATCCATGGCACGCCAGTCGATCATCGCCGGCACACTGCTCGCGCTCGCCGCCCTGGCCTGGGGCGGCCCGGCCCACGCCGAGCGCGTGAGCCTGGCCGACCGCGTGAGTGCGCTCGAGCAACAGCAAGCGGCACAAACCGGTGCCGCCGGGCAGGCGAATGTGGAACTGCTCAACCGCCTGACCCAGTTGCAGTCAGAGGTGCAGGCGCTGCGTGGCCAGGTCGAGCAGTTGCAGAACGACAACGCAGCCCTGCGCGAAGGCAGCGACAATCGCTACAAGGACCTGGATGGTCGGCTGCAGCGCGTGGAAACCACGCCGGCCGCGGCGCCGCCGTTGTCATCGGCGCCTTCGCCGCGCGCGCCGCCGCTGTCCGCGGTGCCTTCGTCGCGCCCGCCGCCGCCTTCGTCGACTCCGGGACTGGTCAACCGCATGCCGCCCGGGACGTCCGCGCCGCCGGTCGCGGCTGGCGACGAGCGTGCCGCCTACGACAGCGCCTTTGCCTCCCTGCGTGCCGGCGACTACGTCGCCTCGGCCCGCGGCTTCAAGGCCTATCTCGACGCCTTCCCCGGCGGCGCCCTGGCGCCCAACGCGTTGTACTGGCTGGGAGAGAGTTATTACGTCACCCAGAACTACCCGATCGCGTTGCAGAGCTTCGATACTCTGCTGCAGCGTTTCCCCGACTCCGGCAAGGCGCCCGATGCCCTGCTCAAGCGCGGCTTCTCCCAGATCGAGCTCGGCCAGTCCGGCCCGGGCCAGCAGACCCTCAACCGCGTGATCAGCGACTATCCGGGCAGCGACGCAGCCCGCCTGGCCGCCGGCAAGCTGCGCAACCTGCAGATCCAGTCGCACTGAACGGCGAGGGCGCGCAGAATAGCGCCCTTTCCGCTTCCAGATGCCCTTCAATGCCCGCGATTGACGCCGCGCCAACCGCCGACCGGCTGCGCCTGACCGAAATCTTCCTGTCGCTGCAGGGCGAATCGCGCAGCGTCGGCTGGCCGACCGTGTTCGTGCGCCTGACCGGCTGCCCGCTGCGCTGCCAGTACTGCGATACGGCGTACGCGTTCCACGGTGGCGAGTGGTGGGACATCGACGCGATCCTCGCCGAGGTCGCGCGCCATGGCGTGCGCCACGTCTGCGTGACCGGTGGCGAGCCGCTGGCGCAGAAGCGCTGCCTGGTGCTGCTCGAGCGCCTGTGCGATGCCGGCTACGAGGTGTCGCTCGAAACGTCCGGCGCGATCGACGTGTCCGCCGTGGATCCGCGCGTTTCCCGAGTCGTTGACCTGAAGACGCCTGGCTCGATGGAAGTGGCGCGCAACCTGTTGTCGAACATCCCGCTGCTGGGCGCGCGCGACCAGGTGAAGTTCGTCATCTGCGATCGCGCCGACTACGACTGGGCGCGCGG
>JARXKP010000266.1 GCA_030271615.1 Pseudomonadota bacterium
CCACGACAACAGGAATCACAATCCTGGACTCTACCAACTGAGCTACAGCCACCGCAGCCTGTAAGTATAAGCGAAGGCACCGCCAGGTGCCCCGTCTGGGGCACCGAAATCAGCGACCTTCCGCAGGTTCGACGCGCGTGATCTGAGCGGTGGTCTTGTCGTTGATCCAGACCTTCATTCGGGTCTTCAGCGCGGCGTAATAAGCCTGGGTTTCAGCTTCGCCCCAGGCTTGAACGTATTGACTGCGTGCACGCGCCGGATCGGCGGCGACAGGATCTCGTCCGATGATCTTCTGAATCTTCGCCACCACGTAGCCCTTCGCGCCGAGGTCGACGCCGACAAATGCCGGCAGGACGCTCGGATTGGCACCCAGCACCGCGTCGATCGTCGGTTCCCCCAGGTCCTGCATCTGCAACCGCGACACAAGCCGCGACTCGATGCCCATGTCGGTTTGCGGGGCGAGTTTCAACAGAGCCAGACGGGCTTCACCCTCCTTGCGTGCCAGCGCAGTAGCCTGCAACTCGACGACGCGTGCGCGCACCTTGTCCTTGACGTCCGCCAGCGGCAGAGCACGGGCGGCGTCGTACCGAAGCACCCGTCCGGAGACGAGTTGGTTCGCGGCGGTTTCCACCGCATCGGTGTTGCGCTTGTTGTGCAGTGCATCGTTGGAGAACAGCGCGTCGAGGAATTTCGGCGACGCCAGCGGGCCCTGCGCGCCCGAAGCGGGCTTGCGCGTGATCCCCTGGGCGGTCTTCATTTCGAGCTTGAATTTGTCGGCGGCGGGCTTCAGGCTGTCGGCCTGCTCGTACACGAGGTTGGTGAACTCGGCTGCCGCTTCGGAGTACTTGGCCTGCGCCAGCTGCAGACGAACCTCGGTTTCGATTTCCGAGCGCACGGCATCGAAGCTTCGTTTGTCTCCACCACGCATGTCGGTCACCCGAATGATGTGGAAACCGAAGTCGCTTTCGACGACACCGCTGGTTTCACCGACCTTCAACGCGAAGGCCGTGTCCTCGAACGGCTTGACCATCGCACCTCGACCGAAGAAGTCGAGGTCACCGCCCTTGACGGCCGACCCGGGGTCTTGCGAGTTTTTCTTGGCCAAGTCTGCAAACACATCCGGGGTCTTCCGGATCTGGGCCAGAAGTTCTTCCGCCTTGGCTTTCGCCTTGGCCCGCTCGGGTGCGGCAAGGGCCTTGTCGGCGGCGATCAGGATGTGGCTGGCGCGGCGCTCTTCCGGCGTGGTGTAGCGCGAGGCGTTCTCGCTGTAGTACTTGCGCAGTTCTTCTTCGTTGATCGACACCTGTTGCTTCATCGCCTCCAGGTCGAGCACCACGTACTCGATGCTGGCTTGCTCGGGGGCCTGAAACTGCTGGGCGTTGGCTGCGTCCTTGAAGTACTGCTCGATCTCGGCATCCGACGGGTTGACCTTGGCCGTGTAGCCCGCCGTTTCGAAGCGCTGCAGGGATACCTCGCGCTGCTGGAAAAACGCGTCGACCGCGTGGTCTGCCGCAGCCGTTGAAGCGAACCCGGTGCCCGACACGCCTATCAACACCTGCTGCACCGACAAGTCCTGACGCAGTCGGCGTGCAAACGTGTCGCTCGACATGCCCTGAGCGGCGAGCAGGTCCTTGTTGACACTGCCGTCGGTATTGCGGATCGATGCGAACTGCGGATCGGTGGTGAACAGGCGCTGCAAGCGGTCATCGGTCGTCGAGAGGCGCAACTTGTCCGCCGCAACCAGCATGACGCGCTCCCTGATCAGGTTGTCGAGCGATTGCTGCCTGAGCTCCGGGCTGTCGAGCAGCTTCGGGTCGACGTTGGGTCTTTGCCTGCGCACGCGCTCGACCTGATCACGGTGTGCCATGTCCCACTCGGCCTGCGTGATCGATTGCCCGGCCACTTTCGCGACGGTCTGGTTGCTGCCTTCGCTCATACCCCGGTAACCCTGGACACCCAGGAATCCGAACGACGGAATGATCAGCACTGCCAGAAGTATCTGGAAGATGCGCATGTGCTTGCGAAAGAATTCAAACATCGATGTTCTCGAATGAAGGCACGCTGGGTGGGTCGTGCATCAGAAATCCAGCGCGGGAAAACGGTGCTTCCTGAACGCGAAAAAGGCGAACCAGAGTTCGCCTTTGCATGGTGCCAATCCGGGATTTTATCCGCGACCGCTGCGCGGCGTTCCGAAATCAGGACATTGCAGGTGGTGGGTGCTGAGGGGCTCGAACCCCCGACCTACGCCGTGTAAAGGCGACGCTCTACCAACTGAGCTAAGCACCCGCAGTGTCTGTTTACTTGAGCGCATCCTTCAGCGCTTTTCCCGGACGGAATTTCGGGACCTTGGCTGCCTTGATCTTGATGGCAGCGCCAGTGCGAGGGTTGCGACCGCTGCGGGCGGCGCGTTTGGTCACGCTGAACGTGCCGAAACCGACGAGCGTCACGCTGTTGTTTTTCTTGAGCGTCGACTTCACCCCGCCGATCAGCGCCTCCAGTGCGCGACCTGCGGCTGCTTTCGAAATGTCCGCTTGCTTGGCGATGTGTTCGATCAGTTCTGACTTGTTCACAAAGTGTCCCCCTCGAAGATGGATTCGTATGGTTTGAGCCGCTGTTGACCGTGCGCCTCGGAAAGCCACGACCCTCGCAGGATTACAGCCGCGTGGTTGGTGGGTGTCAAGCGAGGTTGCAGATTCTATCGAGGTGATTCACACACCCTTGCCCAGACCATCACCTCGATGGCTCGACCCAGATCGGTGGTGCCCGCTTTGCCACCGAGATCGGGGGTGCGCGGCTCACCCGAAGCGAGAGCAAGCACTTGTTCGATGGCCCACACGATGTCGTCGTGGGCCGCACGGTGTCCGAGAAAATCGAGCATCAGCGCCGCCGACCAGATCTGCCCGATCGGGTTGGCGATGCCTTGGCCGGCAATGTCCGGCGCGGAGCCGTGCACAGGCTCGAACAGCGACGGGTACACCCGCGTCGGGTTCAGGTTTGCCGACGGCGCGATGCCGATCGTGCCGGTGCACGCCGGGCCCAGGTCGGACAGGATGTCGCCGAACAGATTGCTCGCCACGACCACGTCGAACTGCTGCGGGCGCTGCACGAAATGCGCGGCGAGGATGTCGATGTGGAACTGGTCGACCTGCACCGACGGGTATTGCGCCGCCATCGCCGCAACGCGCTCGTCCCAGTAAGGCATCGTGATCGCGATGCCATTCGACTTGGTGGCCGATGTCAGCTTGCGGCGCGGCCTCGACGCTGCCAGGTCAAACGCGAACTTCAACACCCGATCGACACCGACGCGCGACATCACCGTCTGCTGCATCACGATCTCGCGTTCGGTGCCTTCAAACATGCGCCCGCCGATGCTCGAGTACTCGCCCTCGGTGTTCTCGCGCACGATCAGCATGTCGATCTCCCCGAGCGCAAGCGGCTCGCCCAAGCGATTGACCAGAGGCGAGCGGATGCCCGGCATCAGGCGCGCCGGCCTCAGGTTCACGTACTGGTCGAACTCGCGCCGGAAGCGCAGCAGCGAGCCCCACAGCGACACGTGATCGGGGATCCTGGCCGGCCAGCCGACGGCACCGAAGAAGATCGCATCGTGTCCGCCGATCTGGTCCTTCCAGTCGTTGGGCAGCATCTGGCCGTGGCGCTCGAAGTACTCCCAGCAGGCGAAGTCGAAGTGGTCGATCTGCAGCTCGATACCGTGGCGGTCGGCTGCGGCCTCGAGCACGCGCAGCCCCTCGGGCATCACCTCCTTGCCAATGCCGTCACCTGCGATGACAGCGATTCGATGTCGGGTCATGGACTCAGTCCTGTTCGCTCGAAATAGGTGACATCGAGAGCCCCCGCTCAGCGCTGAGGAGCCCTCACGACCAGCGCCACCCCCACCGCGGTCAGCGCCATGCCGAGCAGCATCGGCCCCGTCAGCACTTCGTCGAAGATGGCCCAGGCCATCAACGCCGTGGTGGGCGGCACCAGGTACAGCAGGCTGGTGACGCGGGTCGCGGCTCCGCGCTGGATCAGCAGATAAAGCAGCGAGCTGCCTCCGAGCGTCAGGCCGACCACCGACCAGGCCATCGCGATCAGGAAGGTCGCGTTCCAGCGTATCGCTTCCGATTCCCACAGCGCCAGCGGCAGGCTGACGATCAGCGCCGCCAGCAGTTGCACGGTGTTGGCGGTGCGCACGTCGCAAGGCGACACGAACCGCTTCTGGTACAGCGTGCCGGCGGTGATGCCGATCAGCGCCACGATGGCCAGTCCGAGGTTCCAGGCCGTGATCTCGCCAGCACCCAACTTGCGCCACACAACCAGTATCAGACCGGCGAGTCCCAGACCCAGACCCGTCCATTGGCGCGGCGTCACCGCATGGGTGCGACCCGATGAGGACACCGCCGACAGCCACAGCGCGGTCAGCACTGGCTGCAGGCCAACCAGCAGGGCGACGGTGCCCGCGCCGATGCCGGCCTTCACGGCGGCCCACACCCCGCCCAGGTAGGCCGCATGCATCAACACGCCGGTGACGGCAAGGTGCATCCACTGCGTCCGACCTACCGGCCAAGCCGCACGAGCAGCACCAATCCACAGACCGAAGCACACCACGGACAGCGCGTAGCGGATCGAGAGGAAGGTGAACGTCGGGGCGTTCGGCATTGCGAAGCGCGCGACGATGAAGCCAGTGCTCCAGATCAGGACGAACACCCCCGGCATGGCGAGCAGTGCCCTGTCGCCGCGCGTCCCCGGCAACTTCACCGCGCCGCCACTAGCGGGCCTTGGCGCGGATCTCGGGCAGCGCCTTCTGAAGGTAATAAACCATCGACCAGACCGTCAGCACCGCAGCGATGTA
>JARXKP010000267.1 GCA_030271615.1 Pseudomonadota bacterium
CGCTGGGTCCGCGCTCCGATCTCGATTTCTCGGGCCACGTGCTCGACCGCGTGCATGTCCACGAGTGCGACTACAACTGGAAGACCTTCATCGAGGTCTACCTCGAGGACTACCACGTCGGCCCGTTCCACCCCGGCCTCGGCAACTTCGTCACCACCGACGACCTGCGCTGGGAGATGGGCCGCGAGTACTCGGTACAGACCGTCGGCGTTGCGACCGCATCGGGTGAAGCACTGGGCAAGCCCGGCTCCAACGTCTACAGCCGCTGGCACGACGAGGTGCTGCGGTACCAGCAGGAGCACCACGACGGCCGCACGCCGAAGCACGGCGCAATCTGGCTGACCTACTACCCGGGCTTGATGATCGAGTGGTACCCGAACGTGCTGGTCGTGTCGACGCTGTACCCGCGCGGGCCCCGGCACACCACCAACGTGGTCGAGTTCTACTACCCGGAAGAGATCGCCGCGTTCGAGCGTGAGTACATGGACACGCAGCAGGCCGCCTACCTCGAAACCTGCATCGAGGACGACGAGATCGCGCTGCGCATGGACCAGGGCCGCGCGGCCCTGTGGCAACGCGGCGACCACGAGTCGGGTCCGTACCAGAGCCCGATGGAAGACGGCATGGAACAGTTCCACGCCTGGTACCGCGAGGCGATGGGCGCCGCGCTCCAATCAGGCCCCGAGCGTCCGGCCGCCGAGATGCAGCGCTCGTTGAACGCGGCCGTCAACACCACGTCATGAACACCGTGGCCGCGCGGTACACCTCGCTGATCGATCCTGAAGCGCTGCGCGGGTTGATGAACCGCGGGGAGTCGCCGTGCGTGTTGCTCGATGCCAGTTTCGACCTCGCCGACCCTGGTGCGGGCGAGCGCGCCTACCTCGACGCTCACCTGCCTGGCGCGCTCCATGTGCACCTCGATCGCGACCTGTGCGGCGCGAAGACCGGGCGCAACGGCCGCCATCCGCTGCCTGATCGCGCGGTGTTCGCGGCAACCGTTGGGCGACTCGGCGTCGCGCCCGCGACCCAGGTCGTCGTGTACGACCGCCAGGGCGCGATGTTCGCCGCGCGGTTGTGGTGGATGCTGCGCTGGCTGGGCCATGCGTCGGTGGCTGTGCTCGATGGCGGCTTTGCGGCGTGGCAGGCCGCCGGCGGCGCGGTCGAAAGCGGTGCGGTCGACGGGGCGGCCAGCGCGCAGCCCGCGTACCCGATCGCCGCCGAGGAGACCCCGCTGACGCGCACCGTCGACGCGGCGACGCTTCAAAGCCGGATCGGCAAGGTCGCACTCGTCGATGCGCGGGCCCCCGAGCGCTTTCGCGGCGACGTGGAACCACTCGACCCGCAGGCCGGGCACATACCCGGCGCGCGCAACCGTTTCTTCAAGGACAACCTGGGGGCCGACGGTCGCTTCAAGCCCGCAGACGAATTGCGCGCCGAGTTCGTTGCGCTGCTCGGAGCACGGCCTTCGACCGAGATCGTTCACCAGTGCGGCTCCGGCGTGACCGCCTGCCACAACCTGCTGGCGATGGCAGTGGCCGGACTCGACGGAGCCGCGCTGTATCCTGGTTCGTGGAGTGAATGGTCCTCCGACCCGACCCGCCCGGTCGCTCGCGGCTGAGTGAGCCGAGCCCATTTCACGAGGAGCCCGCCATGTTCAAACGCATCCTGGTCCCGACCGACGGTTCAGACATCACCGTGAGGGCCGTCGACACCGCCATCGCGCTGGCCAAATCGCTGGGCGCGCAGATCACGGCCCTGGCCGTCCGGGAGCCGTTTCCGTACAGCGCGATCTCCGAGATGCAGCCGGTCCCGCCGCTGGAGTACCAGGAGGCTCAGGAACGAATCGCCCTGTCTCGGGTGCAGCAGGTTCAGACGACTTGCGCGGCCGCCGGAGTTCCCTGCGACGTGCACACCGTCGAGGCGATCCATCCGTGGGAAGCCATCGTCGAACTGGCCGCGACCACCGGCTGCGACCTGCTGGTGATGGCGTCGCATGGACGGCGCGGCGTTTCCGCGCTGCTGCTGGGCAGCGAAACCCAGAAGGTGCTCACGCACAGCAAGGTGCCGGTTCTGGTCGTGCGCTGACCCACGGGACGCAGCCCGGTGCGGCCTCACGCCACACCGTGCGCCTTGAACCAGGCCAGACAACGCTGCCAGCCATCGTCGGCCGGCTGTTTGCGGTAGCTGGGCCGGTAATCGGCATGGAAGGCGTGCGGCGCGTCGGGGTAGACGACGAACTGCGATTGCCGAGCGGCCGGCGTGCCCGCAGCCAGAGCGGTCTTCATCTGCTCGATGCTGGAAAGCGGGATGCCGGTATCCGCGGCGCCATACAGGCCCAGCACCGGCGCATGCAACTGCCCGGCGACGTCGAGCGGATTCAGGGGCTGCAGGACCGATGACGCACCGACCAGTCGGCCGTACCACGCAACACCGGCCTGGACGGCCGGGTTGTGCGCGCTGTAGAGCCAGACGATGCGACCGCCCCAGCAGAAGCCGGTGATGCCGAGCTTCGAGGTGTCGCCGCCTCGACCTTGCGCCCACGCCACGGTGGCATCCAGGTCGCTCATCACCTGCGCATCGGGCACCTTGCCGACGATCTCGGACAACAGCCGGGCGATGTCGGTGGTCGCCTTCGCATCGCCTTGCCGCACGAACAGATCGGGGGCGATGGCCAGATAACCCCTCTTCGCAAAGCGCCGCGCCACGTCGGCGATGTGCTCGTGCACGCCGAAGATCTCGCTGATCACCAGCACCACGGGTGCGCCCGTTGCGCCCGCCGGTGCGGCGCGATAGGCCGGCATCTCGAAGCCGCCCACCGGAATCGTCACGGGCCCTGCCGTCAGGCCCGCCGTGTCGGTCCGGATCGTCTGCGCACCGACCGGCAACACCGCGGCGGCGAAGCCGCTGCCGACGGCGGTCTGCACGAAATCGCGACGGTTGTAGATGCGCTGCGGCAGCAGGCTGTCGAACTCGTTCTTGAACATCGGTGACACCTCATTGCAAAGGGAAGAAAACACGCAGGACAGACTGACCCGCCGGGGCACGGAAGGTTCGACGCACAGCGTGTCCACAGACGCACCGCAGGCACGCAACGCGACCGATCCTGTCACGGTTATCCCCGACAATCCTGCAATGGATTCGACCCCCTCTGCGCGGCCCGCGCCTCCCAATACGGCCGGCGCACGCTGGCGCGGTCAGCTGGCCGCCATCGACATGGGATCGAACAGTTTTCGCCTCGAGCTGGGCCAGCTCGACGGCATGCGCTACCGACGCGTCGACTACCTCAAGGAAACCGTGCGCCTGGGCGCCGGCCTCGACGAGAACGGCCTGCTGACCGAAGAGGCGATGCTGCGCGGCCTGTCCTGTCTCGCACGGTTCGCGAACCGGCTCAAGGGCTATGCGCAATGGCAGGTGCGCGCGGTGGCGACGCAGACGCTGCGCGAGGCGCGCAACCGCAATGCCTTTCTCGCCCGCGCTGAAACCGTGCTCGGCCACCCGATCGAGGTGATCTCCGGGCGCGAGGAAGCGCGGCTGATCTACGCTGGCGTGGCCCGTCTGCAGCCGTCGGAACACCCGCGCCTGGTCATCGACATCGGCGGGCGGTCGACCGAGATGATCCTCGGGGAAGGCCGCAAGCCCTTGCGTGCCGAATCGTTCCAGGTCGGCAGCGTGAGCCTGTCGATGAAGTATTTCGGCGATGGCCGCTACACGGAGGCGGCCTTCCGTGCGGCCCAGGTCACGGCAGGCGCCGAACTCGAAGAAGCGCTTGAGCCGTTTGCGCCGTCGCACTGGGTCGACGCACTGGGCTCCTCGGGCACGGTCGGCGCGGTGTCGCAGCTGCTGTCGGCCAATCACGTGACCGATGGCCGCATCACGCCGGGCGGTCTGCGCTGGCTGATGGAGCACTGCATTGCCGCCGGCCGCGTCGATCGACTCGCGCTGGCCGGCCTGAAGGAAGACCGCCGCGCGATCATCGCCGGCGGCCTGTCGATCCTCTACACGCTGGCCACGCACTTCGGTATCGACGCGTTGCTGCCCGCGCGCGGGGCGCTGCGCCAGGGCGTGATCTTCGACCTCGACGAACGGCTTCACGCCAGCCAGCAGCCCCACGAAGGCGAGGACGTGCGCGACAGCTCGGTGCGCGAGCTGCAACGCCGCTTCCTGGTCGACGAACCTCAGGCGCTGCGGGTCGCCCAGGTGGCCGAGCTGCTCTACAACAACGTGCAGCCCGATGCCGGGCGAGATGCGCGGCGCGAGCTGCAATGGGCCTGCGCGCTGCACGAGATCGGCATGATGGTGTCGCACCACGACCACCACCGTCACAGCGCGTACATGCTCGGCAACGTCGACGCCGCCGGGTTCTCGCAGTCACAGCAGCGACGCCTGGCCGAGCTGGTGCTGGCGCAGCGCGGCGGCCTTCGCAAGGTCGAGGCCAGCCTGATGCAGCCCGATTTCGCGTGGCAGGCGCTGTGCCTGCGGCTGGCGATCATCAAGTGCCATGCGCGCGGGCCGATCAACCCCCATGCGATCGCGTTGCAACGCAGCGGCTCGCTCGCCGAACTGAGCTGGCAGCCGGGCTGGCTCGAAAACCACCCGCGCACCCACTACCTGCTGACCGAAGAAGCCTCCGCCTGGCAGCGCTCCGGCCCGCTGCAGCTCGAATTGCCGCGCTCTTCGGGATATTGAGTGCCCCGAAGGCCGCCGCATCGCGGCGTCCGCCCTCCGAGGGGGAACATGAAAACTTTCGGGCAACCCGGCGTGACGTTCAGCCTCGCCGGCGAATCAGAGGCAATCCGGCGACTGCACCGCCTGCAGCACGACCCGCGCGAAGCCCTCGCGGTCG
>JARXKP010000268.1 GCA_030271615.1 Pseudomonadota bacterium
CCGCGCTTGGAAGCGAGTTGCCGGATGAACTTCATCGCATCGTTGAAAAGAGGCTGGGTCTTTTCAAGATTGATGATGTGGATCTTGTTGCGATGGCCGTAGATGTACGGGGCCATCTTGGGGTTCCAGAAGCGGGTTTGATGTCCGAAATGGACGCCGGCTTCCAGCATTTCGCGCATGCTGACTGTCATGAGTACTCCAAAGGTTGGATCTAAAATCCGGCCTGAATCGCCATTGGCATTGGACTTGTCCAACACCTCGGTGACACCTTTTGGCAGCCGGATTTGCGGATGTGTTTATTCGCGGATGGAGTCGAATCTCATCCCCGGAAAAACCCGCTGAGTATATCAGCCACGACATGCATCCGGTCCCCTTTCACACGCAGCAAGCGACTCGCGGCACAGAATTCCTTTCTTGCCCGCAGGCCGCTCGGCGGAACTGATGGTGAAGATTGCCGTTGTCGGTGCCGGCATCGTCGGCGTGACCTCCGCTTATGAGCTGACTGCCGCCGGCCATGACGTCACCGTGTTCGAACAAGGCGGCAGCGTCGCAGCCGAGGCCAGCTTCGGCCATGCAGGGCTGGACGGTCCGGGCTGCGCTGTCGCATGGTCTCCTTTGGCGGTGTCGGGCAGCTTGTTGGGACTCGCTCTGCGCGGGCGGCTTCCCGACGCGCTGACGCTGGAGGCCCATCCAACCACCTGCGCGTGGACCCTGAAATGGCTGCAAGCAAACCGCTCGTCTGCACAACGCGCACGTCGCCACGCGCTGCACCAAATTGCCGCCTACAGCCGCGCGCGCATGACCGCAATCACGCGGGCACTCCGCCTGGACTTCGAGCGTTCGGACGGCGTGTTGGTCGTCGCACGAATCGCCTCAGACCTGAATCGCATGCTGCCCGCGCTGGCGGGGTTCGACGAGGACGGTGTCCGCTTCAATCGACTGTCGCCTGACCAATGCTTTTCCGTCGAACCCGGATTGAACCGCCAGGCGCCGCTGCACGCTGCGGTGCATCTGCCGGATGAAGGCGCGGGCAACTGCCGCGAGTTCGCCCAGTTGATGAAGCAACACGCGCAGCGACTCGGCGCCCGGTTCGTCTTCAACGCGCAGGTTCTCGACATCCAACCCGGCCTGCGCCCCGAGTTGACCTTGGCACGGGGTGCGCAGCCTGCGAGACCATCGCGGATGGCGATGAATTCACTCGATGCCGCAGTCAGCGCATCGCCTGACGCGTCGTCCGCAGCATCAGTTTGCCGTGAATCTTTCGATGCGGTGCTGGTGTGCGCCGCCTTGTCGTCCCGTCGCCTGCTGGCCAGGCAGGGCTTGAAACTGCCACTCATCGGCGTCCACGGGCATTCCGTGACCGCACCATTGCGCCTGGACGAAGTCGACTCGCACGTCGGTCCGAATTCGGTGGTCTTGGATGCGAGACATCTCGTCACCATCAGCCGGACCGGCTCCCGCGTGCGCGTGTCCGGTGGTGCGATGCTGGGAGGCGAGACGCGGTCGAGAAAAGCGGCCTCGCTGCGGCAGCTGTACCAGACGCTGGACGACTGGTTTCCGGGCGCCGCCCGCGTCGCTCAGGCGCAGCATTGGCAGGGCAAGAGCCCGACGCTGCCCGACGGATTGCCGGTGATCGGGCCCAGCGGTATGGAGGGTGTGTGGCTCAACCTGGGGCATGGCAGCGTGGGGTGGACCCTGTCCTGTGGCTCGGCCCAACTGCTGACGGCGATGATGGGTGGAGTACCGCCTGACATCGACATGGAAGGGTTGGGCTCCGAACGATTCCGTTGACACCGCCTTGGCGCATCATCTCGAGGCCGCTCCGGGCTCCCACTGCAACATGTTCCACGTCTGAGCCCCATGCATCGCATTCTTCCGCCGACAAGGCCATGGCCACTGCACAGCGCACAGAGGACGCGCCTTGTCGAAACCGACCCAGCCCGAACGCTGGAGCCTCACACATTGATGAGGCGGGCTGGCGATGCCGTGGCGCGACTGACGATGGCAGTGGCACCCCACGCACAGCGAGTGTGGGTCGCAGCTGGACCGGGCAACAACGGAGGTGATGGGCTCGAAGCCGCCGCACGCCTGCAAGCGGCAGGCAAGCAGGTGCAGGTCACCTGGCTGGGCCTGACCGACGGGGATCGACGTGCACCGACGGACGCACTCGATGCGCGCGACAGGGCGATCGCCGCCGGCGTGCAGATCATCGACCGCTTGCCAGCTTCGTCCGACAACCATGACATCGCGATCGACGCGTTGCTCGGCATCGGCGCCGCGCGTGCACCGACCGGCCTGCTGGCTGCCTCGATCGCCCGACTGAACATGGCGGGACGCCCGGTGGTAGCGGTCGACCTGCCCTCAGGCCTGGACGCCAACACCGGTCGATGGCTCGGTGAGTCCTGCGTGAATGCAGAGCACACCCTCGCCCTGCTCACGTTGAAACCCGGTTTATTCACAGCCCATGGCCGCGACCAGGCCGGCGTGATCTGGCTCGACACGCTAGGGGCATCAAGTGAGGCAGGACCCGACGGCCCGCCACATCCAGATGCATGGCTGAGCGGCGCCGAGGGGAGCACGTCACTGCGCTTGCATGCCCAGCACAAGGGCAGCTTTGGCGACGTCGCCGTGGTCGGAGGGGCCCTCGGCATTGCCGGCGCGGCCTTGCTGGCCGGGCGTGCGGCGCAAGCGGCAGGCGCCGGGCGGGTGATCGTCGAGTGGCTGCAGGACGCCGCCTCGGGTGCCATCGGCATGGACGGATTGCACCCTGAGCTGATGATGCGCAGCGGCTGGTCGCGTTCGGAACCCTCCGTCCTGTCCCGTGCGACGGTGGTGTGCGGCTGCGGAGGCGGCGGCGCCTTGCGCGATCACCTGCCTCGGCTGCTGAGCCTTGCGGGCCGGTTGGTCCTCGATGCCGATGCACTGAACGCGCTGGCCGCCGACCCGCAGTTGATGGCACTCCTGCGCACCCGCTGTAAACGCTCACTGGCTACGGTGCTGACGCCGCATCCGCTGGAAGCTGCCCGGATGCTGGGCTGCGACACAGCCACGGTGCAGTCGAACCGTCTGGCAGCAGCCCGGGCATTGATCGATCTGACCGGATGCGTGATCGTCCTCAAGGGATCGGGCAGCATCACCGCAGCGCCGGGACGCACACCGCACATCAACGGCACCGGTAACGGCTCACTGGCGAGCGGTGGCACCGGCGATGCACTTGCCGGCTGGCTTGCCGGTCGATGGGCGCAGTCGGGGAGGCAAAGCTCGAGCGCCACCGATGAAATCGACCTCGCCTTCTCTGTTGCGTCGCAAGCCGTGGCCGATCATGGGGCAGCGGCCGAACCCTGTTTGCCCGGCGCGTTGCCGGCAGGCGAATTGATCCGACGATTGCAGCACCACCTGCGGCACGGCCGCCCCACGTGTTCAGCGGCAGGACGAGCCGGCACCGTCCGCGATCGCTGCTAGCGGCGCTTGGCGGCTTTGGCCGGCCCTTTGCGGGGAGCCGTTTTCGCCGCGCGGCCCGGGTTCACCCGAGCGCCTGACGGACTGTAGCCCTTGCGTTTGCCGGTGGCCTTGACCGCGCGGTCGGTTTCCTTGACGCCGGCCAACTCGGCCACGGCGCTGGCGTTGCGATCGGCACCCCGGTCACGCTTGGCCCGCACCATCGCCGCGTCTTCCTCGCCATCGCGCACCATGCGGAAGTCGATCTTGCGACCGTCAAGATCGACACGGCTGACCTGCACCCTCACCCGCGAGCCGACCGCATAGCGCACACCGGTGCGCTCGCCACGCAATTCCTGCTTGATCTCGTCGAAGCGGTAGTACTCGCCGCCCAGTTCGGTGATGTGCACCAGCCCTTCGACGTACAGACCGTCGAGCTGAACAAAGAGCCCGAAGCTCGTAGCGGCGCTGACCCGACCGCTGTACTCCTCGCCGAGGTGCTCGCGCATGTAACGGCATTTCAGCCAGGCCTCTACATCGCGCGAGGCTTCGTCGGCGCGACGCTCGTTGGCGCTGCAGTGGGCGCCAGCGACTTCCCACACCTCCCCCTCCGCGGTCAACGTCACCTCTTTCGCAGGCTTGGCTTGCTTGGATGGCTTCGCCAGACTGCGCGCGAGCGGCATCGATTCGACCATGCCCTTGCTGAGCAGGTAGCGCCTGCCGCCCAGGATGGACTTGATGACGCGGTGCACCAGCAAGTCGGGATAACGACGAATCGGGCTGGTGAAG
The DNA here is from genome assembly GCA_030271615.1 of Pseudomonadota bacterium. GTDB lineage: Bacteria > Pseudomonadota > Gammaproteobacteria > Burkholderiales > Burkholderiaceae_C > PBB1. The sequence goes on from JARXKP010000268.1 coordinate 4,228, forward strand.
TGCGTGTAGGCGTCGTAGGCCAGACCGAAGTGCCCGCTGTTGCTGGCCGTGTAGATCGCCTGCTGCATGGAACGCAGCAGCATCGAGTGGATCTGCTCGGCGTCGATGCGGTCCTTGGTCGCCGCAGCAATCTGCTGGTACTCGCACGGCTTCGGGTCGTCGCTGATCGACAGGCCCAGGCCGAGCGCTTTGAGGTAGTTCTGCAACAGCGTCTTCTTCTCGGGCGTCGGTCCTTCGTGGACGCGATACAGCGACGGGTGCTTGGCACCGGCGATGAAATCGGCCGCGCAGACGTTGGCCGCGAGCATCGCCTCTTCGATCAGCTTGTGCGCCTCGTTGCGCGTGCGTGGAATGATTTTTTCGATGCGGCCGTTGTCGTCGCAGACGATCTGCGTCTCGGTGGTCTCGAAGTCGATGGCACCGCGCTTGGCTCGCTCTTTCACCAGAGCGCGATAGACCTCGTTGAGGTTCAGCAGATCGTCGACGAGGTCCTTGCGGCGCGTCGCCTCGGGGCCTCGTGTATTACTCAGGATGGCCGCTACCTCGTTGTAGGTGAAGCGGGCGTGTGAATTGATGATGGCGGGGAAGAACTGG
>JARXKP010000269.1 GCA_030271615.1 Pseudomonadota bacterium
CCTGGTAGCGGCCGAGGTAGTCCTCGCCGATGCGCGAGCTGTCGGCGACGAAGCGACGCAACTCGTCGAGGTGCAGTTCGGGATCGGTGACCCACTCGTCGAAGCGCTGCATCAGCTCGGACTTGGTCACGACCAGAAAGTCGCCGAGGCTCAACCGATGCGGGTCCCGGTGAGCCGCCATGCCGCGATACAGCGGTGAATGCTGCACCGACGACTTCAGCAGCGCCGCGAGCCGGGTCGCCTGACGCTCCTTCAGCGCCGACGCCGACAGGCACGACGACGTCCAGACATCGAGTGCCGTCACACCGCCCTGCCAGGCATCGAAACTGGTCGTGGTCACGATCTCGCGCCTTTCCCCTGTTGACTCCGCATCAGACACGCTGGACGAGTCCCGGACATTGACCGGCGTCAATCGAATCCCGGTGAATGTCGACGCCGCATCGGGCGCTTCGAGCCGGTCCCGCGCGGCCCCTCGGAGGGCCGGTGCGAGCCCGACCTCTCGCAGGCGCGGCGGTAGTCCTGCAGGGTTCTCTGCGCCTGCCCGAGAACGGTGTCGGCCGGGTAGCCCTGGGCTTCCAGCGCACCGAACTTCATGTCGGTCAGCAACTCCATGCCGTCACTGGCGAGGTCGGCGGTGTAGATGTGAAAGCGGCCTTGCGAGACGGCCTCGACGACGCGCGGATTCAACATCAGGTGACGGCGATTCCGATGCGGAATCAGGACCCCCTGCTGCCCATCCAGTCCCAGCAACTCGCAGCTGCGGAAGTAGCCTTCGATCTTCTCGTTGATGCCGCCCACCGGCAGCATCTCGCCGTGCTGGTTGACCGCGCCGGTCACGGCAATGCCCTGCTTGAGCGACAACCCGGACAGGCTGGAGAGCAAGGCGTAGAACTCTGCGCAGGAGGCCGAGTCGCCTTCGACGCCGCTGTACTGCTGTTCGAACACCACGGCGGCGTTGAGCGCCAGCGGCGCGAGATGCGCGAACAGGGTCGACAGGTAGCTCTGCAGGATCAGCACCCCCTTGTCGTGAATGGGGCCCGAAAGCTCGACCTCGCGTTCGATGTTGAGCAACCCCTCTTCTCCCGCATGGGTGCAGGCGGTCACACGCACCGGAAAGCCGAACTGGTAGTCGCCGAGATCCACGACCGTGAGGCCGTTCACCTCGCCCACCCGCTCGCCGGTCACCGCCAGCACCCGCTCGCCGTCGGTGATGGATTCCTGGAGGCGTTGCTCGGGGTAATCGTGCCGGTGCGTGCGTGCCTCGATGGCGGCCTGCACGTCGGGCCGGTCGACGAGCGCGGCGCCACGGCCTCGGGCCATGGCCGCGCTCTCCATCACCAGCGCCTCGGATCGGGAAAAGATGGCGCTCTGACGCGTCTGGTCCTCCGCCTCGCGATGCGTCACCTCGATCAGCGCCGACACCGCCGACGCAGAGAAATGCGGCAACCCCAACCTGCGGCAGGTCTGGGCCACGAAGATACCGGTCGCGTTGCGCGAGTCGGCCGTGGCCGCGAAGCTCTCGGCAAAATCGACCTTGCAGCGAAAGCGCTTCGCGATCTCGGGATCTCCTTCCTGCGCGGCGTAGTAGTCCTCGGCCGAGGCGATCAGGATGATCTTCACGTCGACATCCAGGGGCTCGGGCTGCATCGACACCGCAGCGATCGGCGCGAAGACCATGCCCGGCTCCTCGATCTGCAGTCGACCGCTGCGCAGGAAGCGGCGCAGCTTTTCCCACACCTGTTCATCGGCCAGCAGGTCGCGCAGGTGAAGCATCAGAAAGCCCCCGTGCGCCTTGAGCAGGCTGCCGGCCCGGATGCGCGAGAAGTCGGTCACCAGCACGTCGTTCTCGGAGGCGTACTCGATGCTGCCGAACAGCGAGCGGAACAGCGGGTTGTCATCGACGATCACCGGCGCGCCCTCGCGGCCGTGGTTGTCCACCACCACATTGACGCGAAGACGCGACAGCACGTCGATCAGCGCGGCGACGCGCATCTCTTCCGAGTCGTCGCCGGGCTCGAACAGTTCCAGGTTCTCCAGCACATCCTTTCGCGCGTGGTCGAGGTACTGGCCCAGCTTGACCGAATCCTTGATCTGCCTGCGCAACTGATTTCGAATGCCCTGCAGCGCCGGGTCGAGCATCGGCTCGATCATCTGGCGCCGAAACGCGGTCAGACGCTCGTTCGTCACGAGTTCCCGGGCGCGCGTCTTCTCCAGAAAGCGGCTGATCTCGGTGCGCAGCGCGTCCTCGGCAAGGTCGAGCGCGGCGCGCTGTTCGCGGGTCAGCTCCAGCGCCTTGCCGGCGCTGAGGGGTTCACCCGCTTCGTCGCGCTGGGTGAAGACCATTCGGCCCTGCTCGCGCAACAGTCCGAAGTGATGCGCGTCGGCGTAGGCGCTCAGTTCATCGAAGGCGCGGTCTTCCTCTGCCTTGCTGGCGTTCTCGATGCGTTCGCACTCGGCCATCACGTCCGGTGCCAGCAACCGCTTGGGAATCTCGGTCTGCAGCGTCTTGACGAAATCGGCCATCAGCTGGCGCAGCAGCCGCCCCTCGCCTGCCGGAAGGCGCAGCGCGCGCGGGTGTTCGGGTTCCTCGAAGTTGTGCAGGTAGCAGAGGTCGGGAGGCACCGGCCTCAGCGCGGCCTCCCTGCACATCATCTGGTTCATCAGCGTGGTCCGGCCGCTGCCGACCTCGCCCAGGACAAACAGGTTGTAGTCGGGTTGGTCCATCTGCAGACCGAAGCGGGCGGCTTGCTCGGCGCGCTCCTGCCCGATCCAGGGCAGCGGCAACTGCAGCAACTCGGAGGTGTCCGCAAAACCCAGCGTCGCGGGATCGACGCTGAGACGAAGATCGACGGGAGACACGCTGGCGATGGTCATGGGCAATAGGTGGGAAGTCGAATTCATTGTGCGTCGTTTGGCCGGTCGCGCGGCGCCAGCGGTGCACGCGGCCGGCCGTTCGAACAACGCGCCTAAGATGGATAGAGCCCGTGGGCGCTTCCGCCCGGTTGCGGGACCCCGATGACCTCTGCCGAAGAAGAACAACCCGGGTTCAACGCCCGCCTGGCGCGCCGCTTCCTCACCATCGCGGCGCCCTATTTCCGCTCCGACGAACGCTGGCGCACCGCCGGCCTGCTGGCGCTGCTGGCCGTGCTGCTGCTCGGCCAGACCGTTTTCAACGTGGCCTTCAACCACGAGAGCGGCGAGTTCACCTCGGCACTCGCCGCGCGCGATGCCGATCGCTTCTGGGCCTCGATCCGGCGCTACACGCTGATCCTGATCGGCGCGGTGCCGCTCTACGCGCTGTACTACTACGTGCGCGACACGCTCGGCCTGCGCTGGCGCAAGTGGCTCACGCACCGCTTTCTCGAGCGCTATTTCAGCCACCGGGCCTACTACCGGCTCAACGCCATCGTCGGCCTCGACAACCCCGACCAGCGCATCTCCGAAGACGTCAACGCCTTCACCTCGCAGTCGCTCTATTTCTCGATGATCGTGCTGGGCGCGCTGATCCAGCTGATCGCCTTCACCGGCGTGCTGTGGTCGATCTCGCGGTTGCTGGTGTACTTCCTGATCGCCTACGCGATGGTGAGCAGCACGCTGGCCGCCATCGTGTTCGGCCGACGGCTGGTGGCGCTCAACTTCGCGCAGCTGCAGCGCGAGGCCGACTTTCGCTTCAACCTCGTGCGGGTGCGCGAGCAGGCCGAGTCGATTGCCTTCTATGGCGGCGACGCGCGCGAGATGTCCACGCTGCGACGCGTGTTCGAAGCGCTCTACGGCAACTTCCAGAAGGTGCTGCGCTGGCAGTTCAAGCTCAACCTGTTCCAGTACGCGCACAGCTTCCTGACCATCGTGCTGCCCAGCGTGATCATTGCCGGCGACGTGCTCTCGGGCGAGCTCGAGGTGGGCCGCGCGATCCAGGCGGCCGGCGCGTTTGCCGCCATCCTGAGCGCGCTCACCGTGATCGTCGAGCACTTCGAAGGCCTGAGCCGTTTCGCCGCCAGCGTCGACCGGCTGCACGGCTTCTCGCAAACACTCGACGAGCAGGCCGCGCTGCAAGCCGCCGGACAAGACGACGGCGTCGGCCAGATCCACATCGTGCCCGCCGCCGAGCTGGCGGTCCGGGCGCTCACGGTGCTCACGCCGCAGCACGAACACCTGCTGATCCGCGAGCTGTCGCTCAGCGTCAGCCCGGGCAAAGGGCTGCTGATCGCCGGCCCCAGCGGCGGCGGCAAGAGCTCGCTGCTGCGCGTGCTGGCCGGCCTGTGGAACACCGGCTCGGGCCAGGTGCTGCGGCCCACCGGCGCCGACATGCTGTTCCTGCCCCAGCACCCCTACCAGCCGCTGGGCGACCTGCGCTGCCAACTGCTCTACCCCCAGACCGAGCGCGACATCTCGGATGCCGAGTTGCTGCTCTGGCTCGACAAGGTCAACCTGCCCGCGCTGGCCGATCGCGTGGGCGGCCTCGGTGCCGAGCTCGACTGGGCCAAGGTGCTCTCGGTGGGCGAGCAGCAGCGCCTGGCCTTTGCCCGCGTGCTGCTGGCCAAGCCGCGCTACGTGCTGCTCGACGAAGCCACCAGCGCACTCGACGCCGCCAACGAAGCGCTGCTGTACGAGCAGCTCGCCGGCCTCTCGATCACGCCGGTCAGCGTGAGCCACCACCCTGCCGTGCTGCGCTACCACCACCAGGTGCTTGCGCTGCCCGGCGACGGCAGCTGGGCACTGCACCCGGCCGACGGCTACCGCGACCTTTGACGTTCGGTCGGCACC
>JARXKP010000270.1 GCA_030271615.1 Pseudomonadota bacterium
GGATCTTGTCGAGGTCGAAGATGTGCGAGGGCCGGCCGAACTCGAACATCACGTAATTGGAGATGTCGACCAACGGGCTGACCGAACGCTGTCCGCAGCGCGCGAGGCGATCGATCATCCACGCCGGTGTCGCCGCTTTCGGGTTGACCTGACGGACGATGCGGCCCGAGAAACGACCGCACAAATCGGGGGCTTCAACCTTCACTTTCAGCGTGTCGGGTGAAGCGACATGAGCCTTCGCAAACGTCGGCTGCACCAGCGGTGAACCGGTCAGCGCCGCCACTTCGCGGGCCACGCCGTAGACGCTCAGCACATGGCCAAGATTGGGCGTGAGCTTCAACGTGAACAGCGTGTCGTCAAGCAGCAGGTGATCGCGGATGTTGCGGCCGACCGTTGCATCAGCGGCCAGGATCAGCAGGCCGCCGGCCTCGTCGGAGAGCTTCAGCTCACGGGCCGAGCACAGCATGCCCTGGCTCTCGACGCCCCGCAGTTTGCCCAGCTTGATGCGGAACGGCTCGCTGCCGGCCTTGTCATCGGCCGGCGGCAGCTCGGCACCGACCACGGCGCACGGCACCTTGATGCCCGCACGCACGTTCGGCGCGCCGCAGACGATGTTCAACGGCGCAGCCGCACCAACGTCGACCTTGCAAACATTCAACCGATCGGCATCGGGATGACGCTCGACCGACAGCACCTCGCCGATGACCACGCCGGTGAACGGCGGCGCGACAGGACGCAGCTCTTCGACTTCCATGCCGGCCATCGTCAGCAGATCGGCCAGCGCAGCGGTGTTCAGGGGCGGATTGCAGAACTCGCGCAACCACGACTCGGGGAATTGCATCGCGTGAACCTTCGGGAATGGGTCTTCGTGTGTGTGCGTTTTTTGGCGCGAGAGGTCTTACTTGAACTGCGACAGAAAACGCAGGTCGCCATCGAAGAACAGGCGCAAGTCGTTGACGCCGTATCGAAGCATGGTCAGGCGGTCGGGGCCCATGCCGAAGGCGAAGCCGATATAGCGCTCGGGGTCGAGGCCGTAGTTGCGCACGACGTTCGGGTGCACCTGGCCCGACCCGGCGACTTCGAGCCAGCGGCCTTTCAACGGCCCGCTGGCGAAGGCGATGTCGACCTCGGCCGAAGGCTCGGTGAACGGAAAGAACGACGGTCGGAATCTCAACTGCAGGTCATCGGTCTCGAAGAAGGTGCGAAAGAAGTCGGTGAAGACGACCTTCAGGTCCTTGAAGCTGACGTTCTCGCCGATCCACAGGCCTTCGCACTGGTGAAACATCGGGGAGTGCGTCGCGTCGCTGTCGACACGGTACGTGCGGCCCGGTGCGATGACGCGGATCTCGGGCATCGGGTCCTTGCCGCGATGACTTTCGGCGTGTGCCCGCGCATAGCGCACCTGCATCGGCGAAGTGTGCGGACGCAGGTTGAGCCAGCCGCCCTCGGCGTCTTTCAGATCGACGTAGAAGGTGTCCTGCATCGAACGCGCAGGGTGGTTCTCGGGGTTGTTCAGCGCCGTGAAGCTGTACCAGTCGGTCTCGATCTCGGGGCCTTCGGCGACGTCGAAACCCATCGAGCCGAAGATCGCTTCGATGCGCTCCATCGTGCGCGACACCGGGTGCAGACCACCGCTGCCACGATGGCGTCCGGGCAGCGTGACGTCGAGCGCCTCCGCCTGCAGCTGTGCATCGAGTTCGGCGTCGGCGAGCGCCTGGCGGCGGGCTGTCAGCGCTGATTCGACCTGCTGCTTGGCCGCATTGATCAGCGCGCCGCGCGTTTTCTTGTCGTCGGGCGACAGCGCGGCCAGCGCCTTCAATTGATCGGTGAGGCGACCCGATTTGCCCAGATAACGCGCCTTCGCATTCTCCAGATCGGCCGGCGTGGCGGCCTGTGAAAAGTCGTGCTGCGCTTCCTGCACCAGGGGTTCAAGGTCGTTCATCGGATCAAGGTCTGGGTTCAATCGGAACCGCAACAAAAAAGGCCGAACGCGAGGTCGGCCTTGAAAGACTTGCCCCTGATGGTGGTGTCACCACCAGGGTGCCGCGCTGCCCCAGGCCGAAGCCCGGGAACAGGTCGAGGCGGTCAAGCGAGCTGGGCCTTCACCTTGTCAACGATGCTGCCAAAAGCGGCAGGATCATTCACGGCCATGTCGGCGAGCACCTTGCGGTCGATCTCGATCGACAGCTTTTTCAAGCCGGCCATGAACTTGCTGTAGGTGACGCCGTGGCTGCGGCTGCCGGCGTTGATACGGGCGATCCACAAATTGCGGAACACGCGCTTCTTGGTGCGGCGGTCGCGGTACGCGTATTGCCCAGCGCGCATGACTGCTTGCTTGGCAATGCGGAATACGTTCTTGCGGCGACCACGGTATCCCTTGGCAAGGGCGATGATCTTCTTGTGACGGGCACGGGCGGTTACACCACGTTTGACGCGAGGCATGTTTCTTCTCCTTCAGTCAATTACAGGCCGGCGAAAGGCAGCATCTGCTTGATGCGGCCCTTGTCGGTCTCGTGCACGGCGGTCGAGCCACGCAAGTGGCGTTTGACCTTCGTGGACTTCTTGGTGAGGATGTGGCGCTTGAACGCTTGGCCCCGCTTGACGGTGCCACCCGGGCGAACGCGAAATCGCTTCTTCGCGCTGCTCTTGGTCTTCATTTTGGGCATGACTGCTCCTTTTTAGTTGCTGCTGCAGGCGCCGGCACAACACGTACCGTCTTGTAGGCCTGCAGTCGCTTCTGACAACACGGCGGCGACCAAACCGCTGCGTTGTATTCCTTCGGGTGTCAAGACTTCCGTTTCGGCCCCAACACCATGATCATCTGTCGCCCTTCGAGCTTGGGCATGTTCTCGACCACCGACACATCGGCCAACTCGTCGCGAATGCGCTCGAGCAACCGCATGCCGATGTCCTGGTGGGTGATTTCCCGACCGCGATAACGCAGGGTGACCTTGCCCTTGTCGCCGTCTTCCTCGATGAAGCGCCGCAGATTGCGCATCTTGATCTGGTAATCGCCTTCGTCGGTACCGGGACGGAATTTGACTTCCTTGACCTCGATCACCTTTTGTTTCGATTTGGCTTCCGCCGCCCGCTTCTGCTCCTGGTACTTGAACTTGCCATAGTCCATCAATCGGCAGACCGGAGGCTCGGCCGTTGCGGCAATCTCGACCAGATCGACATCCAGTTCACCCGCCATGCGCAGCGCTTCGAGAGTACTCACGATGCCGAGTGGCTCGTTTTCCACGCCATTCAACCGGACTTCGGTCGCCATGATCTCCCGATTGAGCCGGTGCTTGCGCTCGGCGTTGGGGGTACGGCGGTCAGCAAAAGTAGCGATGGTTCAAACCTTTCAAAGGATTCCGAGGCAAAGGAATCCAAATACAAAAAAACGCACGCACCGATCGATCAAAGGGCTTGGCGCTCCCGCTGAAGGCAGGAGAGATCACGCTTTTTGAGCGATGTCGTCAGCCAACTTCGCGGAGAAGTCTGCCATCGACATGACACCGAGGTCTTGATTTCCCCGGGCGCGCACTGCGACGGTTCCGTTTGCCTTTTCCTTGTCACCAACGACCAGGATGTACGGAACCTTCTGCATCGAATGCTCGCGGATCTTATAGGTTATTTTCTCGTTCCGCAAATCGGTGCTGACTCTAACTCCTTGTTTTTGCAGCGCTTTCGCCGTCTCGCGGGCGTAATCGGCCTGTCCGTCAGTGATGCTGGTCACGACAACCTGCACTGGAGCCAGCCACGCCGGCAGTGCGCCAGCATGCTGTTCGAGCAGGATGCCGATGAAGCGCTCGAGGCTTCCGACGATGGCCCGGTGCAGCACCATCGGCGTGGCGCGCTCGCCGGATTCGGTGACGTATTCGGCGCCCAGACGCTCGGGCATGTTGGGGTCGACCTGGATCGTGCCGCACTGCCACTGGCGGCCGATCGCGTCTTTCAGCGTGTATTCGATCTTCGGTCCGTAGAACGCCCCTTCGCCCGGAGTGACGACGAACTCGCAACCCGAACGACGCAGGCTTTCCATCAAAGCGAACTCGGCCTTGTCCCACAGTTCGTCGGAACCGATGCGCTTCTCGGGCCGCGTCGCGACCTTGTAGATGATGTTGGTGAATCCGAAATCGGCGTAGACCTTTTGCAGCAGCGCCGTAAACGCAGTGCACTCGTCGAGGATCTGGTCTTCGGTGCAGAAGATGTGACCGTCGTCCTGCGTGAAACCGCGCACCCGCATGATCCCGTGCAGCGAGCCGCTCGGCTCGTTGCGATGGCACTGGCCGAACTCGCCGAAGCGCAGCGGCAGATCGCGGTAGCTCTTGATGCCCTGCCTGAAGATCAGGATGTGGCCGGGGCAGTTCATCGGTTTCAGCGCGTATTCACGCTTCTCCGACTCGGTGGTGAACATGTTCTCGCGGTACTTGTCCCAGTGGCCGGTCTTTTCCCACAGGCCCTGATCGAGCACCTGCGGACCCTTGACCTCCTGGTAGCCGTTGTCGCGGTAAACGGCGCGCATGTACTGCTCGACCTGCTGCCAGACGGTCCAGCCCTTGGGGTGCCAGAACACCAGGCCCGGCGCGTGCTCGTCGATGTGGAACAGATCGAGTTCGCGGCCCAGCTTGCGGTGGTCGCGTTTCTCGGCTTCCTCGAGCATGTGCAGGTGCTGCTGCAGTTCGTCCTTGGTCGCCCAGGCGGTGCCGTAGATGCGTTGCAGCATCTCGTTGCGGTGGTCGCCGCGCCAGTAGGCGCCGGCCACCTTCATCA
>JARXKP010000271.1 GCA_030271615.1 Pseudomonadota bacterium
GTGGCGCGGTAGCCGGTTTCTTCGGCGAGTTCGCGGATCGCGCAGGTCAGCGGCGCCTCGCCCCCTTCCAGTTTGCCGGCCGGAAACTCCAGCATCACCTGCGCCACCGGATAGCGGTACTGCCGCTCGACGACCAACCGCCCGTCGTCCAGCAGCGGCACGATCATCACCGCTCCAGGGTGGACGATGTATTCGCGCATGGCGGTGGTGCCGTTCGGCAACCGCACCACGTCACAACGCACGTCCAGGAAATGGCCGCGGTAGACCTGCTTCGCCTCGACGCAATCTTCGCGGAGATGGGCGTCCGGATCGCTCACGGACGAGGAGACGACGACAGCGTGCTCAACGACAGCAGGCTCAGGTGGTCAGCGCCTTGCCGATTGCGGTGACACACAAGGCCATCAACCCACCGGGCAGCAAGCCGAACAACAGCACAGCAGCGCCGTTCAGCGACAACAACGTGCGAACCTCGCCTGACGCCACGATCGGCGCCGTCTCGGTGGGCTCGTCGAAGTACATGACCTTGACAAGACGGAGATAGTAGAACGCACCGATCAACGAGAAGGCGACCGCGGCCACCGCGAGAACGATATAGCCCGTCACGTTGGTCGATACGATAGCCTGCAGGACGCTGAACTTGGCGTAGAAGCCCACCGTCGGCGGCAATCCTGCCAGCGAGAACATGAATATCGCCATCACGCCTGCGTACCAGGGACTGCGACGGGCCAGGCCCTTGAGATCATCGATGTTCTCGGACTCGAAACCCTGGCGAGACAGCAGCATGATGATGCCGAAGGTGCCCAGCGTCGTCAGCACGTAGGTGATGACATAGAACATCGCCGAGCTGTAGCCATTTGCTGCTGACAGCGTGTTGGCTCCGATCACCGTGGGCGTGAGTCCCAGCAGCATGAAGCCCATGTTCGCGATGGTCGAATACGCCAGCATCCTCTTCAGGTTGCGTTGCGCAATGGCGGCCAGATTGCCGATCGCCATCGAACCGATGGACAGAACAATCAGCATTTGCTGCCATTGCTCGGCGACACCCGACATGCCCTCCACGAGCAATCTGATCGTGATGGCGAAAGCCGCCAGCTTCGGCGCACCACCGATCAGCAACGTGATCGCGGTCGGAGCTCCCTGGTAGACGTCGGGAACCCACATGTGAAACGGCACCGCGCCCAGTTTGAACGCCAATCCGGCCACGACGAACACAACGCCGAAGACGAGCACCGCCTTGTTGATCTGACCGGTGCCGATGGCCTTGAACACCTCGCCGATGTCGAGCGAGCCGGTGGCGCCGTACATCATCGACAGGCCGTACAGCAGGAAGCCGCTGGCCAGCGCGCCGAGCACGAAATACTTCATCGCCGCCTCGGTGGCATTGAGGCTGTCGCGGCGCATCGCGGTCATCGCATACAGCGACAGGCTCATCAGTTCCAAGCCGAGATAGACCACCAGGAAGTTGTTCGCCGACACCATCACGCAGATGCCTAGCAGCGAGAACAGGCTGAGCGTGAAGAGTTCACCCTTCAGCAGTTCACGATCCTCCGCATAAGGTCGCGCATAGGCCAGCGAGATCATCACCGCAACCGCAGCGAAGAAGGCCAGCAGGTTCCCCATCGGATCGGCCACCACCATCCGCTGCATTGAATACACCGACAGACCAGCGTCGTACTGATACAGGTACATCAACGCGACAACCGCCAGCGAACCCTGCGTGAGCCGGTAGGTGACAACGCGCTTCGGGTCGGTGACCCACAAGTCGACGAGGGCCACGATGCAGGCTGCCAACAGCAGGAATATCTCGGGGTAGACAGCAGGCCAGTTCATGTCATTCATCAGTTCAGCTTCGACACGGCCACGTGCTTCAGCAATTCAGTCACGGACACATGCATCACATCGGTGAACGGCTTGGGATAGATGCCCATCCACAACACGGCGATGGTCAGCACCGCCATGATCAGCACTTCGCGCGGGTTCAGGTCGACCAACTCACGGACATGGTGATTGGCCACCGGCCCGAAGTACACCCGCTTGACCATCCACAGCGTGTAGGCCGCACCGAACACCAAGGCGGTGGCCACCACCGCGCCCAGCCACAGATTGACCTGGATGGCACCGAGGATAACCATCCATTCACCAACGAAACCTGCGGTACCGGGCAACCCGCAATTGGCCATCGCGAAGAACACCGCGAACGCCGTGAAGGTCGGCATGGTGTTGACCACACCGCCGTAGCTGGCGATTTCACGCGAGTGGACACGGTCGTAGAGCACACCGATGCACAGGAACATCGCCCCCGACACGAAACCGTGCGAGACCATCTGAACCAGCGCGCCGGACACTCCGATTTCATTGAACAGGAAGAAGCCCAGCGTCACGAAACCCATGTGCGCGATCGACGAGTACGCGACCAGCTTCTTCATGTCCTGCTGCACCAGTGCGACCAGGCCGATGTAGACGACGGCGATCAGCGACAGCGTGATGACGAACCACGCCCATTCGTGCGAAGCATCCGGCGTGATCGGCAGCGAGAAGCGCAGGAAACCATAGCCGCCGAGCTTCAGCATGATCGCGGCCAGCACCACCGAGCCGCCGGTGGGCGCCTCGACGTGCGCATCGGGCAGCCACGTATGGACTGGCCACATCGGCACCTTGACGGCGAACGCCGCGAAGAACGCGAAGAACAGCAACGTCTGCACCGACATCGGCAACGGCAGGTGGTACCAAGTCTGCAGGTCGAAGCTGCCGCCCGACTTGAAGTACAGGTACATCAGAGCGACCAGCATCAGCAGAGAACCTGCCAGCGTGTACAGGAAGAACTTGAACGCGGCATAAACGCGCTTCGGCCCGCCCCAGACACCGATGATGATGTACATCGGGATCAGCGTGGCCTCGAAGAACACGTAGAACAGCAACCCGTCGAGGGCCGTGAACACGCCGACCATAATGCCCGACAGGATCAAGAAGGCGCCCATGTACTGATTGACGCGTTCGGTGATGACTTCCCATCCGGCAATCACGACGATGATGGTGATGAATGCGGTGAGCAGCACGAACCACACCGAAATCCCATCGACACCGAGGTGGTAGCGCACGTTGAATCGGTCGATCCAGGCCAGGCTCTCGACGAACTGCATGTTGGCGGTGCCCACGTCGAAGCCCGCGATCAGCGGCAGGGTCACGATGAAAGACAGGATCGACGCGACCAGCGCAAACCAGCGAACGGCAGCGACATGCTCGTCACGACCCATCGCCAGCAGCACCGCGCCCGACAGAATTGGCAGCCAGATGGCCAGGCTCAACAAACCCATGTTCTTCTTTTCTCCGTGCCCTGAACGTGTCAAGAGCGGGCTCAGCGCCCGGTCAAGCTGCCCAGATAGGGCCACAACTGCCAGGTCATCAATCCCATCAGACCCAAGATCATCACCAGCGCATACCAATAGAGGTAGCCGGTCTGCACCAGACGAACCACCGACGACAAACTGCCGATGACACGCGCCGAACCATTGACCAGCGCACCGTCGATGAACGCCACATCACCGCCCTTCCACAAGCCGCGTCCGATGAGTCGCGCGCCGGCGGACAGCACGTGTTCATTGAACCAGTCCATGTAGTACTTGTTCTCGAGCACGCGCACGATCGGCGCGAAGATGCGCGCGCATGCTGCCGGAATTTCGGGCTTGACCAGGTAGAAGACAAAAGCGACCACCACGCCGGACAACGCAAGCCAGAAGGGCAAGCTGGTGAATCCGTGCGCGGCCATCGCCCATGCACTGTGGAATTCATGGGCCAGCTCTTTCATCGCCGGATGCTTCTCGGCGTTGATGACGATCGAGTCCTTGAACAGATCTCCGTACAGCATTGGCGCGATCGTCAGGTACCCGATCAACACGGACGGAATGGCCAGCAACACCAGTGGCAAAGTGATGACCCAGGGGGATTCGTGCGGCGTGTGCCTGTGGCTACCATGATCGGTGCCATGCGCTACTGCCTTGGCATGCGCAGCATGGCCGTGGGAAATTTCATGACCATGCTCTTCATTCGCATCGTGGTGATCGTGCTCACCGGGGAACGGCTTGTTGTTGAAGCGCTCTTTGCCGTGGAACACGATGAAGTACATCCGGAACGAGTAGAACGCAGTGACGAACACACCGACGATCACCGCGAAGTAGGCGAATCCCGAACCCCACAGATGACTCGCGTGGACGGCTTCGATGATGCTGTCCTTCGAATAGAAACCGGAGAAGAACGGTGTGCCGATCAACGCCAGCGAGCCCAGCAGCGACGTGATCCAGGTGATCGGCATGTACTTGCGCAGGCCACCCATGTTGCGGATGTCCTGATCGTGGTGCATCCCAATGATCACCGACCCGGCGGCCAGGAACAGCAGCGCCTTGAAGAACGCGTGTGTCATCAAGTGAAACACCGCGACCGAATACGCCGATGCACCCAGCGCCACCGTCATGTAACCGAGCTGAGAGAGCGTCGAATACGCGACGACGCGCTTGATGTCATTCTGGATGATGCCGAGGAAACCCATGAACAGTGCCGTGATCGCGCCGATCACCATGACGAAACTGAGCGCCGTGTCCGACAGTTCGAACAACGGTGACATACGGGCCACCATGAAGATGCCGGCGGTGACCATCGTCGCGGCGTGTATCAGCGCCGAGATCGGCGTCGGGCCTTCCATCGAGTCGGGCAGCCACACGTGCA
>JARXKP010000272.1 GCA_030271615.1 Pseudomonadota bacterium
TGGCCCGCGGCAAGATCCTGCCGCGCGAGAAATTCACCGAAGACCGCGGCATGCGTCTGCCCGAGGCGATCGTCGCGATCGGAGTGACCGGCGAATTTCCTGCGGAAGGACCGTACTACGACGTGATCCACGCGACCGACCGCGACATGCACCTGCGTCCCGACGCGTCGACGGTGCGCATCGTGCCGTGGGCGACCGATCCGACCGCGCAGGTCATCCACGACTGCTTCGACCGCGATGGCAACATGATTCCGTACGCGCCTCGCTCGGTGCTGCGGCGCATCTGCGATCTCTACGACGCCGAGGGCTGGTCGCCGGTGGTGGCACCCGAACTCGAGTTCTATCTGATCGAGCGCAACGCCGACCCCAACACGCCGCTGCGCCCGCCGAAGGGCCGCAGCGGCCGCGCCGAAACCTCTAGACAGTCTTATTCGATCGACGCGGTGAACGAGTTCGACCCGCTCTTCGAAGACATCTACGCCTACTGCGAAAAGATGGAGCTCAACGTTGACACGCTGATCCACGAGGCGGGCGCGGGCCAGATGGAGATCAACTTTTTCCACGCTCACCCGCTGGGCCTGGCCGACGAGGTGTTCTTCTTCAAGCGCACCATTCGCGAAGCCGCATTGCGCCACGAGATGTATGCCACCTTCATGGCCAAGCCGATGGCCAACGAGCCCGGCAGCGCGATGCATGTGCATCAGAGCGTGCTGAACAAGGTGACTGGCAAGAACATCTTCAGCAACCCCGACGGCTCGCCGTCGAAGGAGTTCTACTGGTACATCGGTGGCCTGCAGAAGTACACGCCGGCTGCGATGGCGTTGTTTGCACCCTATGTCAATTCATACCGGCGTCTCGCGCGTTCGACGGCTGCGCCGATCAACATCCAGTGGGGCACCGACAACCGAACGGTGGGCATCCGCTCGCCGGTCGCCACCGCCGCGGCGCGGCGCATCGAGAACCGCGTGATCGGCGCCGACGCCAATCCCTATGTCGCGCTGGCCGCGACGCTGGCCTGCGGATACCTGGGCATCAAGAACAAGATCGAACCCGCGACCGAGTGCAAGGGCGATGCGTACTTGTCCGAGTACCAGCTGCCTCGATCCCTGAGCGAAGCTCTGGGCTGGTTGGCCGACGAAAAAGACCTGCATGACGTGCTCGGCAAGTCCTTCATCACGGTCTACTCGGAGATCAAGGAAATCGAGCACGACGAGTTCATGAAGGTCATTTCGCCGTGGGAACGCGAGCACCTGTTGCTCCACGTCTGACACCCGAACCGGATTGGAATCTTCATGAACGCCGTACTCCATCCCCCCGCGACGCGCACCACAGCCGAATGGCAGGCAGCCGATTCGGCGCACTACCTGCACCCGTTCACCGACTTCAAGGCGCTGGCGAGCAAGGGGTCGCGGGTCATCACCCGAGCCGACAACATCTATCTGTGGGACAGCGACGGCCACAAGATCCTCGATGCGATGTCGGGCTTGTGGTGCGTCAACGTCGGCTACGGTCAGCAGGCGCTGATCGATGCGGCCACCGCGCAGCTCAACCAACTGCCGTTCTACAACTCGTTCTTCCAGACGGCCACGCCGCCGGCGATCGAGCTGGCCGAACTGCTGTCCGAGATCACGCCGCCGCAGTTCAAGCACGTGTTCTTCTCGGGGTCGGGTTCCGAGGGCAACGACACCGTGGTGCGCATGGTGCGTCGTTACTGGGACGTCCTCGGGCAGCCCGAACGCAGCGTCATCGTCAGCCGCCACAACGCGTACCACGGCTCGACGATGGCCGGCGCGTCTCTGGGCGGCATGAGCTACATGCATGCGCAGGGCGGCCTGCCGATTCCGGGCATCGTGCACATCGAGCAGCCGTTCTGGTTCGCGCTCGGCCACGGCAAATCGCGTGACGAGTTCGGCCTCGAAGCTGCCGGCTGGCTTGAAGCGAAGATCCTCGAAATCGGCGCCGACAAGGTGGCCGCCTTCATCGGCGAACCCGTTCAGGGCGCTGGCGGTGTGATCGTGCCGCCCGCCACCTACTGGCCCGAGATCCAACGCATCTGCGACCAGTACGGCATCTTGCTGGTGGCCGACGAAGTGATCTGCGGTTTCGGCCGCACCGGCAATTGGTGGGGCTGCGAGACGCTGGGCTTTCGTCCCGACCTGATGACCTTCGCCAAGGGCGTCACCTCGGGCTACATCCCGCTGGGCGGCGTGATGGTCGGCGACCGCATCGCCGATGTGATGATCGAGCAAGGCGGCGAGTTCAACCACGGCTACACCTACAGCGGCCACCCGGTGGCCTGCGCGGTGGCACTGGCCAACATCCGGTTGATCCAGCGCGAAGGTCTGGTCGAGAAAGTCCGCAACGACACCGGCCCGTATCTGGCCGAGCATTTCAGGTCGCTGGCCGAACATCCGTTGATCGGCGAGGCGCAATCGATCGGACTGATGGGCGCGCTGCAGATCGTCAGCAACAAGGCCACCAACGAATGCTTCGACGGCGCCCTCGAGGTCGGCATGCTGTGCCGCAGCCACTGCTTCGCGAACGGACTCATCATGCGGGCTGTCGGCGATCGGATGATCATCGCGCCGCCGCTGGTCATCACCCGTTCGCAGATCGACGAGATGGTCGGACTGATCCGCACCTGTCTCGATCTGACGCTGCGCGATCTGAAGCAGCGCAGTTTGTTGTGACCCGATGCAGATGGCATGCCCTTTGCCTGTCGTGAAAGCCGCGATCTGTCGCGATGACGCTATTCCTTGTTGATGCAAGCGCCGTTTGGAGATTCCGCAATGACCCGACCGATCCTTCCCTTGCCCCTGCGCCCGATGCTCAAGATCCTGGCCGCCTTTGCCGCCACCTCGGCCGCCGCTTCCGCACTGTGGTGGGCCGGCCCGGCTGCCGCGCAGGAAGAGGAGAAAGTGCTCAACATCTACAACTGGTCGGACTACATCGCGCCGGACACGATCGCGAATTTCGAGAAAGAGACCGGCATCAAGGTTCGTTACGACAATTTCGACAACAACGAGATCGTCCATGCCAAGCTGGTGGCAGGCAAGACGGGCTACGACATCGTCGTGCCGTCGTCCAACTGGGCCAAGCTGCAAGCCGACGGCGGCCTGCTGCGCAAGCTCGACAAGGCGCAGATCCCCAACTACAAGAACCTCGATCCCGTCATCCAGGCGCAGATCGCCAAACTGGATCCGGGCAACGAGTACATGGTGGACTGGCTGTGGGGATACACCACCGTCGGGATCAATGTCGACAAGGTCAAGGCCGCGCTCGGCGGTCTGCCGATGCCCGATAACGCATGGGATCTGGTGTTCAAGCCCGAGTACGTCTCGAAGCTGAAATCCTGTGGCGTGTCGTTTCTCGACTCGCCCACCGAGGTGGTTCCGGCTGCCTTGCACTACCTCGGCAAGCCGTCCTTCAGCAAGTCTGCGGGCGACTACGCGCTGGCGGCTTCCCTGCTGAAATCGATACGTCCGAGCGTGACGCTGTTCAGTTCGTCGGGCTACATCAACGACATGGCGAATGGCAGCATTTGCGTCGCACTCGGCTGGTCGGGCGACGTCAACATCGCCCGGCAGCGGGCGATCGATGGCAAGACCGGCCAGAAGCTCGAGGCGCTGATCCCGAAAGTCGGCGGCTTGCTGTTCTTCGACGTGATGGTCATTCCCGCCGATGCACCGCACCCCGGCAACGCGCTCAAGTGGATCAACTACATCCTGAAGCCCGAGGTGCATGCGTCCATCACCAACAAGGTGTTCTACGCCAACCCGAATCAGGCCTCGCGGCCGTTCGTCAAGGCCGAGGTGGCCAACAACCCCACGGTGTTCCTGTCGGAAGCCGACATGAAGCTGATGGCAGCACCCGACTCGCTCGCCAACGACCTGCGCCGCCTGATGACGCGCACCTACACCTCCTTCAAGACCGGCCTCTGAGTTCGTCACCTTGAAAGGGCCAGCCATGAGCAGCGTGAGCACGACGATGGGCGACACGTCGCAATTCCTCCAGATTCGCAACGTCACCAAGGACTTCAGCGGCTACAAGGCGGTCAACAACGTCAGCCTCGACGTCGCCAAGGGTGAAATCTTCGCGCTGCTCGGCTCGTCGGGCTGCGGCAAGTCCACGCTGCTGCGCATGCTGGCCGGGTTCGAGACTCCGACATCGGGGCAGATCCTGCTGAACGGGCAGGACCTCGCGGGCATGCCGCCGTACGCATGCCCGATGAACATGATGTTTCAGAGCTATGCGCTGTTCCCGCACATGACCGTGTGGGACAACGTGGCGTTCGGGCCGCGCCGCACCGGCATGAGCAAGGACGAGGTGGCGGCCCGGGTTGAAGAGATGCTCAAGCTGGTGCAGCTCGGCAAGTTCGCCAAGCGCAAGCCGCATCAGCTCTCAGGCGGCCAGCAGCAGCGTGTGGCGCTCGCACGCAGCCTCGCGAAGAAGCCGCAATTGCTGCTGCTCGACGAGCCGCTGGGCGCGCTCGACAAGAAATTGCGCGAGGAAACCCAGATCGAGCTGGTCAACATCATCGAGAACGTCGGCGTCACCTGCGTGATGGTCACCCACGACCAGGAAGAGGCGATGACGATGGCCTCGCGAATCGCGGTGATGAGCGAAGGTCGCTTCCTGCAGGTCGGTTGCCCGAGCGACATCTACGAGACCCCGGCGACCCGCTTCGTCGCCGACTTCATCGG
>JARXKP010000273.1 GCA_030271615.1 Pseudomonadota bacterium
AGGTCAGCGCCGCCCGCGTCTTGAGCGATGAAGCCGTAGCCCTTGCTCTCGTTGAACCACTTCACGGTACCTGTTTGCGTCGTCATGGACGTATTCCTATCTATCAACAAAATGATGCGGCTGCACATGCTGCCGCATGCAGAGACACTCAAGATCGAACTGGGGATTTCTTGCGATCCCGCTTCAGAACAGAAGCAGGTGAGATGAGATCACTAGCAACCACGGTCTTGCGTATACCTGTTCGATTAATGTACCCGATCGCGCCGATAGATGCACGGCGTCTTGGGATCCCTGCGGTCGGGATGGCACAAAATGGTGCGGTTGCCACTTCAGTCGATCCCGTGAACCCCCACGATTCCGAACTCCCTGTCCGATGGAAGCACGACGGTGTCAGCGTCGTCGCCGGCGATCAGCTGGATGCCAACACGGCGCAGACGCCCGGCATGGATCGCAAGACGGCGATCAACTTTGCGCGTGTTGGTGCGCAGAAGCTGTGGGCGGGCACGGTGCACATCCACCCGGATGCCAAGACCGGGGCTCACCATCACGGTCCGCTTGAGAGCGTGATCTACATCATCAAGGGGCGCGCCCGCATGCGATGGGGCGATGCGCTCGAATTCACCGCAGAAGCGGGGCCGGGCGACTTCATCTACGTGCCGCCCTTCGTTCCGCATCAGGAAATCAACGCGAGCCCCGACGAAACGCTCGAATGCGTGCTGGTGCGCAGTGACGGCGAAGCAGTGGCGATCAACCTCGACATCGAGCCCGTCGAAGTGCCGACCGAAGTGCGCTGGATCGACCCGATCCACCGCGACCCCAACTGAAGAAAGTCTTCGATGGAATTGATCGATTTCGAATTGCGCGGCGATCACATCGCGCTCGATACCTTGCTGAAAGCCACCGGTGTGTCGGGCAGCGGCGGCTTGGCGAAGGCCCTCGTGGCATCGGGCAATGTTCAGGTCGACGGCCGCGAGGAGCTGCGCAAGACCTGCAAGATCAGAGCCGGCCAGGTGGTGGCTGTGGCGGGTGCTCGCATCACGGTGCTGCCGGCGCCGACTTCGGATCAGCCCGCGCCTGCGGTCTGATCCCGGCGCTTGATGACTCCATTGCCGCCCTCGGTTCCCGTCACGTCGCTGACGACCGCGCTGGCATCCATCGGCCATGCGGTGCTGGCCCCGGACGGTCTGTGCTCGCTGATCGATGCCGACGAAGCGGCACTGATGGCGCTGAACGGTTCTTGGGATGACCTGCCTCCCGACACGTTCCTGCGCGATGGCGGCCGCTATCGTCGGCGCCGGCATTCATGTTTCGTCGTTCGCAGTGACGCTGTGCAGCGGGTGCCGCATCGGCCGCACTGGCAGCCGCTCGAATACAACGCGCTGCATGGCGGTCTCGAACGTCTGTTCGAGCCGATGCAGGCCGCCACCATTGATCAACCGGTGTGGACACGGCTGTTGCGAGGCCTGTCGGCTGTCTGCTCTGAGATCAAGGGAGAGCAGCCGTGGTTCGTCGAAGCGCATCAGTTCCGCATCGACACGATCGACGGCATCGGCCGTCCGACGCCTGAAGGAGCGCACCGTGACGGAGTCGATTTCGTCGTGGTGGCGCTGGTCGATCGACGCGGTGTGAAGGGCGGCGAGACGCGGGTGTTCGATGCCGATGGGCCGACCGGCATCCGCTTCACGATGACCGAGCCGTGGACGCTGCTGATGCTCGATGACGAGCGGGTGATCCACGAAACCACGCCGATCCAGCCGCTGCACGCCGACCGGACCGACGGGCATCGCGATACGCTGGTGCTGACCTTTCGACGTGGCGGTTTTCAAGGGCCGAACAACGCCTGACACGGCAGACGTTCTGCGCGCCACGGTGAGGCGCCGCGTCGTCTCACACCGTTCGGATGTCCGCCACCGGTTCGGCGCCGAAGTCCGGCCGCGCGAGGTAAGCCAGGATGCGTCGGGCCGTGTCGTCGGCGCTGGCCAGCAAGCCGTTCGCGTGTTGCGCCTCGAAGTGCTCCTGGCTCGGAAAGCCGGCACGGTCGGCCGCGCGCAATTGCGCCTGCATGTCGGTGTCGATGACACCGGGCGCCAGCGACACGATGCGTGCTGCCGCGCCGCGTCCGCTGTCCGCGCGGTGCGCCTCGTCGAGCGCCACCGCGCGCGAAAAGTGGTCCATGCCGGCCTTGACGGCGCCATACAGGGCGCTGCCCGCCATCGCCCGGCGCCCCAACCCCGACGAGATGTTCAACACCCTGCGATCGGCAGGCCATGCGCCGGTCGCTCGCAGGAAGCTGGCGGTCAGCAAGAGGGGGGCCTCCAGTCCGATACGCAGTGCGGTCGAGAGCTCGACCGAAGAGCAGCCGTCAGAGGGTCCGACCGTCGGGATCACGCCGGCGTTGTTGATCAGCACGGCCTCGGCGAATCGTTGGGGGTCGAAGGTACGCAGCCACTGTTCGACCTCGTCGGCAACGGCCACGCTGTTCACCAGATCGCGCGGCCATTCTTCGAGCTGAACCTGCGCCGCTGAAGCCCGTGTCGCCAGCGTCGGATGGCGGCCTCGCGACAGGCACAGCAGCGCGGTTCCAGGGACCAGAAGCTGCTCGGCCAAGGCAGCGCCGAGGCCGCGTGAAGCGCCGGTCAGGATGACGAGTCGGGTGGGCATGGACGCGCTCCGCGTGGGTGATGACGACAGATCTCGAGCCGGTGGTTCAGCCGTTCGCGTCAGAACGGCGCCGCACTCGACAAGGTCAACGGTTGCCCCGTGATCGGGTGCCGCAGCTGCAGCGTGGTGGCGTGCAGCTGCAGGCGGGTGGGCGTGGCCAAATCCGCCATCTGACGGCCGGAATCGTCTGCATCGGCGTACAGCGCGTCGCCGACGATCGGATGCCCGATCGCCTGCAAATGCACGCGCAGTTGGTGCGTGCGGCCGGTGACCGGCTGCAACTCGAGTCGCGTCGTGCAAGTTGCCGGGTCGCGGTGCAGCACGCGGTAGCGGGTCAGTGACGGCTTGCCGTGCAGACGGTCGACTTTCTGTCGCGGGCGCTGCGGCCAGTCGGCGATCAGTGGCAGGTCGATTTCCCCAGCGTCGCTTTCGACGAGGCCGGCAACCCGCGCTTCATAGCGTTTGAACACCTCGCGAGCCTCGAACATCCGGCTGAGCGCACGCTGCAGATCCGAGCCCCGCGCCATCAACAGCAGACCGGAGGTCGCCATGTCGAGCCGGTGCACGATGAGCGCATCGGAAAACGCCGCCTGCACCCTGGTGGCTGCGCAATCGGCCTTGTCCGCGCCGCGGCCCGGCACCGACAGCATGCCGGCGGGCTTGTTGATGGCGACGAGCGCGTGATCGAGATGCACGATCAGCAGCGGAGTCGATGGCATTGCCGGCGATGACGGGGACGGAAGAGGGTGACTGGCGGCGTGCGACACGCGAACATGATGGCATCGGCTACGCTTCCACCGATGTTCTCATCGTTCGAGAAATTGCTGGACCCGTATCCCGAGTCGGCGCCGACCACACCGCCGCGCGGGTTGTTCCCGTTCGTCTGGGCGTGCACGGCCGGCGCGCGCGGGTTGGTCCTCGGGATGATTCTGCTGACGGCGTCGATCGGTGTCTTCGAGGCCTACTTGTTCAACATGCTGGGCGATGTGGTCGACTGGCTGGGTCGCATCGAGCCATCGAAGCTGTGGACGCAGGAGCGCAACTATTTGCTGCTGCTCGCCGCCATCCTGCTCGCCAGCCCGCTGGTGATTGCGCTGCAAACGCTGATCAAGCACCAGGCCCTCTCAGCCAACATGCCGATGCGGTTGCGCTGGAATTTCCACCGGTTGATGCTCGGGCAGAGCATGCAGTTCTATCAGGACGAATTCGCCGGGCGCATCGCCACGAAGGTGATGCAGACCGCATTGGCGACGCGCGACGTGGTGATGATCCTGTGCGACATCATGGTGTTCGTGGTGATCTATTTCGTCACCATCGTCACGCTGGTCGGCCGCTTCGATGCGTGGCTGCTGCTGCCGTTCCTGGGGTGGTTGACCCTCTACTGCGCCGCGATCGGCTACTTCGTGCCTCGGCTCGGTCGCGTTGCCAAGGCGCAGGCCGATGCGCGTTCGCTGATGACCGGCCGCATCACCGATGCGTACACCAACATCGCGACCGTCAAGCTGTTCTCGCACGCGGGGCGCGAGTCCGGCTATGTGCGCTCGGCGATGCAGGAGTTCATCGTCACGGTGCACCGGCAGATGCGCTTGGTGAGCGGCTTCGAGGTCGTCAATCACTTCCTGAGCATGCTGCTGATCGCGTCCACCGCGGGTGCCACGCTGTGGCTGTGGACGCGCGGCGAACTCGGTGTCGGCGCAGTGGCTGCGGCGACTGCGATGGCGCTGCGGCTGAACGGCATCTCGCACTGGGTGATGTGGGAGATGGCCTCGCTTTTCGAACACATCGGCACCGTGCAGGACGGCATGAACACCTTGTCGCGTTCGCATCGGGTCACCGACCGCACCGACGCCGTGCCGCTGCACGTCACGCGCGGCGAAGTCCGTTTCGAGCAGGTCGGTTTCGCCTACGGCGGCACGAAGCCAGTGATCGACGGGCTGTCGCTGCACATCCGACCGGGCGAAAAGATCGGACTGGTGGGACGCTCGGGTGCGGGCAAGAGCACGATCGTCAACCTGCTGCTGCGCTTCTACGATGTCGAATC
>JARXKP010000274.1 GCA_030271615.1 Pseudomonadota bacterium
CTGCTCGAGCGCGGGGCTGGCGAGCAGCTCGCGCAGCTCGGGCTGGCCGATCAGGATGATCTGCAGCAGCTTGCGCTCGCTGGTCTCCAGGTTGGTGAGCAGGCGCAGCTGCTCGAGCACATCGGCCGACAGGTTCTGCGCCTCGTCGATGATGAGCACGTTGTTCCGCCCCTCCGCATGCGTCTTCAGCAAGAACGCATTCAGCGGGTCGAGGTAGTCGGTGACGGTGGCCGTGCCCGGCTCGCGCTGCGGATACGCGATGCGGAATTCATCGCATACCGAGCGCACCAGCTCGATCACCGTGAGCTTGGGGTTGAAGATGTACGCGACGTTGCAGCGTTCGGGAATCTGCTCGAGGAAGCAGCGGCACACGGTCGTCTTGCCGGCGCCGATCTCGCCGGTCAGCAGCACGAAACCACCGCCGCCGCCGAGGCCGTACAACAGGTGCGCCAGCGCCTCGCGGTGCCGCTCGCTCATGAACAGGTAGCGGGGGTCGGGAGCGATCGAGAACGGCGCGTGTTTCAGGCCAAAGAAGTCGGTATACATGGTGGCGAGAATAGCGGGCTATGCAGCGCTATCCCTACATCGACATCCTGCGTGGCATCGCCGCGCTGCTCGTGGTCTGGTACCACGTCATCGAATACGGCCAGTGGGTCACGTTTTCGTATGAAGGCCTGGCGCGCCTGCCGAGGGTCGGCTGGCTGGGCGTCGACCTGTTCCTCGTGATCAGCGGTTTCGTGATCGGCAAGGCCGCGCTGGAAGCACATGCGGCCACGCCGGATTGGCGCCAGTCCTACGTCGAACGACGGGCCCGGCGCATCCTTCCGCTCTACTGGGCCACGCTGATCTGCTACGTGGCCCTGGTGAACCCCGAGATCCTTCGCCACGGCTGGAGCTCGGCCTGGCACGTGATCAGCCATCTGCTGTTCATCCACAACGCGACGCCGTCGACCTCGGGTTCTATCAACGGGCCCAACTGGTCGGTGGCGCTCGAGGTGCAGTTCTATGTGCTGATCGCGTTCGCGACACCGTGGCTGGCGCGCACGGCGTGGTGGCGGGTGCTGCTGGTGTGGGTCGGGATCGCGATCGCCTGGCGGTACGGGACCACCTGGATCTGGGTGCCGGGGCAGACCGACGTGAATGCGCAGCGAGTCGCCGCCACCCAGCTGCCCGGCACGCTCGATCAATTCGGCTGCGGCGTGTGCCTGGCCAAGCTGGCGCTGTCGGGACACCTGGAATTCAGTCGGCGCCGGTTCGCGACCGCACTGGCGATCGCGGTGGCGGCGCTGACGGCCTCCTGGCTCATCTTCTGGCCCCGAGCCAACTACTGGTACCTGCCCGAGATGGTCGTGTACTGGCGCACCTTGCTGTCTGCGGGCCTCGCCGCCTTGCTGGCCTGCGTGGTCATGATCCCGGGGGCACCAGGCGTCTGGTCGCGACCGTTTCGTTATCTGGGCGAGATCAGCTACGGGCTCTACCTGTGGCACCTGCCGGTGCTGCTGACCCTGCTGGACAAGACGCCCTGGAAGGGGGTCCGGCTGCTGACGGTGACGTTCCTGCTGACGACCGTGCTGGCCGCGCTGTCATGGCACGGTTTCGAGAAACTCTGGATGAAGCCGCGAAAGGAAGGCCTTGCCCGAGGGCTCAGTCCCTCGACACCGCAATGATCTCGGTCAGTGGCGGGATCAGCATGCTCCAGCAGCACAATCGCCTTCCCTGGCAGGACACCCCGCCCACCACGAGAGCCACTCCATGACGAACGCAACCGACCCTTCACGCCGAAACCATCTGGGCCTGATACGCGGGCTGCTGGCGCTGGCATTCGCATTCGGTGTCCTGTCCGCTCCCGCCCACGCGGCCGGCGGCGGGGCCGGGACGGGTGCCAAGGCGACCACCAGCAGCAAGAACTACGACTACTACCTCACCGGAAGTCCTGTCGACGCCACGCCGGCCGCTCCCATCACGCCGATGGTGGTGCTGATGGGCGGCGGTGTCGACGTGGACGATGCGTTCATGTCGATGATCGCCAAGGCCCGCAACGGCGGCACCGGCAAGGTCGACATCGTCATCGTCCGCGCCTCGGGGGCCGACGGCTACAACCCCTACCTGTTCGCGATGGACGGCGTGGACTCGGTCGAGACCCTGGTGGTCAAGACCCGTGCGGGCGCGGACGACAGCACCGTCAATGCCATTGTTTCCCGGGCCGACGTGCTGTTCATCGCCGGCGGAGACCAATGGAACTACATCAACCTGTGGAAGGGCAGCAAGCTCGACGCCACGTTGCAGGTCCTGAGCGCGCGGAACGTGCCGATGGGCGGCACCAGTGCCGGACTGGCGGTTCTGGGCGCGGTGGATTTCTCGGCCGAGAACGGCACGATCACCTCGGATGAGGCGACGGGCAACCCGTACCACCGGCGGCTGACGCTGGATGCCGGCTTTCTGAACCACCTGCCCTACCTCGCGGGCACGATCGCTGATCCCCACCTGGTCACCCGCGACCGCATGGGGCGCCTGCTGACATTCGTCGCGCGAATGCTCAAGGATGGCGTGGTCGACCTCACCTCGGCCCGCGCGATCGGCGTGGACGAACAGACGGCACTCGTGATCGACGGTGGCGGCGCCGGTACGGGTACTGTGATGGGCGTCGGCGCGGTGTATTTCCTGAAACCCTCGATCGCGGCGACAACCATCGTCGCCCGCACGCCGCTCACTTTCCTGGGTATCGGGGTCTACAAGCTCACGGCAAACACCGGAACCTTTGCCTTCGGGATCTGGGCACCGACAGGCAACGTGCCGCTCTACAACCTCGACGTCGTCGCCGGGGTGCTGACGTCGTCGCAAGGCGGCGGCAGCCCCTACTGAAACAACTCAGCCGAGCGCCGCCACGATGTCCGGCGGCGCCTGCACCAGCTCGATGAGAACGCCCTCCCCGGCCACCGGGAATTCGTCGTTGCTCTTGGGATGCAGGAAACAGATGTCGTAGCCAGCCGCGCCCTTGCGAATGCCACCCGGTGCAAAGCGCACGCCGTTGGCGCTCAGCCATTCCACCGCCGCGGGCAGATCGTCGATCCACAGCCCGATGTGATTCAACGGCGTGGTGTGCACCGCCGGCTTCTTGTCGGGATCGATCGGCTCCATCAGGTCGACCTCGACCTTGAATGCGCCGCGGCCCATCGCGCAGATGTCCTCGTCGACGTTCTCGCGCTCGGACCGGAAATTGCCGGTGACCTCGAGCCCGAGCTTGTCAACCCACAGCGTACGCAGCCGATCCTTGCTGGGGCCGCCGATGGCGACTTGCTGGATGCCGAGCACCTTGAATGGACGTGAGGTCATATGAACTTTCGTGTAAGCGCAAGCAAAGCGATGCGCCCATCAAGCCACGCCCGCGGAACCGGCTTGGCCGGGCCGCCAGGCGGCGCCCCTCGGGGGCAGGAGCGCAGCGACTGGGGGGCCCTATTCAAATCGGATGATGACTTGGTCGACGGCGAGACTTTCGCCCTTCGCTGCCTTGACCTCGGCCACCACCGCATCCTGCGTGGCGAGCAGGATGTTCTCCATCTTCATCGCCTCGATCACCGCCAGTTTTTCGCCAGCCAGCACCTTCTGACCGGGCTTGACGGTCACGTCGACCAGCAGCCCCGGCATCGGCGACAGCAGGAAGCGAGACAGATCGGGCGGTGCCTTGAACGGCATCAGCGCAGCCATCTGCGCGGCGAACGGCGATACCACCTTCGCATCGACCTGGGTGCCGTTGTGGATCACGCGGTAGGCCAGCCCGACACGTTCGATCTGCGCGCAGAACGGCTGACCGTCGATGCAGCCGTGGATCACCACTTCGCGCAGCGGCGTGTCAAATGAGATCCCGTAGCTGGCGCCGCCCAGCGTGACGCGGAAGCCGCCGCTCTCGGGCACGACATTCACCGGCACGTACTCGGACTTCCCCTTGCCGTCGCTGGTGACGACGACCGAGTCCGCCTTGATCACGAACTCATGCCCCGGCAGTTGGCCGCTGATGCGCGCCGAGCGGTCGAGGTGGATGCGGTTGGCCACCGCCGCCAGCGCGCGCAGCAGCATCGGGTCGGTCTGCGGCAGGGCGGCGGCCGAGAAGCCGTTCGGATACTGCTCGGCGATGAAGCCGGTGTTGAAATCGCCGGCGACGAACTTCGGGTGCGCCAGCAGCGCCGCCTGGAACGGGATGTTCGAGCTGATGCCGCGGATCGCGAAGGCGTTCAGCGCCTCGCGCATCTTCGCGATGGCATCGAGCCGGTTGCGGCCCTTGACCACCAGCTTGGCGATCATCGAGTCGTAGAACATCGGGATCTCGCCGCCGTCGATCACGCCGGTATCGACCCGCACGCCACCTTCAGACGGAACCGGGCCGCTGGCGATCCAGGTCTCGGCCGGCGGCGCGAATTTCACCAGCCGGCCGGTCGACGGCAGGAAGCCCCGGAACGGGTCTTCGGCGTTGATCCGGCATTCCATCGCCCAGCCGTCGCGTTGGATCTCGCCCTGCGTGAACGGCAGCTTCTCGCCGGCCGCGACGCGGATCATCAGCTCGACCAGGTCGAGCCCGGTGATGCCTTCGGTCACCGGGTGCTCGACCTGCAGCCGGGTGTTCATCTCGAGGAAGTAGAAGCTCTTGTCCTTGCCGACGACGAACTCGACCGTGCCCGCGGATTGGTAGTTGACCGCCTTCGCCAG
>JARXKP010000275.1 GCA_030271615.1 Pseudomonadota bacterium
TGGTCGAGTTCGAGCGCCGCTTTCCGGGCCGGTACCACGATGTCGGCATCGCCGAACAGCATGCGGTGACCTTTGCCGCCGGCTTGGCCTGCGAAGGGCTGAAGCCGGTGGTCGCGATCTACTCGACCTTCCTGCAGCGCGCCTACGACCAGCTGATCCACGACGTGGCGATCCAGAACCTGCCGGTGGTTTTTGCACTCGACCGTGCCGGTCTCGTTGGTGCCGATGGCGCCACGCACGCGGGCAACTACGACATCGCCTTCCTGCGTTGCATACCCAACATGAGCGTGATGACACCGGCCGACGAGAACGAATGCCGGCAGCTGCTTTACACCGCGTTCATGCAGGACCACCCGACCGCCGTTCGCTATCCGCGAGGCAAGGGTGCCGGCGTCGAAGTGCACACGCTGATGACGGCGATCCCTCTGGGCAAGGGCGAGTTGCGGCGCGAAGCCGACCTGTCTGCCGGTGCGCACGGCAAGCGCATCGCGATCCTGGCGTTCGGCACCTTGCTCTATGCCGCACTCGATGCAGCCGAACGTCTCGACGCGACGGTGGCGAACATGCGGTTTGCCAAGCCGCTCGATGTGGAACTTGTCGCCGAACTGGCGCGCAGCCACGACGCGCTGGTCACCCTCGAAGACGGTTGCACGATGGGCGGCGCGGGCTCTGCGGTGCTCGAAGCGCTGCAGCAGGCCGGCATCGTGGTGCCGGTGCTGGTGCTCGGACTGCCCGATGTGTTCATCGAGCATGGCGATCCTGCCGTGCTGATGGCCCAGCACGGGCTCGACGCGGCGGGCATCGAGCAATCGATCCTGAAGCGCTTCGGCGGTCGGCCGGCACTGGTGCGGCCGGCGGCGCATCAGTGACCCGGTGATCCCGGCCCGCGTTACTGCAGGGTCGCGGCCAGCATCGGTGTCGATGGGCTGAGCGGCTGTTCGCCCGCTCGCCCCGGCCTCGCCCGCGCCAGCGTCTGCGACGGCCGTTCGGCGAACTGGCGTCGGTAATCGCTGGAGAACTGGCTCAGGCTCCAGAAGCCGTGCTGTCCCGCGGCCTCCTGCACCGTCTGCATGGTGCCGGTCAGCAGATCGCGGCGCACGGCGTTCAGGCGCAGCGTTCGCAAGTAGGCCACCGGGCTCGCACCGACCACGGTCTCGAAGGCGTACTGCAAGGTGCGATGGCTGACATGCAGGTGCTCGCACAGGTCGGGCACGGTGGGCAGTGCCTGCGAATGTGAAGTGGTCTGCTCGCAGGCCCGCTGTACCAGCCGCTTGCGCCTCTCGAAGCTCAGGCACTCGCGACCATCGGAGCGCGGCGCGGACAGCACCGAAAGCAATGTGTCGAGAACGGCGGCTTGTGCGAACCGGCGCGCGGCGCCGTGGTCGTGACAGCTCTCGCCGTTGCCGGCCTGTCCCAGCAGCAGCGCCAGACCGCGTCGCAACTGCGCGTGGGCGACTGGATTGCAGGCGAGCCACGTCGGCTGGCTCAGCATCTGATCGTTCAGCGCCTGACCCTGCGCTTGCGCCGCAGCCCGCAAGGCGCTGCGCGACGCGACGATGCCGAGGATGTCGTGGTGATTCGGCGTCAGCAGCTCGAATTCGTCGCCGCTGCCGTTGACCATCACGCCGCTGTCGCCGACCCGATGGCCCTCGATGCGCGAGCCGTCGGGCGCCATCGTGATGCCGCACCACACCGTGTCGGGGCGGATGCGGCAGGTCTGGCGCACCGCGTGGCTGGTGCGCTCGCGAAACACCTGCACCTCGTCGAACCACACCTCGGCCAGCTGACCGCGAAAGGCGCCGCCGGACAACTGGTCGTACTGCTGCTGCCAGCCGCTGAGGTTGGCCGCGTGCGCGACCACGTCGTCCGACTGCGACCAGCGCATCGCCGTTGAGTCGTCCGCCAGTGGCGAGGTTGCGACGGGGGGCACGGAGGGTGGCCGCATGGTGATCTCCCGCAATGTTTGCCGAATCTCGATAACGCGGATGGCGGCATCGGCCGTAGCCTGAGCGTCATCGACGTGATGCACCTGCGTGCAAGCGTCGGGCCACTTCATCTTGGTGCAAATCGCAGCCACCCACCATAGGAACCGACACCATGAGCACATCGAACACGCACACGCTCGGCAAGACCCTGGGCACCTTCCAGTTGTGGGGCATCGCCGTCGGGCTGGTGATCTCGGGCGAGTATTTCGGCTGGAGCTATGGCTGGGCATCCGCGGGAACGCTGGGCTTCCTGGTCACTTCGGTGTTCATCGCGCTGATGTACGGGACCTTCATCTTCAGCTTCACCGAGCTGACCACCGCGATCCCGCATGCCGGCGGGCCGTTCGAATATAGCCGGCGCGCCTTCGGGCCGACAGGCGGCTACATCGCCGGGTTCGCGACGCTGGTCGAGTTCGTCTTCGCCCCACCCGCGATCGCGCTCGCCATCGGTGCGTACGTCAACGTGCAATTCCCGGCGTTCGATCCGAAGTGGGTCGCGGTCGGTGCCTACATCGTCTTCATGGGGCTCAACATCGCCGGCATGAAGATCGCCGCCAGCTTCGAGCTGGTCGTCACGCTGATCGCGATCTTCGAACTGCTGGTGTTCATGGGCGTGGTCGCCCCCGGTTTCTCGGCGGCCAACTTCCTGAAGGGCGGCTGGGGCGGTTCGGACAGCTTCAGCATCGGCGCGATCTCGGGCATCGTCGCGGCGATCCCGTTCGCGATCTGGTTCTTCCTGGCGATCGAAGGCGTGGCGATGGCGGCCGAAGAAGCCAAGACGCCGCACCGCTCGATCCCGATCGCCTACATCGGCGGCATCCTGACCCTGGTCGTGCTGGCCATCGGCGTGATGGTGTTCGCCGGCGGCTCGGGCGACTGGACGAAGCTCGCCAACATCAACGACCCGCTGCCGCAGGCGATGAGGATCGTCGTCGGCGAGAACAGCGGCTGGCTGCACATGCTGGTGTGGCTGGGCCTGTTCGGCCTGGTGGCCTCGTTCCACGGGATCATCATCGGCTACTCGCGCCAGATCTTCGCGCTGTCGCGCGCGGGCTACCTGCCGCAGATGCTCGGCCAGATCCACCCGAAGCTGGGCACACCGCACGTGGCGATCGTGGCCGGCGGCGTGGTCGGCATCGCGGCGATCTTCAGCGACCAGCTGATCCAGATCGGGGGCCAGCCGCTGACTGCCAACATCGTGACGATGTCGGTGTTCGGTGCGATCGTGATGTACATCCTGAGCATGGCCAGCCTGTTCAAGCTGCGCATCACCGAGCCGCGCCTGAATCGGCCGTTCAGCGCGCCGGTGTTCCCGCTGTTCCCGGCCTTCGCGCTGGGCGCGGCGGTGATCTGCCTGCTGACGATGATCTACTTCAACCCGTTGATGGCCGGCTTGTTCGTTGGCCTGCTGGTGGTCGGATACGTCTACTTCCTGACGACGGCCTCTCGCCGCGGCGAGGCTTTGGCGGCCGCCAGCGCCTATTGAAATCAACCGCCGACCTTGCTCCATGGCCTCTTACAGCCACTCCATCGGTGCCCGCAGCTTCCGCTTCGACAGCCTGAAGACGCTGCTGGCACGCGCCACGCCTGAGCGCTCGGGCGACCACCTGGCGGGCGTGGCGGCGGGCACGGCCGAGGAGCGTGCGGCGGCGCAGATGGCACTGGCCGACGTGCCGCTGCGGCAGTTCCTGAATGAAGCGGTGGTGCCGTACGAGGCCGACGAGGTCACGCGGCTCATCGTCGACACGCACGACGCCGCGGCCTTCGCGGCGATCGCGCACCTGACCGTCGGCGGCTTTCGGGAATGGCTGCTGTCCGACGAGGTCGACAGCGAAGCGTTGGCGCTGGCGAGCCCAGGCATCACGCCCGAAATGGCCGCCGCCACCTCGAAGATCATGCGCAACCAGGATCTGATCATGGTCGCGCGCAAGGTGCGGGTGCGCAGCCGCTTTCGCGACACCATCGGCTTGCCGGGCCGGTTGTCGACCAGGCTGCAACCCAACCACCCGACCGACGACACCGCCGGCATCGCCGCCAGCCTGCTCGACGGCCTGCTGTACGGCAGCGGCGACGCGGTGATCGGCATCAACCCGGCCACCGACAACGTGCCGCAGGTGATCCGCCTGCTGCAGATGCTCGACGCGGTCATCCAGCGCTACGAAATCCCGACGCAGTCGTGCATCCTGACCCACGTCACCAACACGCTGGCTGCGATCGAGCGCGGCGCGCCGGTCGACCTGGTGTTCCAGTCGATCGGCGGCACCGAAGCCACCAACACCAGCTTCGGCATCGACCTCGCGGTGCTCGCCGAGGCGCGCGCGGCCGCGCTGTCATTGAAGCGGGGCGCTTGTTTCGCCGGCGAGGCTGGAACAGAACGCGGCGACAACGTCATGTACTTCGAGACCGGGCAGGGCAGTGCGCTGTCGGCGAACGGCCACCACGGCTGCGACCAGCAGACGATCGAGGCGCGGGCCTATGCGGTGGCGCGGCATTTCAAGCCGCTGCTGGTCAACACCGTGGTCGGCTTCATCGGGCCCGAGTACCTGTACGACGGCAAGCAGATCATCCGCGCCGGCCTCGAAGACCACTTCTGCGGCAAGCTGCTCGGCCTGCCGATGGGCTGCGACATCTGCTACACGAACCACGCCGAAGCCGACCAGAACGACATGGACGTGCTGCTCACCGTGCTGGGTGTGGCGG
>JARXKP010000276.1:0-2316 GCA_030271615.1 Pseudomonadota bacterium
GCGCGCGTCAGGTCTTGCATGACGGCGCTCATGCTGCAACCTCCGCTGCCATCGACGCCGGCCGGC
Organism: Pseudomonadota bacterium; assembly: GCA_030271615.1. GTDB lineage: Bacteria > Pseudomonadota > Gammaproteobacteria > Burkholderiales > Burkholderiaceae_C > PBB1. Next base: position 67 of record JARXKP010000276.1, read on the forward strand.
TTGCGGCCCACACGTCGCACCAGTCGGACCCGACATCGGTGGGCGTCATCACCTCGCAGCGCAGATGCCGGGACAGTGCCCGTGCGCGCAGCGTGTCTGCGGCCTCGCGTCCGGCCTTGTCTGCGTCGGCGAAGATCACCAGGCGCTGCACACCGGGCGGCCACTGCCACGCGGCCAGGTTGCCGGCGCAGTAGCTGGCAACGGTGGGCACGCCCGATGCGCACCGCGCAGCCAGCGCCGTCTCGATGCCCTCGGCGATGCCGATGCAACCGCGCGCCGGCCGGTGCAGCGGGATGCAGGCGCCGGCCAGCGGTCCGGCTGCGCTGGTCAGTTTCTTCGGGCTGGGCAGGTCGGCCTTGCGCCCGTCCGTCGTCAGGTAGGTCCGATGCAGCGCCACGGTGCGGCCATTGGGTGCAACGATCGGCGCCACCATCGCGGGGAAGGTGCCCAGCTTCTCGGTGCCGTGCCAGTAGGGCAATGCGGGGTGCAGGCGCAGCACTTCGGGCAGCGGCCAAACTTCGCTGAGACCGCGCCGCTTCAGGTACAGCGCGCAGGGATCGCCAGAGAGCACGGGCACGCACTGCGCCCATGTCCGGGCGATTCGCTGCGCGTTGTCGGCCCACTGCTGGCGTTGCTGGGCTTCGCGTTCAGCAGTTGCTGTTGCCACCTGCCGTGCCAGCTCGATGCGCTGCTCTCGGGTCATGGTGCGCCGGTCGGCTGCACTCCAGGTCTCGCCGATGCCTTGCCGGTAGCAGCCGAACACTCCGCCGCGCAGATCGTCGAACAGCTTGCACCAGCCGGCCGAATCACTGCGCCGGCCGCTGGTGCTGAAACGATGAAAGCGGCCCGGCTCGATCGCGTCGGGTGCATGGCCCAACGTGGCCAGCATCGCCGTGCGGAAGTCTTCGCAGGCGCCGCTCATACAGCCACCCCCGCCCGCTGGCAGAACCCGCGCACTCCGGCTAAATCGTTGGAATGAAACGTCCGGTCCCAGCGCGAGACCAGGTAACCGTCGTGCGCGAGCTGGTGCAGACTGAATCCTGCGAAAGCCAGCTTCGCCGCCAGCGTGGTGAACGCTTTGCGGTCCGCGTCGAGGTCGATTACAGTTTCGGCGTTGGTGTCTTGATCTGCCCTGAGGCCCGAACCGTTCCGAGCGGTTCGGGCTTCGTCATTTCCGGGTCTGCTGTGCATCGTGTTCCTTTCGGTGTGCATTTCAGGTTTCCTCACTGAGCGGCGCCGGCTGCGGCGGCTCTCTCGGCGCGATTGCGGGCAGCGGCATCGGCCCCCTTTTTCGCGCGGGTCTTCACCATCTCGGCTGTCTCGGTGTCACTCGCGGACTTCTCCGTCTGCTCGATCAGCCAGGCCCGGACATGCGACAGCTTCCAGCGGGTGCATCGGGGTTGCTGGATCACTGGTGCAGGGAATCGCCCGGTGCGCACGGCCTCGTGAATCCAGGAACGCTTCATTCGAATGAGCGCCTCAAGATCGTTGATGTCAGCCAGCGCCACGTCTGCGTGCGTGTCGATCAATGGCGGTCGAACAGTCGGGCGAGTCTTCTTCGCCCCGCCCTCTACTTGATGGATTGATGCGGTCACTTGTGGCCCCATGCGTTGAACATGGCGCGACCATAGAAACCCGCCTTCACGGGTTCGCTATCCCGTGATTCCCGGTCTATTCCAGGGCGAGAAGCTCTCTCTTTACTTCGCTGACGATGTTGCGAAAGCGCGGATATTTCGTTTCCGGCTCGCCGTCCTTTTCGATGTACCGCCCGAACCAGGGGGACTCAAAGAACGTCATGCCCGGAGGTGGCTTTCTCTCCAGGATGGCCCATACATCAGCGGCCGAAGACGCCGGCTTTGATTTGAGAACCCTCCGAACGGCTTTCTTGACAGTGCCGGAGCGCTTCTTACCGCCGGTCGAGAACTTGGCGCCCAGATGCAAGTCATCGTCGGTTGCCGCGTACATCAGCGCGATGTCTACAAACCGATCGAGTCCGACTGGCTGAACGCTTTCGACCGTGTTCACGCTGAGGCGCACCAGGTCGGCCAGCGCCTTATCGACCGCGCTTGCGGCAGCTTCTTTCTTTACCGCCAGGCAGTGAGAAACAAGCGCGTCGAAGTTGTCGGCCGGCACCTTCAGTCGCCGACACGCCGTTTCGAGAATCCTCCGCACCATTACGCGCTGTTGATCCGTCCCGAGCTGCCGGAATGCAGCCAACAGGTGCAGGGCCTCTTCGCTGGGCTTCATGCG
>JARXKP010000276.1:2416-4677 GCA_030271615.1 Pseudomonadota bacterium
CGAGCTGCCGGAATGCAGCCAACAGGTGCAGGGCCTCTTCGCTGGGCTTCATGCGGGGCCGCCGATCAGCGAGCCCACCTTGACGATGTAGGCGCCGGCCTCCGACTGCATGTGTTCGAAGTTCTGCTGCGCTGTTTCCAGCCGACCCATCAAGACGATTTCCGCTCGGTCCCCTTGAGTGATGTGGTACTTGATGTTTGGCCGATTCGGCTCGCCATGAATCGGGTGTTGCTTTGCCGTAGATTTCCACAGCCGTAGGCGGCCTTCGGTGCGCAACACTTCGAAAACAGCATCCTCTGCGGGAAGAAACCTCTCGGCGAGTTCTGCGGGTGTCGGGTCGTTTAGAGTCTCGGAATCCATCTGTGCGAGTCCTTACTTGAAAGCATGGTGGTAGGGGCCGGATGTTCTGTTGGCGCAGACTCCGGCCCCGCTTGTCTCAGTGCCGCTGAGACGCCGGATTCATTCATGCCGCCTTGATCGGCACCACCTCCGCGCCAGTGCGCAGTCGGTCCAGGTAGTCGGCCCATCTAGTCATCATGTCGCGCCGCTGGTCGAGGAATTGGGTCCGGTTGTAGGCCCTGCCCAGCGAGTCGCCGACAGCGTGCGCTAGCTGGGCCTCGATCACTTCCGGAGCAACCTCCAGGCGCTCTGCGATCATGGTCCGGGCCATTGCACGGAACCCGTGGGCCGTCATGTCGTCGTTGCTGTAGCCCATCCGCCGCAAGGCACCACGCACCGTGTTTTCGCTCATGCAACGCTCGCCGGTCAGCAGCGACGGGAACACGAAGCGGCGCCCGTTCTCTCCGGTCAGTGGGTGCAGATCGCGCAGGATCGCCACAGCCTGAACCGCCAGCGGTACCACATGCGGCGGGCCGTCTGCCTTGTCGGCTTTCTTGCGCTTCATCACTTCGGCGGGCACCGTCAGGACAGCGCCGTCAAGGTCGATCCAACCCCATTCCATGTGCCGCAGTTCGCCAGGTCGAAGTAGCAGCAGCGCCGACAACTTCAGCGCCGCACGGGTCACCGGGTGACCTTCGTAGGCCATCACGTCGCGCAACAGCTTTCCAGCCTCAACAGGATCAACGATCGCGGCATGGTGCCGACTCACCACCGGCCGCAGCGCTTCGCGCAGGTCAGACGCCGGATTGCGCTTGCACTTGCCGCTTGCGATGCCGAAGCGGAACACCTGCCCGCAGGCGTCCTTCACACGGTGTGCCGTCTCGATCGCACCGCGCGCTTCCACCCGTCGCAGGCACTCCAGCAGTTCAGGGGCTTCGATGTCGGCGATTGGGCGCCGGCCGAGCCACGGGAAAACGTCCTGCTCCAAGCGAATGCGGGTGTGGTCGGCATGGCCGGCACTGACCTTGGCTTCATGAACGGTGGTCAGCCAGTCGCGTGCGACGTATTCGAACGTGTCCGGGCCCGGTAATCCGGCGTCGGCGAGTGCCTTCGCCTCGGCGTTTGCGGCTTGCTGGGCCTTGTCTGCCTTGCGGGCCTTGCTGGGGTCGATGCCGGCTGCGATCAGTTTGCGAGCAGCGTCCCGTCGAGTGCGTGCATCTGCCAGCGACACGTCGGGATAGGTGCCCATCGAAAGCCGGTTCTCCCGACTCTGGAGCCAGTAGCGCAAACGCCACCAGCCGGCGCCTTCCGGGCGGGCTATGAGGCTCAAACCGTCGCCGTCTTTGACGGTCTTGGGTTTGCCCGTCTCGGCCGCTTCCTTCAGCGCCGCGCGGATCGCTTTGTCACTCAGGATGTTGGTCGCCATACTGGATAACCTCCGGCCCCTGGTATCCGAAGGGGGCCTGTTGTCCAGTATGTTATCCGGTTGTACCGTGGGTGCAAGCGGTGCTGTCCGGTGTCATGCGGACATGAAAAAACCCCTAAGTGGTTGATTTACTTAGGGGTTTGGTCATTTGCGGGCCTATGTGGACCCTCGTTTGGTGGAACCGGGGGGAATCGAACCCCCGTCCGCAAGCCATCATCAGGTAGTTCTACATGCGTAGCTGACTGATTTGATTTTAAAGGTGATCACCGCGCAGCAGCACGCTGAGATCACCTCGATTCACTTAGTTTGATCCTGTGTCGAATGACGCGATACAGGACGAGCCCATGTGTATGACTTCGCAGCCTTCAGGTTACCCCTCAAGCCCAGCCCATCGGCCAACTGTTGCGAAGCTCACCGGTTTTAAGCGGCGAGAGCGTACGTAGAGTCGTTCGCAGTTACTTTGTTTCCAGTGGTTTTACGAGCGAACTGGTGCTCG